>NZ_JBFAAI010000012.1:0-98873 GCF_040639655.1 Actinoplanes sp. NPDC023801 | reverse complement strand
TGGTGGGGCGCCTGGTGGTGCTCCTGGTGGGGCGCCTGGTGGTGCTCCTGGTGGGGCGCCTGGTGGTGCTCCTGGTGGGGCGCCTGGTGGTGCTCCGGGTGGTGCTCCGGGTGGGGCGCCTGGTGGTGCTCCGGGTGGGGCGCCTGGTGGTGCTCCTGGTGGTGCTCCGGGTGGTGCTCCTGGTGGGGCGCCTGGTGGTGCTCCGGGTGGTGCTCCGGGTGGGGCGCCTGGTGGTGCTCCGGGTGGGGCGCCTGGTGGTGCGCCTGGTGGCGCTCCAGGTGGGGCTCCGGGCGGTGCTCCCGGTGGTGGCTTCCCGGGTGGTGGCTTCCCCGGCGGCTTCCCGGGTGGCGGTGCTCCGGGTGGTGGCTTCCCGGGCGGTGCGCCCGGTGGCTTCCCCGGTGGCGCCGGTGCTCCGGGTGGTGGCTTCCCAGGTGGTGCGCCCGGTGGCTTCCCCGGCGGTGGTGGCCCGGGCGGCCCTCCGGGTATCGGCGCCCCGTAGTACCTGCCTCGCGCAGGTTTGTCCCTTCAGAACGAACGGGCCGCACCTCACGGTGCGGCCCGATTCGCTTGTCGTCCGCCGGGAACGGTCACCACGCGACGGGGACGTAGTCCTTCAGGAAACAGCCGTACACGTTCTCGCCACGCTCGCCGCGGACGATCGGGTCATACACCCGGGCCGCCCCGTCGACCAGGTCGAGCGGGGCGTGGAAGCCCTCCTCGTGCAGGCGCATCTTCGTCGGATGCGGGCGCTCGTCGGTGATCCAGCCGGTGTCGACACTGGTCATCAGGATGCCGTCGGCGAACATGTCGTCCGCGCTGGTACGGGTCAGCATGTTCAACGCGGCCTTCGCCATGTTCGTGTGCGGGTGCCCGGCACCCTTGTAACCCCGGCTGAAGATGCCCTCCATGGCGGACACGTTCACCACGTACCGCCGGGGGAATTTTGATGCCGTCATGGCCGGCCGTAGGCGGCTGACCAGGATGAACGGTGCGGTCACGTTGCAGAGCTGCACCTCCAGCAGCTCCAGCGGCGCCACCTCGTGCACCCGGTCGCTCCAGCTGTTCGTCGACACCAGGTCCGGCACCAGGCCACCCGCGTCAATCGCGACCGAACGGGCGGTCAGCGCCATCTCGGTGACCTCCTTCGCGGACAGCGTCGGCGGGTGCGCCGCCGTCAGCGCCGCAGCCGGCGACGAGCCGATCTGCGCGGCGCCACCGAAGAACTCCAGCTCGGGCAGGGGACCGTCGGGCAGCGGCGCCGACTCGGCGGCCACTAGCTCGGAATAGGCCCCCGCGGTACGGCGTACCGTCTGGGCCGCGTTGTTGATCAGAATGTCCAGCGGCCCGCGGGCCGCGACCGACTCGGCCAGGCCGACGACCTGCGCCGGATCGCGCAGATCGATGCCGACCACCCGCAGCCGGTGCAGCCAGTCGGCGCTGTCCGGCATCGCCGCGAACCGGCGGACCGCGTCGTGCGGGAACCGGGTCGTGATCGTCAGGTCCGCGCCGTCGCGCAGCAGACGCAACGCGATGTACATACCGATCTTGGCCCGGCCACCGGTGAGCAGCGCCGTCCGCCCGGTCAGGTCGGTACGCGCGTCGCGGCGCGAGTGGTTCAGCTCCGCACACGAGGGGCAGAGCTGGTGATAGAACGCGTCCACCACGGTGAACCGCTGCTTGCACACGTAACAGCCACGGGCCTGCTTCAGCACACCGGCCGTCGCGCCGCGGACCGAGCTCTGCAGCGGAATGCCCGCCGTCTCGTCGTCGATCCGGCCCGGCGCGCCGGTCGCGGTCGCCGCCGTCACCGCGCGATCGTTGGCGAGGACCGCCTGCCGGCGCTCCTTGCGGCGCTGCACCTTCACCGTCTTGAACAGGCCCGCGGTCGCCCGCCGTACCCGCACCGCGTCCGGGTGGTCCGGCTGCAGCGACTCCACCTCGGCCAAGACCGCGAGACAGACCTCGAGACGGTCCGGATCCACACCCACGGCGTCCGGGTCGATGCCGGTCATTTCGTACGTCCCCCTCTGTTCCTGCCCGCACGCACTGTACTTCCGGCGGCGCCCGGACCCACCGGCGGTCCTATCGGCCGTCCGGCGCCGCCGTCAAGTACTTGCTCACCGATCGGCGTCCGGCTCCTCCGGCCCGGGCTCCTGACCAGGCAGGGCCTGACCCGGGTGATCCGCCAGGGAAGCCGGGCGGCGGGCCTGGCGATCGTACGGGTGCTCGCCCGACACACCAGCCCACGACGGCCCGCCGTTCGGGGGACGCCGGGCTGCCGTCCGCCCGTGCTCCGGCAGGTGATCGGCGAGAGTCGACGGGCGTACCGTGCCCCGAAGCCGGTCGTCCAGAGTCTCCGGGCGGCGGCCGCGAAGGTACTCGGCTTCGTTCCGGTCCGGCTCCGCGACGCCCCACGCGCCGGCGTCGGCGGCGGCCGCCTCGTCCGCGGTGGCCACCGGCTCGGCGGGCCCTTCGGCCGGCTGAGCGGGATACGTCCCGGTGGTGGCCGCGACTCCGGCCGGGGCACCTCCACCGGCGGTCGCCGGGTCGCCGCCGCTCAGCCACTCGTCAAGTGTCCGCGGGCGGTGTGCCCGGCCGGACGGGCTAACCGGTGCGGCGGAACCGGCCGAGGCGGAGGCGAGGTCGCCAAGCGTCTGCGGGCGGCGGTCCGCGGGAGGCGGGAGGTCGCCCAGGCTCTGCGGCCGGCGGCCCACGGGCGGGTGCTCCGCCGCCGGCTGGTGCACCGGGGCGCCCGGACCGGCCGGGGCATCCGCCAGGGTTCGGGGCCGGGAAGCAGGAGCGTCCTGCAGAGTCTGCGGACGCTGGGCCGGTGCCGGGTCGGCAGCGGTGGCACCGCTCAGCCACTCGTCGAGGGTCTGCGGGCGGTGCACCGGTTCCGCTGCGCCGGTGACCGCGGCGGCTCCCGGCTCCGGCGTTGCGGCGGGCGACCCGACCTCATCCACCGGCTCGGCGCCGGCGGTCGTCTCCGCGGAGAGCGGCGAGATGCTTTCGGCCGCGACGGCGTCGGCGGGTTCCCGGGTTGCCTCGCTGACAGCGTCGTCGGCGGTACCGGGGGTCGTGTCGCCCGACCCGCGGAGAGGCGCCGGGTCAGGGACCGCGGTCGCCTGTTCGCCCTGGCCGGCGAGACCGAGGTCCAGCAGCGCGCCGTTGGCCTCTGCCCGGTCGTCCGCGGCAGCGTTCCGGACATGGTCCGGCAGGGGCGTCCCGGCCGGTGCGGTGGGCATGGCGGCCGCTGGCAGGGCCGTGACCTGCTCCTGTGCTGACGGGAACATCGGCTCGGCGGGTCCGGCGAGCTCCTGATGCCCGGTGGTGACCGCGGCCGGCTCGATCGGGCTGGTGGGCAGGCTGTCACCTGAGGCCGGCTCGATGAACCCGGTGGACGACTCGGCGGGCCGATCCGTGGGTGCGGCCGGCTCGCCGGAGTCAGCGGCCGGCTCGACCGTCGTGGTGGGGCCGGGTTCGGCCGGCCGGCTCACGGGCGTGGTCGGGTCACCGGAGGGGACGGCCGACGGCTCGTCCGTTGTCGGCGGGCGAGGGGGTAGGTCGGCCAGGCTCTGCGGCCGGTGCGGCCGAGCAGCCGGACTCACCGGAGCAGGCAGATCGCCGAGGCTCTCCGGGCGCGCGGTCAAAGCCGCTTCAGTGATCGGCGGCACTGCCGGGGCAGTCACGTCCGGCACTGCCGGGACGGTCATGTCCGGCACCGCGGGGACGGTCGCGTCCGGAACCGTGCGGCCCGGTGGAGCAGGCGTCACGTCACGCGCTGCCGGGATGCCGGCCAGCAGGTCGTCGAGAGTCTGCGGGCGCTCGCGGCCGACCCGTCCGGGTAGCGGGTGCGGCAGGTGGGCGTCGGGCCTCGGGGAGGTTTCTGAGGTGCGCGGCTCGGCGCCGAAGCGGTCCAGCCAGGGGAAGGGATCCGGTTCCGACAGATTGGACAGGCGGGGGTCGGATCGCCAGGAGAACGGGTCCTGGTCCGGTCCGTCACCGGAGGCGGGCGGGGTGGGATTCGCGACGGGTGTCACGAGGCGGTCAGCCCAGGGTTCGCTGGTCGCCGGCCCCTCAGCGGGCGCCGGCCCGTCAACGGGTGCCGACCCCGCAGCGGGTGTCGGCCGGTCAGCGGGTGTCGGCCGGTCAGCGGGTGCCCCGACGCTGGGTGCCGACCCGCCGCCGGGCGCCGGCTCGTCACTGATCGGTGACACACCGCCGGGCACGGAGTCTTTGCCGGGCGCCGGCTCCTCGCCGATGGACGTGAAGCTGCTCCAAGCCGCTTCGAAGGAGGCGGACGCTGGGGATCCGAACAGCGCGCTCTCGGTAGTAACTTCGATGGGGGTGAGGGCTGCGGGAGCTTCAGGATCGACGGCCGCGTGGCCCGCAGTCGTAGTGGGGGCGGGAGTCTCAGGATCGACGGCCGCGCGGCCCATGGCCACAGTGGGGAATCCGGCGACCCGACCCGTCTCGTCGGTGCCGGCAGGTGCGGAGGAACTGCCTGCGGTGTCCTCGACGGTCGCCACTCCGACGGGACCCTCTGGGATGCTCGCGGTGGCCGGGTCGATGGCCACCTGGTGCAGGGCGGTTACGTCCCCTGCCTCGACCGGGGCGCCCGAGCTGTCGGAGGCCGCTGCGAATTCTTGAACCGGGTCGGCTGTGGCCGCCGGGACCGTTGTGGCTTCTTGAACCGGGTCCGGTGTGGCCGCCGGGACCGTCGCGGACTCTTCAACCGGGTCGGGTGTGGCGGCCCGGACCGTCTCCTCGGCGAACAGCCCGGTGTAGACCGTCGCCGAGAAGATCTCCGGCTCCGGCGACCAGGTGGCCGACGAGGCGGCCTGAGCGGTGTCCTCCGGTGACGCGGTCGTCTCCGGGACGCCGAACGAGGACCCGGCAGCCGGTGGCGAGGCCGGGACCGGTTCAGTTGTCGCGAGCGGAACAGCACCAGCCGATACGTCGCTGTCAGCATCGGCGTCAGGCCCGCTCAGCGGGGATTCCGCGGCTTCGGTGACCCTGTCGGTCCCGGTGAGGGCAGCCTCCGGCACGGCGAGATCCCGACCGGAAGAGGTGGCTGCGAAGAGCCCGCCCACGACGGAATCGGTGGAACCGTCGCCGCCCCTCTCGGCGGCCTCGCCCACGGAGCGGCCGTGGGCGTCGCTTGCGGAGAGGCTGGAGCGGTCGGTTACGGAGAGGCCGTGGGTGTCGCTTGCAGAGAGACCGGGGGTGTCGCCCACGGCGAGGCCGGGGTGGTCGGTTGCGGCGAGGCCGGCGGGGCCGGGGCGGTCGGTTGCGGCGGGGCCGTGGGTGTTGCCCACGGCGAGGCCGGGATGGTCGGACTCGTAGAGGCCGGGGACATCGCTTGTGGAGACGTCGGCAGGGCCGGAGAAGAACCGGTCGCCGGGAGACGTAGCGGGGTCCGTGACGCTCTCTGCGATGGAGGCACCGGAGAAGACACCCTCGCTGGACTCCGCCGTGCCGGGGAGCTCGGCGGGCCTGGCATCAGAAACGGCGGTGGCCGGCGGGGCCGGGGAGGTACCGGGCTCGTCGGAGTCCGGCGAAGTCGGGGAGGCGGACGGGCCGGCGTCCGGCGGCAGATGCAGGACCTGCGTCACCGACGCGTCGCCGCCGGACCGGGGGGCGTCCTCGGATTCCGGGGCGCCGGGCAGGTGCAGGACGTGAGTGGCGGCCGGGTCCGGGCCACCGGTGGACGGACGATTACCGGCCGGGGCCGCGTCGGTGGATTCAGGGTCCGGCCTGCTGAGCTCGACGCCTGCGGCGAGGGTGGCCTCCACCTCGGCCCAGAGATCTTCGGGGCTGGTGCGCTCCGGCGCGGAGGACGAGACGTCGACGGAGTCCGGCTCCGGCGAGAAGGAGTCCGGGTCACGATGACGTCCGGGTCCTTCCGGCTCCTCCGTCCCCGCACCGGAGGAAGTCTCCGTACCGCCGGAGGAGGTGTCCGTACCGGTGGAGGGCGCGTCGGTACCGGTGGAGGAGGCGTCGGTACCGGTGGAGGAAGTCCCCGTACCGCCGGAGGAAAGGGAACGCTCCGGAAGCAGACCGCCTGCCCGGACCGCGGCCCCCTCCTTCTCGGAGAGGTAGTCGAGGACCGCCTCGTAGTCGAGCACGACCGTGCTGGACACCTCGGTCCCCCCGGATGGCAGCGCGGCCCGGTCCGGCCCAGCGGGGAGGGCGCGGGCCAGCAGCGTCCCGTCGAGGACGGTGGTCTCCTCCATGGCGGGGTCGTCCGGGCGCCACGCGTGCTTCCCACCCGGTTCCTCCTCGCCCGCGTATTCGGCGAGGCCGGCTTTCTCCTGCAGGCGCCGCAGCGGTCCGGGGGCCCACCAGGAGGCGTCGCCCAGGACGGCGAGTACGGCGGGGACGAGCAGGACGCGGACCACGGTGGCGTCCAGCACCAGCGCGACGATCATGCCGACGCCGATGAACCGCATGGTCGTGACCGACGACAGCGCGAACGCGCCGGTGACGACGATGAGGAGCAGCGCTGCCGCGCTGATGACCCGGCCGGTACGGCTGAGGCCGATGGTGACGGCCTGATGGGTGGTGGCGCCCCGCAACCGGGCCTCGACCATGCGGGAGAGCAGGAACACCTCGTAGTCGGTGGAGAGGCCGAAGACCACGGCCGCCATCAGGACGACGATGCCGGCTTCCAGCGGTGTCGGTGTGACGTTGAGCAGGGAGGCGCCGTGGCCCTCCTGGAAGATCCAGATGAGGATGCCGAAGGTCGCGGTGAGGCTGAGCGCGCTCATCACGACGGCCTTGATCGGCAGCAGGACGGAGCCGAAGGCCAGGAACATCAGCACCAGCGTGGCGCCGGCGAGCAGGCCGATCATGAGGGGCAGCCGGTCGCCGATCGCCTCGAGGCTGTCGACGTTGCGGGCGGTGACGCCGCCGACGAGCAGTTCGGTGCGGGTCGGCGGTTCGAGGGCGCGGAGCGCGTCGACGGCGTCCCGGGCCTCGTCGCTGAACATGTCGGTGCTCTTCAGGTCGGCGGTGAGGACGACGACGTCCTTGCCGTTGCCGCCGGTGGTGGCGACCTTCTCCACGCCGGCGACCTTCCCGGCGGTTTCGCTGAACGCCTTGACGTCCGGCTTCTTGCCGTCGGTGGCGCGGACGACGACCTGTACGCCGTCCGAGCTGAACTGCGGGTAGTCGGCTTTGAGCGTCTCGATCGCGACGCGGGACGGGTCACCGGCGGGAAGCTGCCGTTCGTCGTTCTCGCCGAAGCGGGCGTCGGCGATCGGCAGGGCGAGGACCACGAGGGCGGCGAAGATGGGTACGGCCACGAGCACCGGCCGCCGCAGGACCATTCCGGCGAGCCGTTCCCAGCCGCCGCCGTCGCCCCGGGTGAAGCGGGGCAGCCGGACCGGGACGAGGTCGACGCGCGGGCCGAGGATGGCGAGCAGCGCCGGCAGCAGGGTCAGCGACAGCAGCATGGCCAGGAAGACGGCGGCGAGCCCGCCGTACGCCAGGGATTTGAGGAAGTCCTGCGGGAACAGCAGCAGCCCGGCGAGGGCGGTCATCAGCAGGGTGGCGGAGAAGACGACGGTGCGCCCGGCGGTGGCCACGGTGCGGCGGACCGCTTCGGCGGTGTCGTGGACGGCCTGTTCCTCCCGGAACCGGCCGACCATGAACAGGCCGTAGTCGATCGCCATGCCGAGGCCGAGGAGGCTGGCCACGTTGATCGCGAACGAGTTGACCTCGTAGACGAGCCCGATGGCGTGCAGCACACCGAGGGAGCCGAGGACGGCGGCGCCGCCGACGAGGACCGGCAGGGAGGCGGCGACCAGCGAGCCGAAAATGATCAGCAGAAGGATCAGGACGATGGGCAGCGACACCATCTCGGCGAAGGCCAGGTCGTCGGTGGAGCGCTCGGACGAGGCGTGGCTGAGCGGGATGCCGCCGGCCAGTTCGACCTTCGCGCCGGGGACCGTGAGGGCGTCCTCGATGTCACGGTACGACTCCGTCTTGGCGGCCTCGTCGTCGCCTTTCAGGGTGATGATCGCGACGGCGCTGGACTTGTCCTCGGCGGCGAAGGCGGGGGCCTTGGCGTCCCAGTACGAGCTGTGCGACTCGACGGCCGACCCGGGCAGTGCCGCGAGCCGTTCCTTGACGCGTTTGGTGAGCGCGGCGTCGTCGATGGTGCCCTGGTCGGGCGTGTAGATGGCGATGACGTCACCGCCCTGCTCGCCGGTCGCGGTGGCCACCGTCTCGGCGGCCCGTGCCGACTCGCTCCGTGGGTCGTTGTATCCACCCTCGGTGAGTTGACCGAAAACGCCGAAGCCCCAGATGCCGGATCCGATCACCGCGACGAGCGCGACGATGAGCACCGGCCATCTCAGGCGGGCGACCCGCGATCCCCAGCCCGCGAACACAGGGTTCCCCTTTCCGGATTCACAAGAGTGGAGCAGTTCAGCTCAGGGTCGCGGCCTGGAGGGCCACGCCGCCGCAGTCTTCGTCGAAGGCCGCGTCGGTGATCCACTTGATCGAGATCTTGCCAGTTCCTGACGCACGGTACGAGACGACATAGGCGGTCGTCGCCATCGAGTCGCCGCGGCCTTCGAAGTGATCGATGTACGCCTCGCCGCCGGTGCTGAGTCGAAGGCGCAGGCTGCCCCGGGCCTCGATCACGCCGACGTACAGCTTGAGGGTGTGGGATCCGGTTGTCGCCGGTGCGGAGAGGGTGAACCCGTTGCCGGCACCGCAGGTACGGATGCCGCTGGTGACCCCGGAGGAGGCGGCCATCGGTTCGCCGCCGGTCCAGGTGAACCGTTCCGGGCTGGCGGTGTGCCGCTGCCGGGACTCGCCGGGGGTGCCCTCGAGGATCGTGAAGTCGCCACCCCGGTCGCGTTCGAGGGAGAACCGGCCCTGTTCGCCCCAGTGCACCCAGTCGACGGTGCCCTCGGCGTCCAGGTCGACGGTCGCGGCCACCGGCACCCGCTCGACGACGATCGAGTCGATCGGTGTCATCGACGGTGTCGGGGTGGCGCTCGGCAGCGGGATCGGGACCTGCTCGGCGGTCGGCGCGGCGACCGTGGGCGCGGCGGCGGCCGGCGGGTCGCCGTGGGTCGCGCGGCTGTGGATGATCACGCCGACGGTTGTCGCGGCGAGCACGCCGGCCAGGATCACGGCGGCCGGTTCCACGTGTTGCCGCCACTGACGCCGCCGACCGGGATCGAGCAGGGGCAAGGATCCTCCAGATCGGGCGGGGCGGGCAGGGCGCTAAACGATCTCATCTCCCCGGCCCCGGGTGAAGAGGGGGAGGCGGGTCAGGTCCTTACGGCCGATCGCCTGCATCGGCGATTCGGAGGAGGTTCTTAACCGTATTGGTCCCGGTTACGAGTAGCGTGTCCGAAGTTTCCGACTCGTCCGACCGGGAGAGCGACGTATGAGTGACAAGACCAGTTCCACCAGCACCCATCGCGGCCAGGCGATAGCCGGGGTGCTCAGCGGCGTGCTCGTCTTCGTCGTGCTCGTGGTCGTCTTCTTCGTCGTGCGCAACGACGGGGACCCGGTGCCGGCCGCCGCGCCCGCCGCCTCGGCCGACCCGCTCACGCAGGAGCCCCAGATCCCGACCGGGTCCGGCACCCTCACCGATCTCGTGATCAAGGAGCTGGTGCCGGGCAACGGCGAGGTGGTCAAGGCGGGCCAGACCATCACGGTCAACTACAAGCTGGTCGGGTACACCTCCGGCGAGCAGATGGACTCGTCCTGGGAGAGCGGCCGGTCGAAGCCGATCAGCTTCCGGGTCGGCACCGGTCAGCTGATCCAGGGCTGGGACAAGGGCATCCCCGGCCAGAAGGTGGGCAGCCGGATCCAGCTGGACGTGCCGCAGGCCCTCGCCTACGGGCCGGAGAAGGGCGACCTGCGGTTCGTCGTCGACATCCTGTCCGCTGAATGACGGTGGTCAGAGCTCGGCCACGACGACGTCGAGCTGCCGGGCCCGGCCGGCCGGCGCGGGGCGTTCCTCGACCGTGAACTTCAGGTCCCGCAGGGCCGTGACCAGCTCGTCCACCGAGCCGGGCGCGGCCCGCTCGGCGGCCAGCGCACGCACCAGGCGGCCCTTGGTGGCCTTGTTGAAGTGGCTCACCACGGACCGCCTGGCCACGCCGTCGACGACCCGCTCGTGCAGCACCCGCAGCGCGGCCGCCTCCGGGCCCGGCGTCCACATCGCGGCATAGGCGCCGGACCGCAGGTCCAGCACCGGCGTCCCGGCGCACGCCCGGTCGAGGGCGGGCTTCAGAGCCTTCTTCCAGTACGCCGTGAGCCCACCCACCGGTGCGGGCAGCGTGACACCCACCGAGCAGCGGTACGCCGGGATCCGGTCGCCGAGGCGCACCACGCCCCACAGGCCGGAGAAGACGACCGCCCGCTCGTCGAGCCAGGCGACGGCGGACTCGTCCAGCTCCCGGATGCCGAGCGCCTCGTAGAGCACCCCGGTGTACACCTCCGAGGCCGGGGCGGCCGGTGCCACCGGCAGCTCGGCGTTGCGCGTGATCTCGCCGCGCTGTCCCTCGCTGAGCCCCAGCACGGCCAGGGTGTCCGCGATCGATCGCGCGCTGCTGCGCCGGCACAGGGCGACCAGGCGGGCGAGCACCCGGGCGCGCGCGGCGGCCAGGGGCGGCAGCCACAGCGACGACGGGTCGACGGGGTCACCGGCCGTGGCCGGGGTCTTACCCTCGGAGGGCGGGAGCAGGATGAGCACGCCGGAACGATAGCGGGCGGCTTCCTTCACAACATCCGACAGCCGCCGATGAGTACCGACATGGGGAACTTCCGCCGAGGGCCGTGGCTTCAACTCGCCCTCACGGCCGGTACCGCGTTGCTCGGTGTGCTGTGGTTCATCCGGTGGTCGGCCGGCGGGCACGGCGACAAGGCCACCGCGTACCTCTTCATGCCGGCCGGACTGGCGGTGGCCGCGTTCGCGATCCTGCGGATGGTCCGCACGGTGCCGCTGGCGCCGGCGGCGGCCCGCTTCTGGTGGCAGCTGTTCGGCGGTTGCCTGCTGCTGTTCGGCGGGTACTCCGCGCTGGCCGTCGCGGCCTTCCGCAGCGCCCCGGACTACCCTGCCATGCCGATCGCCGGAACCGTGGGCGTCTGCGGCGGGATGCTCGTCGCGATCCATGCGGTCGCGCGTGTGCCTCTCGGGGTCGCCACCCGCTACGAGCTGGGCCGGCAATGGCTGGACCGCGCGATCGCGTTCCTCGGCTGCGCCGGCGTGCTGTACCACTTCGGGCTGGCACCGCTGATCGACACGCCCGAGCTGCGGGGCCGGCCGCTGGTGACGATGACCCTGCTGGCGTTCGTACTGGCGGCCGGCAGCATCACGAAGGTCTCGTACATCAACGGCGGTCCGGTCGACCGGGTCGCGGTGCGGCTCCTCGCGGCCATGGGCCTGGTCGGAGCGGTGGTGGCGATGATCGGGGTCAACGGTGGCCCCGACTGGCCCGCGGCGGCGCAGGCGCTGGCCCTGCCGGTGGTACCGGTGCTCCTGGTGCTGGCCGTCCACCGGCAGTGGATCTCGGCCGGCGCCCCGCCCCGGCGGCCCAACACCTGGTTGCCCTACCTGGCGGTGGCCGCGGTGCAGGTGCCGGTGGTCGACGTGCTGCTGCACCCGGCCGCCACCGCCGAGCGGGTGGCGGCAGCGACGGCCGTGGCCGTCATCATGCTCGTCATGATCCGGCAGTACCTGGTGATGCGCGAGAACGGCCGCCTGCTGCGAGAACGTGAGGAGTCCGAGCGGCGCGCACGCCACGAGGCCACCCACGATCCGCTGACCGGCCTGGCCAACCGTGCTCTGTTCCGGGAATGGCTGGTGCAGGTACTCGCCACCGGCGACGCGACGGTGCTGCTGGTCGACCTCGACGACTTCAAGACCGTCAACGATTCCCTGGGCCATGACGTCGGCGACGAGTTGCTCGTCGCGTTCGCCGGGACGCTTTCTGACGCGACGGGTGACGACGGCCGCGTGGTGCGCCTCGGCGGTGACGAGTTCGCCGTGCTGGTGACCGGGCCGCGGCAGGCGGGCGACCCGCTGGCGCAGCGGATCATGACCGCCTTCGAGGTACCGATCAGCGTGCACCGGCTGCTGGTGCACGCCAGCATCGGCATCGCGACCGCGCCCTCCGGCACCGCGGCGAGCAGTCTGCTCCGTGATGCCGACATCGCCCTCTACACCGCCAAGCAGCGGGGCAAGGGCAACTGGGTGCGGTACACCGCCGACCTGCAGCAGCCGGTCTTCACCGATGTCCGGCTCGGCGGCGAGCTGCGCCGGGCACTGGACGCCGGCGAGTTCCGGCTGCTCTACCAGCCCATCGTCAGGTTGGCCGATCGCCGCCTGATCGGTGTCGAGGCGCTGGTGCGGTGGCAGCACCCGCAGCGCGGCCTGGTGCCGCCGCTGGAGTTCATCCCGGCGGCCGAGCGTACCGGCCTCATCGTCCCGCTCGGTCGTTTCGTGCTGCGCGAGACCTGCCGGCAGGCGGCCGCCTGGCTCGCCGAGTTCGGCCCGCACGCCCTGGAGAAGGCGTCACCCAACGTTTCGGTACGGCAGCTGCACGATCCCGACTTCGTCGGCGACGTCAAGGCGGCGCTCGCCGACAGCGGACTGCCCGCCGGCCGGCTGGTGCTGGAGCTGACCGAGTCCGCGGTGCTGCGCGGCCCGCAGGTCTCACGGGTCCTGCACGAGATTCACGCGATCGGTGTCCGGCTGGCGCTCGACGACTTCGGTACGGGCGAATCGTCACTGAGCCTGCTCCGGACCTTCCCGGCAGCCATGGTGAAGCTCGACAAGTCGTTCGTGGACGGTATCGAACTGGAACATCCGGGAACGCCCGGCAACGATGCCGGCCAGGCGGTCGCCCGGGCGGTGGCCCAGCTCGCCAGCGCCTTCGGCCTCGACACGGTCGCCGAGGGCATCGAGAACGAGGAGCAGGTGCAGCGGCTCCGGACGCTCGGCTACACCGTCGGGCAGGGCTATCACCTGGGCCGGCCGATGGAGGCCGGGAAGATCACCGAGTTGCTCGCCCGGCAGCGCCTGACCGCCGCGGCGTGAACCGTCGCGGACGGCCGCCGTCCGGTGCTGCCGGGCCGCGATCCGTGGCGGCAAGTCTCAAGACACGCCTGCCGCGGCCGATGGACAGACATGAGCGTTGTCGCACCTGCCCCGGTGGCCGACGCCGTGGCGCGCCTGTGCCCCGCGGGGTTCACCGTCCTGGGCGAGCTGGGATCCGGTGGTCAAGCGGTCGTGTACCGGATCGGGCGCGGCGACGAGCAGTACGCGGTCAAGCTGTTCCACCCCGAGAGCGAACCGGAGCCCTTCCTCGCCGCGCTGCGGCGGGAGGCCGCCCGGCTCGCCAGGGCCGTCCATCCGGGGCTCCCGCGGGTTCATGACGTGGGTGTCGTCGACGACCGCCCGTACCTGGTGATGGACCTGGTCGAGGGCCGCCCGCTCACGGACGCGCTCCGGGCCGGGCCGATGCCGGCCGAGGCACTCCTCGATCTGGCCGTCGGCCTGGCCGGGGCGCTGCGGGCGGCGCACGGGGCCGGTCTCATGCACGGTGACATCAAACCGGACAGCGTGCTGCTCGCCGGCGACGGCCGGGTGCACCTGACCGACTTCTCCCTCGGGTCGCGGATGCGCTGCTCGGCTCCGGGGGACCGGATGGCCGGAACGGCGACGTACACCGCGCCGGAACAGAGCGGCATGGTGCACCGCCCGGTGGACCTCCGCGCCGATCTCTACTCGTTCGGGGTCGTTCTGTTCGAGTGCGCGACGGGGCGCCCGCCGTACGAGGCGGCGGATCTCGGCGAGTTGCTCCGGCTGCACGCGGTGGCACCGGTTCCGGACCCGCGGCAGGCGGCACCGCACCTGTCGCCGGCGCTCGCGGACGTCATCGTCGGGCTGCTGGCCAAGGACCCCGACGACCGGCTGCGGAACGCGGACGAGTTGCACGCGCGGCTGAGCCGGATCGCCGGCGTGCCGCCGTGCGACCCCGCCACCGGGGTCCCGGGAGCCGCCGCGGATACGCCGCTGGCCGGCCGCGACGCCGAACTGGCCGAACTGGGTGAGCGGTGGAACCGGGCCGTGCAGGGGCACGGCGGCATCGTCGTGATCAGCGGCGCGCCCGGCAGCGGCAAGAGCCGTCTGGCCCGGGAACTGACCGGCCGGCTGCCGGACCGGCACCCGGTCCTTCGCGGTGGCGGCTCCCGCATCGAGACTCAGCCGCTGGCCCCCCTGCGGGCCGCGGTGGACGACTATGTGCGGCAGCTGATCGGCGGCGCCGGCCACGTCACCGCGTCGGCCGCGTTGCAGGATCTGCGCCTGGCGTTGCACGACACGGACGGGATCGTTCTGGCGCTGTCCGGATCACTGGCGCAGATCTCCGAGGCCGCCCCGCCCGAGGGGGTCCTGGACGAGGAACGCTGGACCGCCGCGGTGGCCGACTTCCTGCTCCTGCTGGCCCGCCGTGCCGGAGGCATGGTTCTGCATCTCGACGACGTCCAGTGGCTCGACCGTTCCACGGTACGGGTCATGGAACAGCTGGCCGGCTCGATCGGCGAGGTGCCGCTGCTGGTGCTGCTGACCGCGCGTGACGACGCGGCGAGCGCGCCCGCCGTACACGCCTTCGGTGAGCGCCTGGGTGATGGTTTCGCCACCGTGGTGCTGGCTCCGCTGGACTCCGCGGCGGTCGCCGAGCTCGTCGTCACCCTCAACGGTGGATCGGCCGTCAGCCTCGAACTGGCTACCAAGCTGACCGCTCGCAGCCATGGCAACCCCTATCTGCTGTACGAGTACGTGCGGGCGATCATCGATGCCGGCCTGGTCACCGTCCGCTGGGGGGAGTGGCACGTCGAAACGGCCGGTCTCGACGTCCTTGACCTCCCCGGTGACGTCGCCGAGCTGGTCCATCAGCGCATCGACACGCTGGACGCCCGCGGCCGCCATCTGCTCGGCACCGCGGCCGTCTCCGGATACCGGTTCGACGCGGCTCTTCTGGCCACGGTCAGTGAGTTGCCGCCGGGGGTGGTCGACGGCGTGCTGGCCGAGGCGGCCCGGCACGCGCTGGTGGAGCGGCACGCCGACGGCACCTACGGATTCCTGCACGAGCGCATCCGGCAGGTGCTGGCCGACGACCTCGACGACGTGACCCGGCGGGCCCTGCATGATCGGATCGCCGACGTCCGCGGCGCTCACCCGGACGCCGACCCGCAGGCCGTGTACGCGACGGCTCGTCACCGGATGAACGGGACGCCGGGGTACGACCCGGCCGGAACGTTCGCGGCCTGCCACGCGGCAGGCGCCCTGGCGCTTGCCGACCACGCACCGGACACCGCCGTGACGTTCCTGGAACACGCCATGGCCGTGGCACGTGAGGCGGGGTCGACGGCCGGCCCCGGGTGCGAGGAACTGCTGGCCACCGCGTACCACCAGGCGACGCGCCTGGAGGATGCGGCCGGTGCCCTGCACGAGGCGCTGACCAGGACGACGGACCCGATCCGGCGGGCGAAGTTGTGGTACCGCCTCAGCGCGGTGCACACCTCCGCATGGAACACCGCGGAACAGATCCGCGCCGGCGAGGCGGCCCTCACCGAACTGGGCGCCGACCTGCCCCGCAGCGGCCCGGCCCGGGTGCTGTCGACGATGTGGCTGCTGCTCGTCACCGTGCTGATCCGGGTCACCGGAATCGGCCGCGGCACCGCCACCGGCCGCAAGCGTGAGCGCTACCTGCTGCTCTGCTCGATCTACGACAACCTCGGCGGCGCCTACACCCGGGAGCTGCAACCCCGCCGATCGGTGATCTACGCGCTGCGGGCCCCGTACCTGGCCGTCCGCGCGGGCCGCTCACCGGAGAGCGTGCTGACCCTGAGTTCCATCGCCCTGTTGCTCGAGTTCAGCCGGCTGCCGTCGCTCGCCGCTCCGCTGGCGGCGGTCTGCCGGCGCCAGGCCGAAGGGCTGGGCGACCGGCAACTGGCGGCCCGGGTGGCCTGGAGCCGCGCGGTCGCCCGGCACGGCGGTGGCAGCGACAACGGGGAGAGCGTCGAGCAGGTGCTCGCCGACCACGATCGCTGGCTGGACTTCGGTCTCGCGCTGGACGCCTACGCCGTGCTCTCCTGGGACTGGCTGCTCCGCGGCGACATGGCCGCCGCGGAGGAGGGCCTGGGCCGGGCCCGCCGCCGTGCCACGGCCAGCGGACAGGGCAACCGCAGCGCGGTGGTCGCCGCTGACGCCTGCCTGCTGGCGCTGCGGGGCCGTGCCGGTGAGGCGGCCCGGCATCTGGCCGCGATCGAGGGCGACGACATCCCCCTGCATCAGTGGGTGGACCTGCTGATCGGCAAACTCCAGACCGCGGTCGAGCGGCAGGACTTCGGTGACGACTTCGACAGCGCGATGAGCGGCTTCGACGCCATCGGGCTCAGGCCCCGTGACCTGCTGCCGGCCCAGCACACCCTGTACTGCCTGCGTGCCTACGCCGAGCTGGAGCGATGCCATCTCTCCACCGGGGAGCACCGAGAGGCCCGGCTGGCCGCGGCCCGGGCGGCGGTGACCACCCTGGGACAGGTCGCCTACCGGCCCATCCTGCGGGCCCACCACCGCGTCGGTGCGGCCGCTCTCAGCGTCATGGCCGGTCGGCCGGAGAAGGGCCTGAAACAGCTGGCCGCCGCCGCACCCGTGCTGCACGCGGTGGACGCGCCCCTGGTCGAGTTCGAGGCCGCGCGGGTGGCCGCCTACGCGCTGCTCGCCCTGGGCCGGCCGGAACATGCCCGCCGTCGCGCCGGCTACGCGTTGTCGCTGGCGTACCGGCAGGGCTGGCCGCATCGCGCGCAGCGGCTGATCGCCGAGTTCGGCTTGGAGGCTCCGGCCGGCCCGGAACAGCCCGGCGGACGCGTCCACGTCGATCGGGAGGCGCAGCGCTGGGCGGCGCTGCAACAGGTCAGTCTGGCCGCCTCGCGGGTGCTCGACCCGGCGCAACTGGCCCGGATCGCTCTCGACGAGACCATCCGGATCCTCGGCGCGGAGCGAGCCCTGCTGCTGCTGGAGGAGGATTCCGCCACCGATCTGGGCGGGCATGTCGGTCGCGACGCGCACGGCCGTGATCTGGTCGAGGTGTCCGGTTACAGCACCACCGTGGTGGAGCAGGTGCGCACCGCCCGGACGGCCCGGGTCGTCACCGGCACCGAACAGGGCGAGGTGCTCAGCACCCCCAGCATGGTGGAGTTCGGGCTGCGCAGCATCCTCGCCGCCCCGGTGCTCCTGGACGACCGCCTGCTCGGCGTCGTCTATCTCGACAGCCGGCTGGCGAAAGGGGTGTTCTCCGGTGGTGACGTCGACGTCCTGACGGCGATCACGCACCAGATCGCGATCTCGCTGGAGACCGCCCGCACCGCACAGCTGGAGGTCGCCGTCGCCGCCGCACACCGGCAGCGCGATCTGGCCGAGATGCTGCGCGAGGCCATGGGCTGGTTCGCCGCCACGCTGGAGCCGGACGAGGTGCTGGACCGGCTGATCACCAGCGCGTTGCGGACCGGCCGTACCGGCCGCGCCTGCCTGGTCCTGGAGGCGCCCGGTGAACCACGGACGCTGACCGTGCGGTACCGGGACGCGTCCGGCGCCCACCAGGCCCGGATCACCGACATGCCGGCCGGGATCGCCGGGCTGGCGTACGCGGACGAACCGTTCCTGACGGCCGAGTGCACCACGGTGCCCTCGCTGCTCCGGATCGCCGGTGCCGAGCCCGGCGGCGACGCCGCGGCGTCGGACGGCTGGCGGCTCGTTCCGCTCACCGCGCGCGGCACCCGGCTCGGCGTCCTGCTGCTCGGTGGCCCGGCGACCGAACCCGGGGAAGCCGAGGTGATCGCGGCGCTGGCCGGTCAGGCGATGGCCGCGTACGACAACGCCCTGCTTTTCGCCGAGGTGCACCGCCTGGCGACGGTGGACGCGCTGACCGGCGTGGCCAACCGGCGGCACTTCTTCGACGAGGCCCGCCGGATGCTGGCCCGCGACCGGGGGCCGGGTGGCCGTCTCGCCGCGATGATGGTGGACATCGACCACTTCAAGAGGATCAACGACACGTACGGCCATCAGGTGGGCGACGAGGTCATCCGCGAGGTGGTGGCGCGCCTGCGTGCGGCCTGCCGTCCGGCCGACCTGGTGGCCAGGTACGGCGGCGAGGAGTTCATCGTCCTGCTCCCGGACGCCGGGGACCGGGGCCCGGAGGTGGCCGAGCGGATCCGCGCCGAGGTGGCCCGCACCCCGGTCGGCACCGCGGCCGGTCCGGTGCACGTGACGCTCAGCATCGGGCTGTCCTATCTCGCCGGGCAGGACGAGCTGGACGACCTGCTCGCCCGTGCCGACTCGCACCTGTACGAGGCGAAGGCGGCCGGCCGCGACCGGGTCGTCCTGGACCGGCCGGGCCCGTCCCGTCCCGTCATGGCCGTCCGCGGTTGAGAGGTCAGCCGCGTACCTCGACCGTGGTCTTCACGGACGCGCGGTCGATCTCGCTGGTCCGGATGGTGAAGACGACCTCATAGGTGCCGGGAAGCGGGAACGCGATGGAGCCGAGCGCCTGGTTGCCCGGGAGCACACCGGCCATCGGGTGTTTCACCGCCTCCAGGGCCGGTTCGAGCAGCCGCGCCGAGACCTCCCACTCCTCGGCCTGCAGCGGTGCGCCGTCCGGCCGGTAGAGGAACGCGTGCACCGTGTTGTACTCGCCCAGTTCGACCGGATAGATGTTGAACTGGACGGTGTAGATGTCGCTGGAGAGCGTCTCGGACATGCCCTTCCCGCTGATCGCGCCCTGTTTCGCGGCGGCGCTGCGGCCCGGGTCGACCTGCACCAGCACCGAGCTCAGCGCCAGGATCACCACACTGGCGACGACCTCGACGGCGACCGTGCGCCGCAGGCCCCGTCCGTTGCGGGCACTGTTCACCATCCGCCGGGCGCCGGCCGCGGCGGCCAGGACGAGGGCCAGGATGCCGAGCTTGACCAGCAGCAGCCGCCCGTAACCGGTCTGCCAGAGCGCCGGGAGCGAGCCGAGCTGGATGACCGCCTGGACGGCGCCGGTGACCACCAGCCAGATCACGGCGAGGGCCGCCCACCGCGACCACACCGGCAGGATCACCCCGAGGACCCGCTCGTGCGTGCGGCGCAGCAGGAAGACCGTCAGGGTGACGAGACCGCCGAGCCACGCCGCCATCGCGGCCATGTGCACGATCCCGGCCGCCACCGTCACCACGGGCAGCGGAACGGCGATCGCGTGGCCGGTCAGAGGCCAGGTGGCCAGTCCGGCGGCGGACACGGCCAGGACGGCGGCGGTCCGCAGGCGGCGGGATCCGGGCGCCGACGGGGCCGGTGCGGCGGTGGGCAGAGGTGCGGTGGGCAGAGGTGCGGTGGGCAGAGGTGCGGCGGATGCGCCGGCACCCACCAGGACGGCGGCGGGCGCGGTTCGCGGCACGGTCACGGCACGTCGTGGGCGGCGCAGCAGAGGCGGCAGCAGTACGGCCAGAGCACCGAGCATCGTGAGCCGAGCCACCAGCAGCAGGCCGTACTGGCTGGTCAGCACCTCGGTGAACTCGGCGGCCGACAGCTGCCAGAGGGGTGCGCCGGAACCCTGCTGAGCCTGGGTGCCGAGCGCACCGAGGGTCGCCGCGGCGGTCAGCGCCAGACCGATCCGGGTCATCCGCAACGCCCCGGCCCGGGAACGCCGGCCGGGCCACAGGAACGCCAGGAACAGCGCGGGACCGGCGATGAGGGTGACCCCGGCGTACCCGATGGTCCTGAGGACGGGGACCGCGACCGAGACCGAGGGGTGCGGCCCGGTGATCGCGGCGGGTTCCTCCGGGCGTGCCGAGGGTGCGCCGACCGAGAAGGTGATCGCGCCGCCGACCGGGTGGCTGTCCGCCGAGATGACCCGGAAGCTGATCAGGTACGTGCCGAGCGGCTTCTTCGCCTTGCGGACCGGGATCCGCACCACCGTGCCGTCGACGGTGGCCGTCCCGGAGATCCGCTCGCCGTCCGGGGCGATCACCTGGACCCGTCCGGCGACCGGGCTGACCGGTTCGCTGAACGACACGGTGACCTCCGACGGCGAGGCGCCGATCACACTTCCCGGCGCCGGCGTCGAGCCGATCGTCGCGGCGTGTGCGGCGGCGGGCGCCGCGGGCATCGCGAGAGTGGTGGTCAGCAGCACGAACATCACGACGAGCACCCGGGTCACATGGGGTAGTTCGGATCCACGCGGGGAAAGGTTCAACGTGGCCGTGCGGATACGATCCGTCACAGCTTCATCCACCACCGAGGAGGCCGACATGTCCGCCCACCCCCGTGCCGGCCGGCCCGCCGAACCGGCCGACCTGATCGACGTTCCGAAGGTCGTCTCCCGTTACTACACCGACCATCCGGATCCGGCCGAGGCCGGGCAGCGGGTCGCGTTCGGCACCTCCGGGCACCGCGGTTCCAGCCTGCGGGCCGCCTTCAACGAGGACCACATCGCGGCCACCAGCCAGGCCATCGTCGAGTACCGCCGGGACCAGGGCACCACCGGCCCGCTCTTCCTGGGCCGGGACACGCACGCGCTGAGCGAACCCGCGATGATCACCGCGCTGGAGGTGTTCGCCGCCAACGACGTGACGGTGCTCATCGACGACCGGGACGGTTACACCCCGACGCCCGCTCTGTCGCACGCGATCCTGCGGTGGAACCGGTCGAACACGGCACAGGCCGACGGCGTCGTGGTCACGCCCTCGCACAACCCGCCGGACGACGGCGGCTTCAAGTACAACCCGCCGAACGGCGGCCCGGCCGACACCGACGCCACCCGCTGGATCCAGGACCGCGCCAACGCCCTGATCGCGGCCGGCCTCAAGGAGGTGCGGCGGACCGCCCGCCCGGCCGGCTCGGAGAAGTACGACTACCTCGGCACCTATGTCGACGACCTGCCCTCGGTGATCGACATCGAGGCGATCCGCTCGGCCGGGGTACGCATCGGCGCCGACCCGCTGGGCGGGGCCAGCGTGGCGTACTGGGGTGAGATCGCGAGCCGGCACGGGCTGGACCTCACCGTGGTGAACCCGCGGGTCGACCCGACGTTCGGGTTCATGACCCTGGACTGGGACGGCAAGATCCGGATGGACTGCTCCTCGCCGTACGCGATGGCCTCGCTGATCGAGCGCAAGGACGCCTTCCAGATCTCCACCGGCAACGACGCCGACGCCGACCGGCACGGCATCGTCACGCCCGACGGCGGCCTGATGAACCCCAACCACTACCTGGCCGTCGCCATCGCGTACCTCTACTCCGCACGCGACGGCTGGCCCTCCGGCGCCGGGATCGGCAAGACACTGGTCTCGTCGTCGATGATCGACCGGGTCGCGGCCGACCTGGGCCGCCGGCTCGACGAGGTGCCGGTCGGCTTCAAATGGTTCGTGCCCGGCCTGCTCGACGGCTCGATCGGCTTCGGCGGCGAGGAGAGCGCCGGAGCGTCGTTCCTGCGGCGCGACGGTGGCGCGTGGAGCACCGACAAGGACGGCCTCATCCTGGACCTGCTGGCCTCCGAGATCCTCGCGGTCACCGGGAAGACGCCGAGCGAGCACTACCGGGAACTGACCGCCCGCTTCGGCGAGCCGGCCTACGCCCGGATCGACGCACCCGCCACGCCCGCCGAGAAGGCGGTGCTCGGCAAGCTGTCGCCGTCGCAGGTGACCGCGTCGTCACTGGCCGGCGAGCCGATCACCGGCGTGCTGACCAGCGCTCCCGGTAACGGTGCGGCGATCGGCGGGCTCAAGGTGGTCACCGCGTCGGGCTGGTTCGCGGCCCGCCCGTCCGGCACCGAGGACGTCTACAAGATCTATGCCGAGTCCTTCCACGGGCCGGACCACCTGACCCGTATCCAGGAGGAGGCGCGCGCTGTGGTGTCCGCCGCTCTGTCCGGCTGAGGTTCGTCTCAGGTTCCGGTCTCCCGCGCCGACAGACAGAAGGCAGGGAACGCGCCTAACCGGGCAGGAGCCGAACGACACCGATGACCGAACCCGAGACCGCCGGTAGCCCCCGGCCGAGTGCCGGGGGCCTGGCTCCCGTACTGGTGGCCGTCTGGGCGAACATCGGAGTCCTGGTCTGGTTGCTGATCCGCGATGCCGAGGACGTGTTCCTCGGCTACGCGGGCGGCCCGGTCGCTCTGGCCGCGGGTGTGTTCGCGTGTCAGCGGATCGCCCGGGTGGTGCAGATGCCCCGGCCGGTGCGCACCTTCTGGCGCCGTCTCGAACACGCCGCGGTCTGCCTGCTGGTCACCTCGGTCGTGGCTCTGCTGCGGGCCAACAACGACACCGGCATGTCGCTGTGGGTGGCCGTGCCGATGATGCTCGGCGTCGGGATGCTGATGGCCGCCTTCCTCGGTCTTCCCGGCCCCCGGCGTACTCCGGCCGGCTGGCTGCGCGGCGTCCTCGACACCGTGACCGTCGCGGTCGCCAGCGCGCTGGTCTTCTGGTACGCGGTGTTCGATCTGGCCCCGGCCAGCACCTCGCTGCAGGCCCGGGCGGTGGCCGCGGGCGTCGGTGTCGGCGGCGTCCTGCTGCTGGTCGTCGTCGGCAAGGCCGCGGCCGCGCCGGAGTCGATCGTCGACGGCGCCGCCTTGCGCGTGCTCACCACCGGCCCGATCACCTGTGTCGTCGGTACCGTTCTTCTGATCGCCGGTGACGACTGGTCGCGGATGGCGTTGTCGGTGCTGGCCCTGCCGTTGACCGGCGCCGCCATGTGCGTCGGTGCCCACCTGCAGCGGCGGGCCCTGACCCGGCCGGCCGGGCGGGAGGCCGCGTTCCCGGACCGGTCGCTGTTCAACCTGCTGCCGTTCGTCGCGGTCACCGCCACCGCCGGCCTGGTGATCAGTGTCAGCGCCCAGGACATGACCGGCCGCCAGCGTGTGGTGATCATCGGCGCCCTGCTGATCGCCGGTTGCGTCGTCGCACGGCAGCTGCTCAGTCTCCGGGAGAACACCGTCGCCCTGCGCGGCATCCGGGCGCAGCAGGCCGAGCTGGAACGCCTCGCGCTCAGCGACGGCCTGACCGGGCTGCCCAACCGGGCCCGGTTCCTGGTCGCGCTCGGTGAGCGCCTCGACGCCCACCAGCCGGCCGCCGCGCTGCTGATCGACGTCGACGACTTCAAGATGATCAACGACACGATCGGCCCCGCGGCCGGCGACCAGCTGCTCTTCCAGGTGTCGCAGCGGCTCAGCGAACGGTGCACGGCCGGCGAGATGCCGGCCCGGCTCGGCGGCGACGAGTTCGCCGTCCTCCTGCCGGTCGACGACGAGCACGAGGCGGAGGCCGCCGCCAACCGGCTCCTGCTGGCCCTCGCCGACCCGTTCCGGGTCGGGGACCAGCAACTGCTGCTGCACGGCAGCGCCGGTATCGCGGTAGCCGACGCCGGTGAGGGCGCCGACGAGGTGCTGCGCAACGCCGACATCGCCATGTACGCGGCCAAGGGCAGCGGCAAGGCCTCTCTGGCCCGGTTCGAGCCGCGCATGCGCCAGGACGTGGTCAACCACGCCCGGATGGCCAGCGAACTGCGCAACGGCATCATCCGCGGCGAGCTCCGGCTGCTCTATCAGCCGGTCTTCGACCTGGTCACCGGACGGCTGCACGGGTGTGAGGCGCTGGTCCGCTGGCAGCATCCGGACCGCGGCTTCGTCTCGCCGGGCGACTTCATCCCGGTCGCCGAGCGGTCCGGGCTGATCGTGCCGCTCGGCGCGTGGGTGCTGCGGGAGGCATGTGAGCAGCTGGCCCGCTGGCGGGCCGAGTACGGCGCGGGAGCGGTCGAGGCGGTCAACGTCAACGTGGCCGTCCGGCAGTTGCGCGAGGCCGGGTTCGTCGACGAGGTCGCGGCTGTGCTCAGCGACACCGGGCTGACCTCCCGCAACATCATCCTGGAGGTCACCGAGTCGTCGGTGGTCGACGGCTGGCAGGTCCGGGAGACTCTCCAGGCACTGCACGAGATGGGTGTACGGCTGGCGCTCGACGACTTCGGCACCGGTCAGTCGTCGCTCAGCCTGCTCCGCGCCTTCCCGGTCGACGTGCTGAAACTCGACAAGTCGTTCGTCGACGGCATCGCCGACGGCGCCGACCGTGGCCGGCTCGCGGTCGCCGCCGCGGTGGCGCAGCTCGCCGAGTACCTGCAGCTGAAGGCGGTCGCCGAGGGCATCGAGAGCCAGGAGCAGGTGGACCGCCTGCGGGACATGGGCTACCGGTACGGCCAGGGCTTCTTCATGGCCCGGCCGCTGCCGCCGGCCGAGTGCGGCGCGCTGATGGCCGCCGACCCGGTCCGGGCGGCCTGAGCCCGGCCGAATTCGATTGGACCTCAACCCGGGTGCACGTACTAGCGTGCACCCATGACCGTCATCACGGGCCATGTGCGGACCTTCTATCAGTTGCTGCTCAACACCGGCCTGGTATCGATCATCAACTTCAGCGTCTGGTTCGCCGTCACCTTCTGGACGTACCTGCAGACGAAGTCGGTCTTCGCCACCGGCGTCATCTCCGGCATCTTCCTGGTGCTGACCGCGCTCACCGGCATCTGGTTCGGGAGCCTGGTCGACGGCCACCGGAAGAAGATCGCCCTGCAGGGTTCGGCGATCGCCTCGCTGGCGATGTACGCGGGAGCACTCGCCCTCTACACGGCGGTGCCCGAGGCCGCGTTCCGTGACCCGGCCGACGCCCGGCTCTGGATGTTCGTGCTGCTCCTGATGTTCGGCGTGATCGCCGGGAACATTCGCACCATCGCGCTGCCGACCATGGTCACCCTGTTGATCGACGAGGACCGCCGGGACCGGGCCAACGGCCTGGTCGGCACCGTCTCGGGCACCACCTTCCTGGTCACGTCGGTGATCAGCGGTGTGCTGGTGGCCTTCGACGGCATGTTCTCGATTCTCGTCCTGGCTCTCGTGGTGCTCGCGCTCTCGATCGTCCACCTGGCCTTCGTGCCGATCCCGGAACGGCCGGACGGCCACGCCGACGCGGACGCCGAGGCCGCCGCACCCGGCGTCGACCTGCGGGGCACGCTGCGGATCATCCGGAGGGTGCCGGGCCTGACCGCGCTGATCCTGTTCAGCACGTTCAACAACTTCCTCGGCGGCGTCTTCATGGCGCTGGCCGACGCCTACGGCCTGTCCCTGGTGTCGGTGCAGACGTGGGGCCTGCTGTGGGGCGTGATCAGCACGGGCTTCATCATCAGCGGGCTGGCGATCGCCCGGACCGGGCTCGGATCCCGGCCGGTCCGGCTGCTCCTGCTGATCAACGTGGTGCTCTGGGCGATCATCCTGATCTTCCCGCTCTGGGCGTCGATCATCCCGATGGCCGTCGGCATGTACCTGTACATGCTGCTCATGCCGTACGCCGAGGCCGCCGAGCAGACCATCCTGCAGCGTGTGGTGCCGTACGAGCGGCAGGGCCGGGTCTTCGGGCTGGCGCAGAGCGTGGAGCAGGCGGCGTCCCCGCTGACCGCCTTTCTCATCTCGCCGATCACCCAGTTCGTGTTCATCCCGTTCATGAGCGACGGTGGTGCCGGTGCGTCGGCCATCGGATCGTGGTTCGGCACCGGGCCCGACCGCGGCATGGCCCTCGTCTTCGTGCTGACCGGCGTCATCGGCGTCATCGCCACGGCATCGGCCCTTGCCAGCCGCCCCTACCGGGCGCTGAGCCGGCGGGTGTCCGAGGAGTCCCCGGCCCCCGCCGCCGAACCCGCCACCGCCTGAACCCGCTTCTCGAAACACATCTGGTTGTACGGGGAGGAGCCGTATCCGTCGATCTCGTGGTAGCCGGCGGCCCGGTACAGGGCGAGGGCCTCGGTGAGCACACGGTGCGTGCCGAGCCGGACCGTGGTGACGCCGTGCGCCGCGGCGTCCGCCTCCAGCCCGCGCAGCAGGAGCCGGCCCAGGCCGAGCCCGCGCGCCTCGCCGGCCACCCACAGGTGCCGGATCTCGGCGACCCCGGGTGACAGCCGGACCCACGCGCCGCAGCCGGCCGGCCGGTCCTGTTCGCGGGCCAGCAACAGGGTGCCGTCCAGCTCCTCCGGAGTGGTCAGCGTCGCCTCGTCGTAGCCTTCCGGGAAGCGCCCGGCCAGTTCCGTCGCATAGCGCCGCAGGCACCGCCAGGCGGCGGGATCGCGGGCCGGCACCGGCCCGATCGTGATGCTCGCCAGCCGCAGCAGCCGCCGCACCCGCTCCTGCGCCTCCACCAGCTCGGCCCGCTGCTCCGGGTCCAGACCGGCGACCAGTGCGGCGACGCCGTCCCGGGAACGCTCGTCGAGAGCGGCCCGCTCACGCCGCCCGGCGCCGGTCAGCTCGGCGACCCGCCCGCGGGCGTCGTCCGGATGCGGGACGACGCGGATCAGGCCCTGCTGCTCGAGGGCGCGCAACAGCCGGCTCAGGTAGCCGGAGTCCAGGCCGAGGTGCTCGCGCAGGTCACGGACGGCGGCCCGGTCGCCGATCTCCCAGAGCAACCGGGAGTGGCCGAGCGGGCGGTCGAGGCCGAGGTACCGATCGCTGAGCAGGCCCAGGCGTTGCGTGTAGAACCGGTTGAAGTCGCGGATCCGGTCGATCGCGTCGGCGTGCATGTGCCGAGGATATCTGACCTGAGTCAGAGAACGCGGTTTCCTCAGGCGCGCGCGGATCCGGCCGATGTTTGACTGTCGGCCCCCGCCGGCGTCGGCGAGAGGACCGAGGCGATGAGATGGCCCCGAGCTACGGCGCCCGCATGGCCCGTGCACCTGGGCTTGCTCGTGCTGTCGGTGACGGTGTGCACGGCGTACGCGCTGGCCGAGCCCGAGCTGCGCATGGTGGTCTTCGCGACGGCGACCACCGTGCCGGTCGTCACGTACCTGCTCGCTCTGAGCTCCGGGCACCTCAGCGACCGCAAACCGTGGCTCGCCGCCGCGGCCGGGCTCGCCTGCCTCACCCTCGGCACCGTCCTCTGGCCCGACTGGATTCCCGGTCACCACCTGGGCCGCGCCGAGGGATCCCCGACCGACATCGTCATGGCGAGCGCCCACCTGCTGTTCCTGGTCGGCGTCGGGAACGCGCTGCGGCGCCACGGCCACAAGGACCCGGGTGGCCTCATCGACGCCGCACTGTTCGGCCTCTGTGCCGCCGGCCCGATCTGGGAATGGCTGATCGGGCCGAACCTCGGGCCGGGCGCCACCCCGCTCGGCGAGACGCTGCTCCTCGCTGACCTGCTCGTCCTCACCGGGGTGCTCGGCTGCCTCATCCGGATCGGCGTCACCGCACCACAGGCCCGTGCCCCCCTGGCCTACCTGATGCTCGCCGTCATACTCACCCTGATCTGCCACGTGACCGCGGTGCTGACCGTGAACGGCAGTTCCGTCTGGACCGCGCAGTTCATGATGCTGGCCTATCTGACGCTCGCCGCCGGCCCCGTCCTGCCGTCCGCGCCGATGGTCACCGAACCGATGGCCGGCCGGACCACCGCCGACCACCCGCCGCTCGGCTGGCTCGGCGCCGCGCTCTGCGCCAACCCGCTGCTCGCGGCCGTCCAGGCGATGCAGGCCGACCGGCCCGCAAGCGTGGTCCTGCCGGTCAGCACCATGCTCGTCGTGCCGGTGGTGGTGCTGCGCCTGCGCCTGCTGTCGTCGCAGCGGGCGGCGGCCGAACGCACCCTCCACCACCAGGCACACCACGACGAACTGACCGGGCTGTACAACCGGCGGCACGTCGTCGCGAAGATCGACGAGGCGATCCGGGCGCTGGACGGTGGCGAACACGCCGAGATCACCCTGCTGCTGTGCGACCTCGACGGGTTCAAACCGGTCAACGACCAGTACGGCCACCAGGCCGGCGACGTCGTGCTGCAGGCCGTGGCGCAGCGGCTCACCGAGGCGGTCGGACCGCAGGACGCGGTCGGCCGGCTCGGCGGCGACGAGTTCGTCGTCCTGCTGCGCGGCCCGGGGGCCGGACCCGCCGCGGAGCGGATCACCGCCCTGATCGCCGAGCCCATCGCGGTGCCGGGCGGCACCGTACGCATCGGCGCCTCGATCGGCACCGCCACCGCCTGGCCCGGCGACGGCGCCGACCGGGAGAGCCTCATCGCCCGGGCCGACGCCGCGATGTACGCCGTGAAGGCGCGCGCCGCGGCGCCGGCACCCGCGCGGGTCTGACGCCGGACGTCAGGCGTCCACCTCGGGACGGCCCTCGGCGGCCCACAGGGTGTGGAACGAACCCGGCTTGTCCACCCGCTGGTAGGTGTGCGCACCGAAGAAGTCCCGCTGGCCCTGGATCAGCGCGGCCGGCAGGCGCTGGGCCCGCAGGCTGTCGTAGTACGCCAGCGCCGACGAGAAGCCCGGCGCCGGGATGCCCTGCTGGGCGGCGGTCACCACGACCCGCCGCCAGGCGTCCTGCGCACCCGACACGGCGTCCAGGAAATACTGGTCCGCCAGCAGCGTCGCCAGGTCGGGCTGCTTGTCGTACGCCTGCTTGATGAAGTCCAGGAACTTGGCGCGGATGATGCAGCCGGCCCGCCAGATCTTCGCCATCGCACCCGGGTCGATGTCCCAGCCGTACTCCTTGCTGGCCGCCTGGATCTGCTGGAAGCCCTGGGCGTACGCCACGATCTTCGACGCGAACAGCGCCTGCTCGACGTCGGCCTGCAGGTCACCGGAGTGCTCGCCGGTCGCCGACGGACCGGGCAGACCGGCCTCGACGGCGGCGGTCCGCTCGGCCACGCCACCGGAGATGGCCCGCGCGAACACCGACTCCGCGATCCCGGACACCGGCACGCCCAGGTCCAGTGCCGCCTGCACGGTCCAGCGGCCGGTGCCCTTCTGCTCGGCCCGGTCCACCACGATGTCCACGAACGGCTTGCCCGTCGACGCGTCGGTCTGCTTGAGCACCTCGGCGGTGATCTCGATCAGGTACGACCCGAGACGGCCCTCGTTCCACTTGCCGAACACGCCGGCGATCTCCTGCGGGGACAGCCCGCCCACCTGGCGCAGCAGGTCGTACGCCTCGGCGATGAGCTGCATGTCGGCGTACTCGATGCCGTTGTGCACCATTTTCACGAAGTGACCGGCGCCGTCCGGGCCGACGTGCACGCAGCACGGCTCCCCGTCGACCTTCGCCGCGATGTCCTCCAGCAGCGGGCCGAGCGCCTCGTACGACTCCTTCGGCCCACCGGGCATGATGCTCGGGCCGTGCAGCGCGCCCTCCTCGCCGCCGGAGACACCGGCGCCGACGAAGTGCAGGCCCTTCGCCTTCAGCGCCGCCTCCCGCCGCCGGGTGTCCGCGTAGTGTGCGTTGCCCGCGTCGATCAGCATGTCGCCCTCTTCGAGCAGCGGAGCGAACTCGTCGATGACCGCGTCGGTGGCCGGGCCGGCCTTCACCATGATGACGACGCGGCGCGGGCGCTCCAGACTGTCGACGAACTGCTGCGCGGTCTCGGCGGGGAGGAACGTGCCCTCGTGACCGAACTCCTCGACCAGTTCCTTGGTGCGGCCGTAGGAGCGGTTGTGCAACGCCACGGTGTGGCCGTGCCGGGCGAAGTTACGGGCCAGGTTACGGCCCATCACCGCCAGGCCGGTGACACCGATCTGCGCCTTCTGCGACATCAACTACGTCCTTCCTCGTTACCCGCCCGTTATGGGCCCCGCGGTCATTCTTACGGGATCCGGGCCTCTGGGGTTCGATCACGTCCACGTGGTGAGCATGCTCAAGTCTGCGCCGCCGCGGCCGATCGCACAGCCGTGACCCGCTTCTCCGGCATGCTGGCCTACCTGGCCGTGGTGATCGCCTGCACGGCGGCCATGGGCGTGGTCCCCGGGCCCGGACGGCAGTGGATCTTCCTGCTGCTCGCGATCCTGAACGTGATCGCGGTCACCCTGTTGGTGCGCAGGGCGCCGCCCGGCGACCGGGCGCCCTTCGTCCAGCTGGGTCTGGGCACCGGCTGGCTCGTGGTCAACGCGGTGCTCGCCACGCTCGGCCAGGACCGGTGGGTGGTCGCCGCGGACGTCGTCCTGGCGGTCAGCAATCTCCACCTGCTCGCCGCCGCCGTGCTCCTCGTGCTGCGCCGCGCGCGCAACGACCTCGGCGGCCTGATCGACGCCGCCGTCACCGCGATCGTCATCGCCGCCCTCACCTGGACCCTGCTGCTGCAGCCCCGGCTCGACCAGGCGGGGGTGCCGTTACTGCTGCAGGTCAACCTGCTGGCCAGCGTCCTGTTGCTGTCCGGTGTGCTCGGCGTCCTGATCCGGGTCGCCCGGATCGCCCGGCCCCGGCCCGCACCGCTGGTCCTGTTCGCCGGGGCGGTCCTCTGCGACCTCCTCGGCTACGTCGCCGTCGCCGGTGCGACCGGGGCGGTCACCGCGCAGACCACCGCGCCCCGCGAGATGTTCTTCCTGCTCGGCTACGCCCTGCTCGGCCTGGCGGCACTGCATCCGGACGCCCCGCGGCTGGCCCGTCCCGGCCCGGTCCCGCCGGACCGGCTCTTCACCGGGCGGGTCATCGTGCTCACCGCCGCCGTCACCGTGGTGCCGTTCGTCTCCGGCGTCCGGGAGATCCTCGGCGTACGCGGCGACGCCGCCCTGCTCACCGTCGGCAACCTGCTGATCGTCGGCCTCGTCGCCTTCCGGGTCGCCCGCCTCGCCCGCCAGCGTGAGGAGGCCGGCCGGCAGCTGCGTCACCAGGCCACCCACGACCTGCTCACCGGCCTGCCCAACCGGGCCGCGCTCTGGGCCCGGCTCGACGCCGGCCTGGCCCGCGAACGGCTGGCCGGCCGCCCGTCGGTGATCCTACTCTTCTGCGACCTCAACGGCTTCAAGCAGGTCAACGACCGGCTCGGTCATCTGGCCGGCGACCGGCTGCTCGCCGAGGTCGCGAGGCGTCTGCGGAGCACCGGCCTCTACACCGCCCGCTACGGCGGCGACGAGTTCGTCCTCGTCGGCGACGACCCGGATCAGGGGCCCGCGGCGGACCGCATGACGGCGCTACTGCGCGCCGCCCTCGCCGAGCCGGTCCGGATCGCCGGCGAGGAGATCCGTATCGGCGCGGCGGCCGGCACCGTCCTGTCCACCGGCGGCCTGAACGCCGACGAGCTCATCCGTCGTGCCGACCAGGCCATGTACGACGACAAGGCCACCCGCCGGGCCGCCTGACCGCACCCGCCGGCTCAGAGTTCGAAGAGATCCCGCATCGCGGCCGCCAGCCGCGCCATGCTCGCGCCGGTCACCATGCCGATCCGCTCGGCACCGGTCGACGCCGGCAGCCGACGCAACCGGTTGACCACCACGACGCCGGTGATCGGATCCTGCTCGGTCAGCGCCACCGCGTACGGCGGCAACTCGGTCACCCCGCGCTGGCGCACGATCGGCGCGCAGAACGGCGTGGCGTTCTTCCGCTCGTTGTGACTGTCACCGGAGAGCACCAGAACCCGGTACCGCAGATCGGCCCGATCACCGATGGTCCAGATCTCGCCGCGCCTCATGTCAGCACGCCCGGGGGGTGGGCGCGGTCCGGCTCGGCATGGCACGAAGCGTACCGCCGCCTCGATCTCGTCCGCGTGCGCCCCGCCCGGCGCCGTGCGCTCCCGGCTGTCGCGTACGACGGTCCCGGCGTGCCCGGGACGGCGGTCGCGGCGGCCCGGGGAGACTGCCTGTCCGCAGTGGCGCGGACGCTGACCGAACGTCGGACGCTCGACCGGGTGACCTGTGCGACGAGGCCGCATCCGCAAGCACCCGGCCGGATGATCGGAGGATGTCACGGTGCCGCGCGCTGGCGTAAGCAGGAACCCGGAGCGGGCGGGAGGTCGCTGGTGGGAGGTCAGGCTCACGCGGGGACGGTGGGCGGCATGCGGTCCGGAGCGGGCTGGGGTTCGGCGGACAGCGATCGCGGCGATCCGATGCCGGACTCCTCCACCGGAACGCGGGTCGGGTGGGGTGCCGGTGCCCAGGCGCGTGCCGGGTCCGGGAGCGAGGGCGGCCGGCTCGCGGTGGAGCGGGCGGTCGGGCTGCTGGCCGGGCGCGCGCGGTGCCGGACCACGGAGGCGTACCGGCATCTGCTGCGGATGGCGTCGGAACGGGAGTGCGACGTCGCGGATCTCGCCGGCCGGGTGATCCGGCTGCTGGACTCCGCGGAGGCGTTCGCCGGCATCCCCGCGCCGGAGACGGTGCCGCAGCTGGTGGCGGCGGCACTGGCCGGCCACCCGGAGAAGGTGGCACCGGGCCCCACGCCGTGGCTGGCCACGGTGCAGGGCGTACTCGATTCGCTGCCCGGCATGTCGGGATATCTGACCGCCGAGGCCGACGACACGGGCCGGCTGGCCGACCTGGTGTGGGCGGCGGCGAGCCCGGAGGCGGTCACCCCGGACGGCCGTCGTGGCTCACAGCTGATCGGGCTGCCGGTGAGCCGGCACTATCCGGAGGTGCTCGCCGGCGACCGCCGGCAGGTCTACCAGCGGGTCCTGGACACCGGGGTGCCCGCCGACCTGGGACCGGTCCGGGTGGCGGAGGCCGACTTCACGATCCGTGCCGGCCGGCTGGGCCCCGGCCTGCTGATCAGCTGGGAACGCCTGCCGGACCCGGATCGCGAGTCGGACCGGATCGACGGCATGGAGCAGCTCGGCAACCTGGGCTGGGGGGAATGGGACCTGGTCAGTGGCGAGACGTACTGGTCGCCGCACCTGTACCGGATCTACGAGCGGGACCCGGCGCTCGGCCCGCTCGGCCAGGAGGAGTCGGACGCGATCGCGGTCGCCGAGGACCAGCCGTTGCGGGCGGCGGCGCTCGAGGCGTTCCGCCGGTCCGAGCGGGTGGACGTGGTGACCCGGGTGACGGTCGGCGGCCGGGTGAAGCACCTGCGAACGGTTGCGGACGCGGTACGCGACGGGGAGGGCCGGCCGCTGCGGATCTACGGCATCGTGCAGGACGTCACCGAGCAGCAGGCCGGGGCGGACCGGCTGGCCGAGGTGGAGCGGACGCTCGCGGCCGAGCACGAGCTGGCCGCCCGGCTGCAACGGATCATCCTGCCGATCCCGGCGGAGCCGATCGATCTGCCCGGCATGCGGGTGGCGGTGCGTTACCTGCCGGCCGGGCCGGAGGCGATGATCGGCGGCGACTGGTACCACGCGGCGCCGCTGCGGGACGGGTCGGTGCTGCTCGCGGTCGGTGACGTGGCCGGCCACGGCACGCACGCGGCGACCACGATGGCGCAGATGCGGCACGCGCTGCGGGCCCTCGCGGTGATCACCAGTGATCCCGGGTTGCTGCTGCAGCACCTGAACCGGCTGATGTGCGAGCTGGAGGCGGACACCCCGGAGCTGGCGGCGACCGCGGTGATCGCCCGGTTCGATCCGGCCCGGCGCGAGCTGGTGTGGGCACAGGCCGGCCATCCGCCGCCGCTGCTGAGCCGGGACGGGCGTACCGCGCCCCTGGCCCGGCCGGCCGGTCCGATGCTCGGGGTGATCGACGACGCCCGGTACGCCGACGCGGTGATCGGGTTCGTCCCCGGGGACGTGCTGCTGCTCTACACCGACGGGCTGGTCGAGCACCGGCGGCGCGGCCTGGACGTCGGCCTGGACACGGTGATCGCGACGGTCGACGACGCGGTGCGGACCGCGCCGGAGCAGCCACTCGCCGAGCTGCTGGGCCGCTTGCGGCGCGCCAACCCCGACGACGACACCTGCATCCTGGCGGCGCGCCCCAGGGCATGATCTGTTCATGGACCCGGTTGTTCTCGACGGTGGCGACCGCCGCTGCGTGCTGCTCCTCATCGAGTTGCGCAAGCTCACCACCACCCTGGCGCCCGGCACCGAGATCCACCTGATCGCGACCGACCCGGCCGCGCCGCTCGACCTGCCGGCCTGGTGCCACCTGACCGGTCACGAATATCTGGGGCCGGTCCAGGACCGGGAAAGATCGACCTATGGCGTACGGGTGGCCGGCGCCGCCGTCGACACGGAGGAGTCGAGTCCCTGGCGACCGGCCCAGGTCCAGCGTGGCATCGGCGGATCCCGCGGCACGACCGCCGACATCGGGAAGTAGGAGCCGACCTCGGCGGTCGCCGCCCGGATGTACCCGCCGAGCGCGGCACGCAGTTCCGGATCGTCCGGCAGGGTGGCCGCGACCGCCTCGTCGAAGCACGTCACGAACGCCGCCGAGAACGGATCCTCGTCGCACTGGTTGGCGTGCACCCGCAGCATCGCCTCGTGCCCGCCGTGCCGCTCGGTGTAGACGGGCGGCCCGCCCAGCACCTCACCCCAGTACTCGGCGAGATGTCGTACGTGCGCCGGGTCTACGCCGTGCGAGAACGGGTGCGCAAGCTCCGGGTCGGCCAGGCAGCGGTCGTGGAAGTCGGTGGCCAGGGCCAGCATGGCCGGTGCTCCGCCGGCCGCTTCGTAGAGCGTGGGACGTCCCATCACCCCAGCATGGCAAGGTCGGACGTATGAGGCGACCCCCTTCGGGTACGCGGCGCCGGTGACCCGGTACTCCGACGAGGTGGCGTCGATCGCCCGCCCGCTGCTTGATCCTGGGGATCTGGAGATCCTGCTGGACCGGGCGGAGGGCGCGAAGGCGGTCCTGATCGGCGAGGCCACCCATGGCACGCACGAGTTCTATCAATGGCGGGCGGCACTGACCCGGCGCCTGATCGAGGAGCGCGGCTTCTCGTTCGTCGCGGTGGAGGGCGACTGGCCGGACTGCGAGCGGGTGAACGCCGCGGTCCGTGGTGCCGGCCCGGACCCGCGTGACGCGCTGGTCCGCTACGACCGGTGGCCGACCTGGATGTGGGCGAACGAGGAGACCGTCGACTTCACCCGCTGGCTGCGCGGATTCAACGAGCGCCGGGCACCGGACGACCGGGTCGGCTTCCACGGGCTCGACGTGTACTCGCTGTGGCAGTCGATGCGGGAGATCCTCACCTGGGTCCGTGAGCACGACCCGGACCTGGTGCCGCCCGTGCTGGAGGCCTACCGGTGCTTCGAGCCGTACCGCGAGGACTCCAACGCCTACGCCTGGGCCACCCAGTTCGTGCCGGCCGCCTGCGAGGACAAGGTCGTCAGGATGCTCGTCGCGGTCAAGGATCGGGATTTCGCGGTGTGGCAGAACGCCGAGGTGGTGGCGGGCGCCGAGGGCTACTACCGGACGATGGTGCGCGGCGGCCCGGACGCCTGGAACATCCGTGACCGGCACATGGACCAGACCCTGGACCGGCTGCTGCGCCGATACGGGCCCAGCGCGAAAGCCGTGGTCTGGGCGCACAACACCCATGTCGGCGACGCGCGGGCCACCGACCAGGCCGGTTACGGCGAGGTGACGCTCGGACAGCTGGCCCGGGAGCGGTTCGGCGCGGACCGGACGCTGCTCGTCGGATTCGGCACCCATCACGGGACCGTGGTCGCCGGCTCCGAGTGGGGCGCGCCGATGGAGGCGATGGGCGTGCCCGAGGCGCGGCCCGGTTCGCTTGAGGAAGTCTTACAGGCGGCCGCCCCGCCGGAGGCGCTGTTCGTGTTCCCGGTGCGGGGTCCACGACCGGATCTGCTCACCCTGGAACTGCCGCACCGGGCGATCGGCGTGGTCTACCGGCCGGAGCGGGAACGCTGGGCCAATTACGTGCCGACGATCCTGGGCGAGCGCTACGACGCGTTTCTGTGGTTTACCGAGACGCGGGCGCTGCGGCCACTGCACACTCTCCGGGTGGACGTGCACGAGCCGGAGACGTACCCCAGTGGTGTCTGACTTTGATAATGAACCGCCGATTAAATGGATCTTTTGAATATCGGTGGCACATCGTTCTGTTGACGTGTGCCGACAACTGAAAGGGCACGTACGTGTGCCCTTGAATGCCGATCCATTCCGGGGTAGATCAGTTTTACGCTGTGGCTTCCATCGATCATCCGAATCGGATTCAGTCAGGGAATGTGGTGCCATGAGAAAGATCTCCCGACTCCTCCTCGCCGCGCTGATCGCCGCGGCCGGGATGCTCGTCGCGACCGCCGGACCGGCGCATGCGGCCTTGCCGGGATTCGTGCTGAGCTCGACGACGGCGAGCCTGCCGCCGGAACTGGCCGCCCTCGCCACCGGTAAGCGGATCCAGTACGTCACGACCAACATCAAGGGTGGCCTGATCACCGCGACCGGACTGGTTCTCACGCCGAAGGCCGGCAAGACGAACCGTGTGGTGGCGTGGGGGCACGGCACCACCGGCATCGCCGACACCTGCGCCCCGTCGACCAATCACGCCATCTTCTGGCCGGAGGCCCGCGACGCCATCAAGGAGATGCTCCTCCGGGGCTGGAGCGTGGCCGCTCCCGACTATCCCGGCATCGGCACGCCGCAGGAACACCCGTACCTGATCGGCGCCAGCGCCGGCCGTTCGCTGATCGACAACGTCCGCGCGGCCCGTCTGCTCGACCCCGCGCTGTCCACCCAGTACGTCGTGGACGGCCACTCGCAGGGCGGCCAGGGCGCGCTCTTCGCCAGCCAGCTCGCCCCGTCCTACGACGGCAACCTGGTGCTCAAGGGCACGGCGGCGATCGCTCCGGTCTCCAACACCCAGGAGTTCATCAACTACATCCCCGGCACCGCCGCCCAGGGCTACCTGGTGATGGCGCTCTACGGGGTCTCGGTCGTCGACCCGACCTTCAAGTGGAAGGACGTGCTCGCCGCACCCGCCGAGGAAAAGCTCGGGGTTCTGCAGTCCGGCTGTCTCTACGACATTCTCGACGCCTACGACGAGTTCACGGCCGAACAGCTCGTCGAGGGGGGCGTGGTGTCCGACGCGGTTCTTGCGAAGATGGCCTCCTACGAGAACCCCGCGCAGACCGCGCCGAGTGCTCCGGTGCTGCTCGTGCACGGCACCGCGGACGATGCCGTCCCGTACTTCGCCTCCGAGATCCTGGCCGGTCAGATCGCCGGTTACGGGGTGCCGGTGACCTTCCAGACGGTCGAGAACGCCACCCACGACGGCGCCGTGACCCAGACCGCGGCGCTGGTGGCCAACTGGATCGCCACCCGCTTCACCTGATCCACGCCCTCGTCAGAACGCGTAGCGGACCCTCAGATAGGGGGTCCGCTGCGCGATCAGGTCGGTGAGCGCACGAACGTAACCGCCCTTCGCCCCGGTGCGGTACCGGACGTTCAGGTCACCGTTCTGCGAGCGTTTCACCTGCTGAAGCTCGGGGCGCCAGAGCAGGTCCTCGGCCCGCGGGTGCCAGCCCAGGTTCACCTCGTGCAGGCCGCGGTTGTGGGTCAGGAAGATGATCTCGGCGGCGAGCTGGCGTTTCGCGGCCGGACCGATCCCCGCGTCCAGGCGGTCGAGCAGCACGGCCCAGTCCTCGAGCCAGCCGTCCCGCACCACGACCGGGCTGAGGTTGACGTGCACCTCGTACCCCGCCTCGACGAAGTCGTCGATCGCCGCGATCCGGTCCTCGACCTGGCTGGTGCGGATGTCGAGCACCTTCGCGTCGGCCGGCGGCATCAGCGAGAAACGGATCCGGGTCCGCCCCCGCGGATCCCAGTCCAGCAGATCCCGGTTGACGTGCTTGGTGGCGAAACTGGCCTTCGCATCCGGCAGCCCACGGAACAGTTCCACCAGATCGCGCACGTTGTCGCTGATCCGGGCGTCCACCGAGCAGTCGGAATTCTCCCCGATGTCATAGACCCAGGCCACCGGGTCGCATTCGTTCGGTTCCGGTTTGCGGCCCTGACGCTCCGCATGCCTTTTCGTGTACGCACAGACGCGCTCGATGTTGGCGAAGACGGTGATCGGATTGCTGTATCCCTTGTGCCGGGGCACATAGCAGTAGGCGCAGGCCATCGCGCAGCCGTTGGCCGTGGAGGGCGCGATGAAGTCGGCGGACCGCCCGTTGGGCCGGGCGGTCATGGTCTTCTTCACACCGACGACCAGCGCCTCCTGCTTGATGCGCACCCACCGCCGGACGTTGGTCTCGTCGCCGTACAGCTCCGGGATCCGCTGATGACTCTCCACCTCGACGATCGTCGCGTCCGGCCAGCGGGCCAGGATCTCCTTGCCGCGGGGCAGCTCGGCCGCCGCCGGTTCGAGATAGATGCGCCGGATGTCCAGCAGTTCCCCCATGCCACCATTGTCCCTCCTCACGCCACCTCCGCACCCGCCGCCACGTCACGTCCCACCCCAACCCCCGGCTGGCTCAGACGGCTGTCTCGAGCCGGTGGAGACAGCGGTGCGCGACAGCCTGGAAGACCCGGCGCCGGCCGATCCGGTCACCGGTGGACCCGGCGAGCACCAGCAGACTGGCCAGAACCAGGGTGTACGAGTCGATGATCCACCGCAGGCCGGAGATCGGCGCGTCCAGATCGGCACGGATCGCGGGCAGCGCGACGTTCACGATCGCCGGCCGGCACCCCCTCCTCGTGGCCCGGCGCATGTTTCTCGCCACGTTGACCCGATCACAGTTTCCCGGCGGGTACGGATTGGGCAAGGTTGACCCATGCATATCTGGCCGGGGAACCCGTATCCACTCGGGGCGACCTACGACGGTGGTGGAACAAATTTCGCGCTCTTCTCCGAGGCGGCCACCCGTGTCGAGCTCTGCCTGTTCGACGACGACGGCCGGGAGACCCGGATCGACCTGCCGGAACGGGAGGCACTGGTCTGGCACGGGTACCTGCCGCGGGTGGTGCCGGGTCAGCGGTACGGCTACCGGGTGCACGGTCCGTACGACCCGTCGCGCGGGCTGCGGTGCAACCCGTCGAAGCTGCTGCTCGACCCGTACGCGAAAGCCATCGACGGTGACTACCGCTGGGATCAGGCGCTCTTCTCGTACAACTTCGGGGATCCCGAGTCGTACAACGACGCCGACTCGGCGCCCTTCTCCCCGCGTTCCGTCGTGATCAACCCGTATTTCGACTGGGGCAACGACCGGCCGCTCAAGATCCCGATGTGGGAGACGGTGATCTACGAGGCGCACGTCAAGGGGATGACGATCCAGCACCCCGACATCCCGGACGACGTCCGCGGGACCTACTCGGGTCTCGCCCACCCGGCGATGATCAGGTACCTGAAGAATCTTGGGGTGACCGCGGTCGAGCTGATGCCGGTGCACCAGTTCGTCCACGACAGCGGGCTGATCGAGCGTGGCCTGACCAACTACTGGGGTTACAACACGATCGGGTTCTTCGCGCCGCACAACGGCTACTCGTCGTTCGGCGGCGCCGGTGGTCAGGTGCAGGAGTTCAAGGCCATGGTGAAGGCCCTGCACTCGCAGGGTATCGAGGTGATCCTGGACGTCGTCTACAACCACACGGCCGAGGGCAACCACCTCGGTCCGACGCTGTCGTTCCGGGGCATCGACAACCCGGCCTACTACCGGCTGGTGGACGAGGACAAGCGCTACTACTACGACACGACCGGCACCGGGAACAGCCTCAACGTCCGGCATCACGAGTCGCTGCGGCTGATCATGGACTCGCTGCGGTACTGGGTGACCGAGATGCACGTCGACGGTTTCCGGTTCGACCTGGCCGCGGCGCTGGCCCGGGAGTTCCACGCGGTGGACCGGCTGGCGGCGTTCTTCGACCTGGTGAACCAGGACCCGGTGGTGTCGCAGGTCAAGCTGATCGCCGAGCCGTGGGACGTCGGTGACGGCGGCTACCAGGTGGGTGGGTTCCCGCCGAACTGGACGGAGTGGAACGGCAAGTACCGCGACTCGATCCGCGACTTCTGGCGCGGTGAGCCGTCCAGCCTCGGCGAGTTCGCGTCCCGGTTCACCGGCAGCTCCGACCTGTACGAGGTCGACGGCCGGCGCCCGATCGCGTCGATCAACTTCGTGACCGCGCACGACGGGTTCACCCTGCACGACCTGGTGTCCTACAACGAGAAACACAACGACGCCAACGGTGAGGGCAACCGGGACGGCGAGAGCCACAACCGGTCGTGGAACTGCGGCGTCGAGGGCGAGACCGAGGACGCCGACGTGATCGTGCTGCGGGAACGCCAGAAACGGAACTTCATGGCCACGCTGCTGCTGAGCCAGGGTGTGCCGATGATCGCGCACGGCGACGAGCTGGGCCGCACGCAGCAGGGCAACAACAACGTCTACTGCCAGGACAGCGAGATCTCCTGGATGGACTGGGAGGGCGCCCGCCTCGAGGACGTGCTCACCGGGTTCGTGCGGCGGCTGCTGAAGTTGCGCGCCGAGCATCCGATCTTCCGGCGGCGGCGGTTCTTCACCGGCGAACCGGCCGGCGACTCGAAACTGCCGGACATCGCCTGGCTGCGCCGCGACGGAGAGGTGATGACCGAGCCCGACTGGAACACCCGCAGCGGCATGACCATGACGGTGTTCCTGAACGGCAACGGCATCCCGGAACGCGACGCCCTCGGCGAGGAGATCAAGGACGCCTCGTTCCTGCTGCTGTTCAACCCGCTCGACGAGGACGTGGCGTTCACCCTGCCCGACCGTGATTACGGCCGCACCTGGGAGCTCGCCGCGAACACCGCCGACCCGCTGCTCGCCGCCAAACGCAAGACCGCCCGTGCCGGGACCCAGTTCAAGGTCACCCGGCACAGCCTGGTCCTGCTCCGCTGCCGGTACTGAATCAGTCCTCGACGCAGAACACGTTGCCCTCCGGGTCCTCCATGACCGTCAGGTCCGGGCCCGGAGTCACCACCGTGGCACCCAGCCTCTCCAGCCGCGCCACTTCGGCCTGCACGTCTCCGCCCGGAGCGCGCAGGTCGAAGTGCAGCCGGTTCTTCGCGGTCTTCGGCTCCGGCACGCGCTGGAACCACAGGTTCGGGCCGCCCCAGCCGGGTGCCTCCACGAACGCCTTGGCGCTGGTGCCGGTCGCGTCCAGTTCGCCGCCCAGGGCAGCGGCCCAGAACCGGGCCACGACCAGGGCGTCGGCGCAGTCGAAGGTCAGGCTTTTGACCCACGCGACGGTCATCGGCTCACCGACCTGTACCAGGCGATCTTCTCGCGTACCCGCTGCTGCTCCACGCGCAACTGTTCCACCTTCGCGTCGATCTCCCGATCGTGTTCCTCCAGCAGCGCGGTGCGCTGCTCGGCTGCCTCGTCACCCTTGCCCAGCAGCTCGGCGAAACGGCGCAGGCGAGCGATCGGCATTCCGGAGTCGCGCAGGCAGCGCAGCAGCCCGAGCCGCGACAGGTCGTCGTCGGAGAAGATCCGCCGGCCCGCCGACGTCCGCTGGATGCCATGCAGCAGTCCGATCTTCTCGTAGTAGCGGATCGTATCGATGCTGACGCCGAGCCGCTCGGCGGTTTCGCCCGGTGTGTATGGCACCGGGCCAGGTTAACCGCTCTCCGGACGGCATGCGTTCCCCCTGGTGCCCGATGCCGGTCGATGCCACGCTGAGGCATGGAACGCGAACCGCGGCCCCGGCTGCACTTCACCCCGCGTGCCGGCCGCGTCGGCGAACTGTTCGGCGTGCTCACCTCCGGCGGGAGCTACCACCTCTTCTACGAGCATCTGTCCGGGCGGGATCCGGCCTGGGGGCACGCCCTCTCCGAAGATCTGATCCTCTGGACCGAGCAGGCCGCCGGCCCGCCACCGCGCGACGGCTCGGCCCGCTGCGGGACCGTCGTGGCCGGCCCGGACGGCCCGGTGCTGTTCCACACCCTCGCCGGTGGCGGGGTCGGGCGGGCCGTCGCCCCGGCGGGTCTGACCGGCGCGGCCTGGCAGGCCGAACCGTCCGGCCCGCTGCTGGCCGGACCGCCGTCCGGGGTCACCGAGATGCGGGACCCCTACGTCTTCTGGGCCGGCAGCAACTGGCGGATGCTGCTCGGGGCCGGCCTGCGCGGCGGCACGGCCGGCGTGCTGCAGTACCACTCGGCAGACCTGCTGAACTGGTCCTACGACGGGGTGATCGTGTCCCGGGACCGGTCGTCCTGGGGCTGTCCCCGGCTGTTCCCGCTGGACGGCTCCTGGGTGCTGCTGGTCACCAGCGGTCCGGCCGCCGACCTGATCTACGGGATCGGCAACTACGACGGCATGCACTTCACCGCCCGCGCGTGGGGCCCGTTCGGGCACGGCCGGTTCGGGCCGGCGGTCACCTTCGTCGACGCCGCGGGCCGGCGCTGCGCGCTCGCCCGGCTCGGCGAGGACCCCGCCCATCCCGGTTCGGCGTGGGCCGGGTCGCTCAGCCTTCCCTGGGTGCTGGCGGTACGCGACGACCGGCTGATCGCCACCCCGCATCCGAACCTCGACCCCTACCTGACCAACGGCGCCACCGGGCTCACGGCCGCCGGGGGAGAGGTACGCGACCACGGCGACCTGATCCTGAGCATGCCAGCCGGCGGCGAGACCGTCCTGTTCGCCGACGCCGACATCGTCGAGGTGACCGTCGAGGGCGTCAGCGGCCTGGGCGTCGCCCGGCGCACCGGCCCGACCGTGCCCGGCGTCCGGTTCGCCCGCTTCGGTGGCTCCGCACCCGGGTTTGCCGGGCCGGGGGCCGGGCAACCCTGAATCATGCCCGGACGCGACGAACTCCCCGACACGCTCAAGCGCTCCCCGAAGAAGGCACAGGACACCTTCATCAAGACCCACGACTCGGCCGTCGAACAGTACGGCGAGGGCGAGCGCGCTCACCGCACCGCGTTCTCCGCGGTCAAGCATTCCTTCGGGAAGGTCGGCGACCACTGGGAGCCCAAGGAGGAGAAGGGCCCGAGTGACGCGAAGGCCGCCGGCGGCCGCGACACGAGAGCCGAGACCGCGGGCGGCGTCGACGCCAACGCCAGCAAGGATCACCTGCTCGGCATCGCCCGCAAGCTCGACGTCGCCGGCCGTTCCCGGATGACGAAGCCGCAGCTGGTCGAGGCCATTCAGAAGGCGAACGCCCGCGAGACCCGGCGCGCCCGCAACAGCGGCTGACTCCGACGGGGGAACCGCCGGCGATCCGGGGCCGCCACCCGCCGGAGCCGTGTGACGATCGCGTCGTCCGTTCCCGCAGCCGAGGACGTCCGATGCGTGGTGTTCCCGCCCTGGTGGCAGCCGTCTGCGGCGCCCTCCTCGCGGTGCCGGTCCCCGCCGCGCCGGCCACCGCCCGCACGGTGACCGAGGATCGCGCCGCCGGTGCTCCGAGCGGCGCGGACGGGACCCTCCGCGCGGAGCTGGACCGGATCCTGGCCGACCCGCGGCTGGCCGGGGCCACCATTGCCGCCGACGTGCGCGACGCGGCCACGGGTGCCGGCCTCTACCAGCGCAATGCAGGGCTGCGCGTGCTTCCCGCGTCGAACCAGAAGCTGCTCACCGCGGCCGCCGCCCTCGAGGTCCTCGGGCCGGGCCACCGGTTCCGCACCACGGTCCGGGCCGCCGGAGGCAGCCTCCATCTGCACGGACAGGGCGACCCCACGCTGACGTACGAGCGGATCGACCGGCTCGCCGCGACGGTGGCCCGGGCCGGGGCGAAACGCTACGACCGGCTGGTCGCCGACGACTCGTGGTTCGACCGGGTGCCGCTCGGCCTGGACTGGAGCTGGCAGGACGAGTCGTTCACGGCTCCGGTCTCGGCGCTGACATTCGCGGCTGACGGACGGTATGACAACGCGGCCGTCGAGATCCGCTACCGGGGCGTGGCCGGGCGGCCACCCGTCGTGCGGGTGTGGCCGCCGGTCGTGGAGGTCCGGGTCGTCAACCGGGCGGTCACCGGCGGCAGCGGTGACACGGTGAGCGCGGTGCGGGCGCACGGAACCTCGACAGTCACGCTGCGTGGCTCGGTGGCCGCCGGACGGTCCGGAACCGCCCTGGCCGCCGTCCCGGATCCGGCCGCGGCGACGACCGGGCTGTTCCGGGCGGCGCTCCAGCGACACGGGGTCACGGTCGGTGGACGTACGGCCAGAGGGCCGGTGCCTCCGGCATTCCGCCACCTCGCCGCTCACGTCTCACCGCCGCTCGCCGAGATGCTGCCGCCGCTCCTCAAGCTCTCCAACAACGGCATCGCGGAGCTCCTGGTCAAAGCCATCTCACGGGCCGCTGAACCGGCTCGGCCGGGAAGCTGGCCGAGCGGGCTGGCCGCCGCCACCGCCGCCCTCGGCCGCCTCGGCGTCGATACCCGGCTGCTCACCATGGGTGACGGCTCGGGTTTGAGCCGCCGCAACTGGGTGACCGCCGCCCAAGTCGTCACCCTGCTGCGGCAGGCGCGGCGGAGAACCTGGTTCCCGGCGTTCCGGGCGGCCCTCCCGGTCGCCGGCGACCCGGACCCGATGGTCGGTGGCACGCTGCGTGACCGGATGCGCGACACCCCGGCGGCCGGCAACGTGCGCGCCAAGACCGGCACGCTGACCGGCGTCAACGCGCTCTCCGGGTACGTCACCGACGCCGGTGGCCGCCAGCTGGTCTTCGCGTTGATCGTCAACGGTTCGCTCACCGGCACCGCAGCCGTCCTCGACGAGGCCGCGGTGATGCTCGCCGCCCGCCGGACGGAGGAGGTTGCGGTGGTGCTCGCCGCCCACCGGACGGACCATGCCGCGGTGATGCTCGCCGCCCGCCGGACCGGTGACGCCGCGGTTTAGGCTTCGGCGGCGTGACCACACCACGGCGCAGAGCGGACCCCGCATCGTTCACCGACCCGGAGAACTGGAGCGGCGGCTACTACGAGCTGTATCTCGAGTTCGGCGCGCGGGACGATGCCGTCCTCGGCCGGGCTGCGCGGGCGCTGACCCGGGTCGCCGGCATCGACGGCTGGTACCCGGACCGTCACCGGGACCCGGCCGGGCAGACACCGCGGGAACCGGAGGCCGTCGCGCTCGACGAGCCGGGCGATCTCGCCGGCACCGTCGTCGTCCCCGGCGGGCACCGGGTCGTCTGCCGGCTGATCCCCTACCGCGCCGACGGGCCCCTCGGCGCCGACCATCTGGGTCTCTGCCTGCCGCTCGGCGCGCTGCACCGCACCGACCGCCGGATCGGCGGCTTCCCGTTCGGGCCGGACGGCGACGAGCGGTCGCTGGCATGGCGGACGACGCTCGACGAATGGCTTGCCGGGCTCGGGCGGGCCGTCTTCGCCGAGGTCCCGTTCACTTCGGCGGTCATCGGGTTCGAGCTCGATGCGGACGTCACCCCGGACAACCAGGCCTGGAACGCCTACCTGCTGCCGACCGCCGGCGGCCTGCACCACGTGCCCGTTGTCCGTTGAGGATCAGTGGTATGTTGCCCGTCAGGTCATGAGTGTCAGCGTCAAGCCCCGGCTCGCTGGCCGGCAACCCTCCGCGGCGCGGGCGGGGTGCCCCGGGTGATGACCGGGTCCGGCGCGTGGCGTGCCGGGCAAGCCGCGAACCAGAGGGACCCTCATGGATCATCCTGTTCTGCACGGCCGTCTCGTCCGCCTCGAGCCGCTGCACCGGCGGCATGTCCCCGGCCTGGCGGCGGCCGCCGGCGAGGACCGCGGCCGGTACGCGTGGACCTGGGTGCCGACCGCCGGGACCACCGCCGCCTACGTCGAGGAGCAGCTCACCACCGCAGCGACGGGACGGCTTCTCCCGTACGCCCAGATCTGTCTGCGGACCGGCCGGGCGGTGGGGGTGACCGCCTACTGGGACCCGCGCCCGTTCCCCGGTGGTGACCGGCTCGCCCAGATCGACGTGGGTTTCACCTGGCTGGCCGCCTCCGCGCAGGGTTCCGGACTCAACCTGGAGGCGAAGTACCTGCTGTTCCGGCAGGCGTTCGAGGTGTGGCGGGTCGTGCGGGTCGGGTTGAGCACCGACGCCCGCAACGCCCGGTCCCGGGCCGCGATCGCCGGGACCGGCGCGCGTTTCGAGGGTGTGCTGCGCAACTGGTCCCGGTCCTGGGCGCCGGGGGAGCATGGGATGCTGCGCGATTCCGCGCTCTATTCGGTGGTCGTCGAGGAATGGCCGGAGTGCCGCGCCTACCTCGAGCACCGGTTGTCCGAAACGGGACAGGGCGCCGCCGGAGCGGCGCCCCGTGACGTCAGCTGGAGCAGGTGTTGAGCATCGTCTGCAGCGCCGTCTTCTCCGACGACTGCACCTTCAGCGCGTAGTGATACTTGACCACGATCCACATCCGGGCGTACGTGCAGCGGTACGACGTGACCGACGGCTGCCACGTCGACGGGTCCTGGTCGCCCTTCGACTGGTTCACGTTGTCGGTGACGGCGATCAGCTGCGGCCGGGTCAGGTCGTTGGCGAAAGTCTGCCGCTTGCTGGTGGTCCAGGCGCTCGCGCCGGAACGCCACGCCTCGGCCAGCGGCACCACGTGATCGATGTCGACGTCGGAGGCCGCGGTCCAGGTCGCGCCGTCGTACGGGGAGTACCACCGGCCGGACGTCGCGGCGCACGCCGAACTGGTCACGACGCTGCTGCCGTCCCGCTTGAGGACGGTCTCGCGCGTGTTGCAGGTACCGGAGATCGTGATCCAGTGCGGGAACAGCTCCCGATCGTAGGTGCCCGCGTTCGCCTCGGCGGCGACGGTCAGTGCGTTCAGGTAGGTCTGTGCCGTCGACTTCGACGGGATGCCGGTCGGGGCGGCCTGGGCGGGGGAACCCAGCAGACCGATAGTGATTACGGCAGCGGCGAGGCCGGCGATCAGGGGACGGGGGAGGGGCATGGCGGCTCCTTTGTTTCGTCCGATTCGGACGACACAGATCTACGGGAGCCGAACGTCGCCAGATCATGATGTCCGTGAATTTCTCGTGTCCGAACAATCAAGTTCAAACCCGGCTGGGTCAGTCGTGTGGCCAGCCGAGTGCCTCGCACGCGATGAGCCACCAGTGGCGTTCGGCCAGCAGTGCGGGCGCGTCGGAGGCACCGACCCAGCTGCCGGATCCGTCCACCGGAAGCAGCGAAGGGTCGCGCGGCACGAACACCGGGACGTGAGCCTCGGGAACCGGGAGCCGATACGACTCGTCGCCCACCGGCACGACGTTGCGCACGAAGCCGACGCAGCGGGTCGCGGCGTCGCGTCCCAGGTGCCGTGACGTCAGCTCACGCACGCCTTCGGCCGCCGGGCGCCAGGTCCCGCCGCGGTCACCGAGGAACACGGTCGGAAGATCAAGGCCTTTGGGCGTACGGACGCAGAACAGCTCGGCCGCCCCTCTGTGGTGACCTGCGCCCCGATACAAACCGCAGGTCACCACGCGGTTCAGCGGCGGCGGAACTCGTGCAGGTAGAGGTAGACGCTTGTTCTCGCGCCGACCACGGCCCCGGCGGTATCGGCGGAGCGGAAGTGGACGCCACCCCACACGCGGGCGTTGATCAGTTCCTCGAGGGCACTCGAGAAGCCGGCGAAGTGGCGGGTGGTGCCGGTGGCCTCGCTGGTGGCGTGGAACGCGATGTCGTCGCGGCCGAAGAACATCCGCAGGATCACCATGTTGGAGCCGGTGGTGCAGGCGTGGCCGGACGTGTGGTCGGGGCTGCCCGGCGTGATCAGCAGCGGCATCCACGACGGATCGGCCGTGGTGTCCGGGTTGCCGTCGGTGTCGGCGAGCTGAACCGCGGTGACCGGGCGCCAGAAGCCCCAGTGGCGTTTCTCGTTGAAGCAGGCGGTGTTGGCGTCCGACGCCGCGACGTTCACCATCGCGAGGAGGCGGGCCGACTGGACGACGCTGAGACGCTGCGTGACGGCGAGCTGCCGGTTGATCTCCCACAGGCCGAGCTTGCGGTCGTGCCACCACCGGGCCGCGTCGGTCTGGTCGGCGGTGCGCACGGTGCTCGCGGCCCCGCCGACCGCCTTCACCTCGTTGAGATCGCGGGTGTAGGCGGCGCTGGTGAGAGCGGGCGGCCCAGCGGTGCGGAACATGTCGTTACGGGGCAGGACGAACGCCCGCAGGTCGGCGGACCAGGCGCCGGAGTTGGCGAAGGTGGGCGGGGTGGGGCGCCACCGGCCGGGTTCGGTGGAGACCGGGAACGCCTCGACGCCGAAGGCCCCGTCGCCGGCACGGGAGGCGAGCATGGCGGCGGCGGTCTGTTCACCGACCGCGACACCGCCGCGTTCGGCACGGCCGTCCGGGATCCCGGCCAGATACTCGTCGTACTGGGTCCGGAGGCGGTCGGTCTGGGCCGGGTACAGCGCGGTGAGGACCCGATGGGCGGCGGTGGCGACGGCGGCGTCGGTGGATTCGTGGCCGGTGGCCCGGGGAGCGGTGATGAACGGCTCGTACGGCTTCCCGGCGATCGCGTTGACCGCGTCGTAGACGGCACCCTGCACCATGGCGAAGCTGCGGCTCTGCACCCACGGGTTCTCGCGGGCGACATCCCAGATCGCGGTCTGGGCGTTGAGGTTCCAGGTTATGACGGAGTTGCCGGCCGGGGCAGCCGCGGCGGCGGCCGGAACCGCGAGCGGCGTCAGTACGGCGGCCATGATCAGTGCCAATGCACGCTTCATGCGCTCATCGCACCGGATCGATCTGGCAGAAATCTGTCAGCGCGGGCCGTACCGGTGGTCGTCCGCGATCAGGCCGCCGCAGCCAGGTCGCCGTCCGCGGACGATTCCAGGGACTCCTGCCAGATCGCCCAGCGGGTCTGCGGCCCGAGAGACTTGGCCTTGTACATGGCCAGGCCGGCGCGGTGCACGATCTCGTCGTGGCCGAGCTCGCCGGATGCGGCCACGGCCACCCCGATGCCGGCGGCCAGCGTGACGAGGCGGCCGTCGACCGCTACCGGCCCGAGCGACGCCGCGATGCGCCCCGCGACCTCGTACGCCTCCCCGGGGTTTCTGATCTCGGGCAGTACCACCGCGAACTCGTCGCCGCCCAGCCTGACCGGCACGCCGTGCTCCGGCACGCAGCGTCGCAGCACCTCGGCGAACTCGGCCAGCACCCGGTCCCCGGTCCGGTGCCCGAGACTGTCGTTGATCTCCTTGAACCCGTTCATGTCGATGACCAGGATCGCCATGTGGCGGCCGGTCCGCACGCCGCGGCTGATCGCCAGATGGGAGACCTGCCGAAACCGGGTGCGGTTGCCGAGCCCGGTGAGTCCGTCGCGCAGCGCACGCTCGTCGCTCTCCCGTTGCACCAGGATCTGCCGGTACACCACGAGTACGGTGAGCATCGCACCGCCCAGCGCGAACCCGCCCCAGGGGAAGAACCGCTGCTCGCTCCAGGCCTGCGCCAGCATCAGCAGATAGGCCACGGCGACGAAGAGGAACGGCAGGCAACGCCCGGAACCGAACCCGTGCCGCGGTTCGGTGCCGGCCGCGCCGGCCGCCGCCCGGCTCTGCGTCACGGCGGCGGCCATGATCAGCGCGTCCGCGGTGAGCCGGCAGACGAACTGCCAGGAGGCCGGAGTCCCGGCGGCCTCGGGACCGTTCAGGTAGCCGTGCACCGCGTCGCCGGCGAACAGGACGAGGCTTCCGGCGGTGAGCAGCCACAGCGGCCGTTGGGCCGGCTCGCCGGCGCCGCGCAGCAGCGCCCGGACCGCGCTGAACAGCAGCAGCAGGCCGGCGAGCGGGTGGGCGACGGCGCTGACCAGCAGGCCGGCGGAGGGCTCGGACAACTCCAGGAGCGGGCCGGCCGTGGTGTACCAGAGCACCACGGCGGCACCGGCCGTCACGGTCAGCGCGTCGACGGCCGTCCTGAGCCGTTCCCGGCGGGTGGTGGGTGTCAGCGGGAACCGCAGCAGGGCGATGATCAGCGCGGCCACGAACACCACATGTGCGGCGTCGTCCCAGTGGGACGTTTCGCCGGACTCGAGGATCATCAGCAGCGGGACGGTCACCACGGGCACCGAGAAGCCGGCGGCGACCGCGGCCCACACCTGCCGCAGCCGGGGCGGCAGCTTCGCCGTCCGGGCCGCGCGCACCGCCGCGACCAGGCCGCACACGCCGAACGCGAACCGGCCCAGTCCGGCGGCCGGCTCGTACCAGGACAGCCCGGTGACCAGGTTGACCCCGGAGAGCACGAGCACCGCCAGGTACAGCGCGCCGAGCGCCAGGTGGACCGGTGACAGCCCGCGGGTCGTGCGGCGGAGCCACCGCGGCATCCGTCGACTCGCAGTGTGCACGCTGCCTCCTCCGCCGGGCTGGACGCCGGTGCAGATCGGTCCGGGTTGCCGTCACTTGAGGGACGGCGGTCCATAGGATCTGGTGATGGCCGTACCCCAGACCCATGCCGAGGCGGTCACCGCCGCCAGCCAGCTCGCCGACCTCCTGATCCCCGGCGCGATCCAGCGCGACCGGGACGGGGCCGGCACCGTCCCGCACGAGGCGCTCGCCGCCCTCGACGCCTCCGGCCTGCTCGGCATCACCGTGCCGGCCGCCGACGGCGGTCCCGGTCTCGGTCCGCGCACGCTGGCCGAGGTGACACGGATGGTGGCCGCGGCGGACCCGTCGATCGCGCAGGTCCCGCAGGCCCACTTCCTCATGGTCGACGTGCTGGCGGTGCACGGCGGTGCCGAGGCCCGCAAGCGGATCTACGGTGACGTGCTGGCCGGCCGGCGGGTCGGCAACGCGCTGGCCGAGCGGGGCGGCAAGCACGCCCAGGACCTGCGGACCCGGATCACCGACGGGCGGCTCGACGGCGTCAAGTACTACACCACGGGGGCGCTGACCAGCGCCTGGATCGCCGTGAGCGCACTCGACGAGAACGGCCGGATGGTTCTCGCGCTCGTAGCGCGCGACGCCGGGGGAGTCGAGGTCGACACCGACTGGGACATGATCGGCCAGCGGGCGACGATCAGCGGTACGGCGACGTTCCGGCAGGTTCCGGTCGAGGCGGGACTGCGGATCGACTACGCCGGCGCCTACGAGGTACCGCAGCAGCTCGGCGCGCGGGCCCAGCTCGTGCACGCGGCGATCGAGGTCGGCATCGCCGGTGCGGCGCTGCGCGACGCGCGTTCCTACCTGCGGGAGAAGGCGCGGCCGTCGACCGAGGCGGTCCGGCACGGCGCCACGGCCGCCACCGACGACCCGCATGTGCGGCACCGGTACGGGCGTCTGGCCACGCGGGTCCGTGCCGCTGAGGCGCTGCTGGAGTCGGCCGCTCGTACCCTCGAGGAGGTGGGCCTGATCCCGGCCGACGCCGAGGCCGCGGCGCGGGGCTCACTCGCGGTGGCGGCCGCGAAGGCGTTCGGCAGCGAAGTGGCGCTGGAGGCCGGCTCGGAGCTGTTCACCCTCTGCGGGACAAGTTCGGCGGCCGCCAAGTACGACCTCGACCGGCATTGGCGCAACGCCCGCACCCACAGCGTCCACGACCCGATGGACTGGAAGTACGCCCACATCGCCGCCTACGACCTCGCGGATCAGTTGCCGCCGAACCACGGCCAGCTCTGACCCCGTTTCGGGTACGGGCCACGAAAGTAACGGCCTCGCACCCGCGACGCAGGCGCGGGTCCGGGCCGACAGCGCGACCGCCGGGCGAATGCGACGGTCACCAGCCGGCGGCGGAATTCCGGCTGGCCCTCACCGCTGTCTCAGCGTTGCTGAGACAGCGGTGGTGCGCAGCTGGTCAGTTCAGGCGGTATGAGGCGAAGATTACGTCGGCGCTGTGGGTGAAGCCGAGGCGTCCGTACAGGCGGATCGCGTTCTCGTTGTCGTGCACGGTGTGCAGGAACGGCAGCTCGCCACGGGCCAGGATGCCGGCCGCGACGGCGAGCGTGAGCCGGGCACCGAGGCCCTTGCCGCGGAACTCCGGGTCGGTGCAGACGGCGCTCACCTCGGTCCAGCCGGGCATCCGGAACCGCTCGCCGGCCATCGCGATCAGCCGGCCGTCGCCGTCCCGGATGCCGAGGTAGCGGCCCAGGTCGATGGTCCTCTTCAGGAACGGGCCGGGCTGGGCGCGGGCAACCAGGTCGAGCATCTCGGGCACGTCCTTCTCGGTGAGGACGACCGCTTCCGGGTCCTCGACGCCGGACATGCTCTGGCCGATCATCTGGACGCCGGACGTCACCGTGACCTGCTCCCACCCGGCGTGCGGGGTGATCGAGGGGCCGGTGAGTACGGCGTGATCGGTGATCGTGGCCAGGTCGCGCCAGGCGGCGGGGTCGGCCGGGTCGCTCAGCGCGGCGAACGGGGCTATTTCGGGCAGGAATCGGGCGGCGTTGCCCGCGGCCTCGGCGAAACACGCCTGCGGCCCGGAGAGGGCGGCCCACACGGGGTTGTTAAGCACACCCCCGACCCTGCCCTCTGCCGGGCCGTCGCGCCAGCAGATATCCGTCTAACCACCCGTCAGGCTCGCTGCATGGCCGGGTGCTCCTGGTACTCGGCGGCCAGGCCCGGGATCTCGGCCGGCCACAGCGGCTTGGCGAAGTGGTAGCCCTGTCCGTACTGGCAACCCATGGCGTCCAGCGCGGCCCGCTGACCAGGTTCCTCGATGCCCTCGGCGACGACGGCGAGGTCCAGATTGTGCGACAGGGTGACGATCGCGTCGACGAGCGCGTGCTGCTGACGGCTGTGCAGGATGTCGTCGATGAACGACTTGTCCAGTTTCAGCACGTCCACCGGCATCTGCCGCAAGTAGCTCAGCGACGAGTATCCCGTACCGAAATCGTCGATCGCGATCCGCACACCCAGGGCCCGCAGCGCCTTCAGATCCGCCAGCACCTTGTCGGCGTCCTTGAGCACCAGGCTCTCGGTGATCTCCAGCAGCAGCCACTCCGGGCGTGCGCCGGTCGCGGCGAGCGCCTCACGTACCCGGTCGGCGAAGTCCGCCGTCCGGAACTGCCGCGCCGACACGTTCACGCTCACGTACCGCAGCGTGGTGTCCGGGTTCTCGGTCTTCCACTGCGAGAACTGCCGCAGCGCCTCCCGCAGCACCCACGTGCCGATCCCGACGATCGCGCCGCTCTCCTCGGCCGCCTCCACGAAGTGGAACGGCCCGAGCAGTCCGCGAGCCGGGTGCTGCCAGCGAACCAGCGCCTCCACGCCGGTGATCTTCTGGTCGACCAGTTCGACGATCGGCTGGAACTGGAGCACGAACTGTTCCTCCTCGATCGCCTCGTGCAGGGCGGTACGCATCTCCAGCCGCTGCATCATCGCGGTGTGCAGGTCGTTCTGGTAACGCTGCCAGCCACCCTTGCCGTTGCCCTTGGCCAGGTAGAGCGCCAGGTCGGCGTGCCGCAGGAGCTCGGTGGCGGTGTCCGCGTCGCGGTTGGTGGCGACGCCGACGCTGCACTGGGCGCTGACCACCTGCGTACCGCCGTGGCCGTCGGACACCTCCACCGGTACGGCCAGAGCCTCCAGCAGCCGGGCCGCCATCTGCTCGGCCGCGTCCACCGAGTCGCTCTGCTCGACCAGGACCGCGAACTCGTCACCACCCATGCGGGCCGCCGTGCTGCCCGTTCCCGTGCTCGCCGAGATCCGCTCCGCGACGGCCAGCAGCAGCTGGTCACCGGCCGCGTGCCCGAGGGTGTCGTTGACCTCCTTGAAGTCGTCCAGGTCGACGAAGAGCACACCGAGGGTCGCGCCGTCGCGCTCGGCCACGCAGAACGCCTGCTCCAGCCGGTCACGGAAGAGCACCCGGTTGGCGAGCCCGGTCAGCGCGTCGTGGAACGCCTGGTGGGTGAGGTCCTTCTCCAGGCCGCGCCGTTCGGTCACGTCCCGCAGGGTCACCACCAGCCCGGCCACCGTCGGATCGTTGCGCAGGTCGCGCAGATCGCACTCGATCTCGACGGTACGGCCACCGGCCCGTACCGCGGTCAGCTCGATGTCGTCGAGGTCGCCGACGCCGGACCGCACCCGGAACATGATCTCCCGCAGTGTGCTCTGCGAATGCTCGGCGATCAGCGCGGACAGCGGGTCGCCGGTCGGGTCCGCGCCGAACAGCGCCTCGGCCGACGGCGTCGCGTACCGGATGGTGCCGTTGGCGTCCAGGATCAGGATGACGTCGGCCGCGCTCTGGATCAGCGTCCGGAACCAGGCCTCGCCCTCCCGGCGGCTCACCTCGGCGGTCAGCGAGATCCGCTCCAGCACCACGGCGATCTGCGAGGCGAGCGTCTCGAACGCCGGCAGCAGCAGGTGCAGCACCGGGTCGGGCGCCCCGATCACCATCCGGCCGGTCCGGCCGCCGGCCAGCGGCTGCGTGGCGTACGCCAGGTTCTTGAAGCCACCGCAGGCGAAGCCCTCCGGCAGGTCGGCGGCGGCCACCAGATGAACCCGCGGCTCGCCGGCGACAGCCCGCACCGGAGGCAGGAACTGCAGGTGGTACGGCTGGTCGGCGGGCATCAGGGTGGCGATGGCCTCACGGACCGCCCGCGTCACGTCGCCTTCGCTCGCCGCCGCGAACAGCAGCGTCCCGGCCTCGCGCAGGGCCCTTTCCCGGCTGCCGGCCTGCCGCTGGGCGCGTGCCAGGTCCGCGACCCGCGCCAGGACGAGCAGGAACATCGCCGCCGCGGCGGCCGCGATGATCGGAGCGTCGACCACCCCGTCGCGGGCGAGCTCGGCCTCGTGACCATGCAGGTACTCCACCGCCAGCACCGCCGGGGCGATCAGCGCGGCCGTGCTTAGCCAGAACAGCCGGTGGCTGCCCATGCCCGGGTCGGGGCGCTCGATCGGCTCGGACAGCGACCGCATCGACGGGCGCAGGGCGGAGTAGCCGATCGCCGAGTAAAAGACGATCCAGCCCAGATCGACCGGCCCGCCCGGCGCCCAGGCGCTGTTCAGCTGCGACTGGCCGAAGAAGATGTCAGACACCAGCAGGCCGACCACGGCGACGCCGATGGTGGCCACCGAGTCCATCCGTTTGCCGGAGCCGGTGAACATCCGCAGGATGACCGCGAGCACGAGCACGTCACCGAGCGGGTAGCCGATCGAGACGACCTTCTCCAGCAGCGAGAGGTGATCGGCGCGGGCGAACGGCGCGATCCAGTACACCCAGGCCAGCAGGCCCAGGCCGACCGTCGGCACCAGGGCGTCCAGCAGCGCCGCCCGGTTCGCGTCCCCGCCGTTGCGGGCCCGGAGCAGCATCAGCAGGCCGGCTGTCAGGAGCGGGTAGAAGATCAGATAAAAGAAGTCGGCCACGCCCGGGAAGGACGGTTCGCGGCCGAGCGCGAGAATCAGGTTGTAGGCGCTGTCGCCGGTCGTGAAACAGGCGATCGAGAGGCTGATCAGGTACCACGGCAGCTTCCGCCGCGGCTGGTGCATCCGGACGCCCACCAGTACCGCGATCGCACACGAGTAGCCGAGCGCCGCCCAGCTGTACAGGTGACCGTCCGGGAAGGCGTAGTAGACGCCGGTGAGGACCAGCGTCCAGGCGCCGAAGCACGCGCGAGCCATTCGCGTCGACAATGCGTACTCCGTTCGTCGGGTGGCGGACTTGCCGCCCCGCCGTATCGGAGCCGTGCCACCCGACCTGAGAGCCCGCCGCCGCCCGCACCCGGACGGCAACCTGTCAGCCGGCCAGGGCGTCCACCAGGCGGCGCGCCGAACCGGCCAGGTTCCATCGTTCGGCGAGCGCGAGCAGCGCGTCCGGGTCGCGGGGCGCCTTCGGCAGCGCCGGGTCGAAGTCCGGCAGCGGCACGTCGGTGGCGACCTTGCAGACCGGCAGTGCCTTCGCCAGGTACTCGCGGGAGGCGGCCAGTTTCGCCCGTACGCCCGGCGCGAAACCGGCGTCGGGGTCGTCGAGCGCGGCCACGATCCGTTCGACGCCGCCGTACCGTTCGATCAGCCGCGCCGCGGTCTTCTCGCCGACGCCGGCCACCCCCGGCAGGCCGTCGCTCGGGTCGCCGCGCATCGCCGCGAAGTCCGCGTACCAGCGGGCCTCGACCCCGTACTTGGCCATCACCAGGGCCTCGTCGGCGTCCTCGAGCTTCGCCACGCCGCGCCCGCAGTAGAGCAGCCGCGTCCCGCGGGCGTCGTCGACCAGCTGGAACAGGTCACGATCCCCGGAGACCACCTCGACCGGCGAGGGCTGCCCCACGGCGAGGGTGCCGAGCACGTCGTCGGCCTCGTAATCCTTCACCCCGAACGCCGGGATCCCGATCGCGGCGAGGGTCTCCAGCAGGATCGGCACCTGCCGTTCGAGCGACGACGGCACCTCCTCGACATCACCGTGGGCAACCCGGTGCTTCTTGTACGACGGCACGAGCTCGACCCGCCACGCCGGTCGCCAGTCCGCGTCCAGCGCGCAGACCAGCCGGTCCGGCCGACGGGTACGGATCAGCTGGGCGAGCATGTCGAGGAACCCGCGGATCGCGTTGACCGGTTCGCCGGCTGCGGTCTGCGCCGCCTTCTCCGGGATCCCGTGGAACGCACGGAAGTAGAGGCTGGGGGCGTCAACGGCCAACAGTGGTCGGTTCACCGCCCCACCCTAATCTCCCGGCCCGCGCGGACGCCGTCCGCGCGGGCCGGTGTCGGCGAGGGCGGCACCGGCCCGCGGAGCGGGTCACTCGTTGTGCAGGGCCCGCGCGATGCTCAGCCGGGCCGCCGACCGAGCCGGCAACAGCGCGCCCACGATCGCGATCAGCACGCCACTGAGAAGCATCAGGAGCAGCGTCGCCGGCTCCCAGACCTGGAAGACGTAGCCCGGCATGGTGATCTTGGCGGCGTCCGCGGCGAGCGGCACCACCACCCGGTGCGCGGCCATCCCGATCGGGATGCCGACCAGTCCGCCGATCACGCCGAGCGCCGCCATCGACGTGATCAGCATGGCGATCACCTGGCGCGGGGTCATCCCGACCGACTTCAGCATGCCCAGATCACGGCGGCGATCCTGGACGTTCAGCGCGACCGTGTTGAGGACGCCGAGCGCGGCGACCGCGGCCAGCAGCACGGCCAGCACGGTGGAGAAGCCGGTCACCACCACCGCGACGTCCGTGGTTTCGCTGTTGTCCCAGACCGTCAGCCCCGGATCGGCCGCACGCAACGCCGCCATGTAGCCCTCGATGTCCGCGCCCCCGGCCAGCTCCACCTGGTAGTAGAACTCGAACGGGTCGCCCTCGCCGAGGTCACGCCAGGCCGCGAACAGGCCGGCGCCCGGGCCGGGCAGGCTCTGCACGGTCTCGCCGACGATGGTCACCGTCGTCCGGGCCCCGGCGATCTCCAGGGTGAGCGTGTCGCCGACCGTGAGCCCTCGCTTGTTGAGCAGCTCGGCCGAGGCCACCACCTCATCGGCGCCGGCCAGCCAGCGGCCCCGCAGCAGCTGCTTCTGATAACCCATGGCCGCCGTGTCGCCGCGGATGAAGTTGACGTGCACCGGTTCGCTCTGCCCCAGGGCCGGCACGGTGCGGCCACGCGAGGCGCCGACCCGCACGGCGCCCGGCGTGCCGCGCAGCAACGCCTCGACCTCCTGGTCGGTACGGGCCGAGGTGGTGCGTTCGCCGCCGAGCCGATCGAGCCGTTCCGGCCGGACGCCGACGTCCCCACCGGCCTCCGCGCCGATCCGGGACACCTCGGACAGCGAGGCGGCCAGGCCGGCCGTGAACGTCACCGTGGTCACGCCGAGCAGCAGCGACGCCAGGGTCAGCACCGTCCGGCCGGGCCGGGCGAACGGCAGGCCCAGCCCGAGACTGACCGGGCGCGGGAGTCGCGTACCGCTCAGGGCTCGTTGCACGCGCAGACCGCGACCGCGTCGCGGCGCGCTGCCCGCGCTGATCGCCGCGGCGGCGGAGAGCCGGTGGGCCCGGGAGGCCGGAAGCAGCGCGGCCAGCAGCACCAGCGCGGGCACGCCCAGCAGCCCGGCCGTCCACACCCACGGCTGCACGCCGGTGTCCCGGCCGTAGCCCATCCCCTGGAACGTCTCGTTCAGCAGCGGGTTCGCGCCCAGGACGCCGAGCGCCGTGCCGAGCACCGCGCCGGCGGACGCCGGGACGGTGACCATGGTGAGGTAGACGGCGACCACCTGGCGCGGGGTGAATCCGATCGACTTGAGCACCCCGATGTGCCGGAACCCGGAGATCACCGCGCCGCTCACCACGTTGCCCACGATGATCACCGCCACCAGCAGCCCGAGGATCCCGAACGTGCCGAGGAACGGCAGGTAGATCCCGGCCGTCTCGGCGGCCTCCTCCTTGACCACCTGGTACGGCTGGGCGGCGAGCAGCGCCCCGCCGGGGAGCCCCGTGGTCACCCCGGTCAGCCGCTGCTGGACCGCCTCCCTGGTCGGCACGTCGCCGGCGAACCGGTAGAGCATCTGGGTGGCGGACGGTTTCAGCGCCACCGCCTGTTCCGGTGTCACCCAGCCGTCGGCGGTCGCGCTCACGCTGTACGCCCACCCGACCACGGTCAGCGCCGACCCGTCCACGGTGATCGTGGCGACGTCACCCAGCGGCCCCATCGCGAAGGTGGCCTCGTCCTCCGGGACGGCCGCCAGCACGATCTCTCCCGGTGCCGACGCCCACCGGCCGCGCCACAGGTCGAGCCGGTCGACCTCACCGCCCGGATCCGCCCGGCCGACCAGGGTCAGCGGCCCCTGGAACATCGGCCCGGCCGTGCCGGCCGCCTCCACGGTCGCCTGCGCGAACGGGCCGGCAGCCGCGGCCACGCCGTCACGTGCCGCGGTGAGCTGTGCGTCCGTCACGCTCGCCGGGTCGTACGCGGCGACCGCGTGTGCCCCGCGTTGCTGCGCGAAAGCCCGGTCGAACGGTGCCGACATGGCGTCCAGCAGGGCCAGCGACACCACCACGGTGGCCGTGCAGAACAGTGCCACCAGCCCGATCACGAACGTCTGCAGCCGGCGCCGGCGCACCGCGGCGCGTGCGGCCGCCCACACGGCGCTCATACCCGGTCCAGTGCGGACTCGGCCGCGATCCGGCCGTCGGCGAGCTCCACCAGACGGTTGGCGCAGCGGTGCGCGAGCCGTTCGTCGTGGGTGACGATCAGCAGCGTCTGCCCGATCTGGTTGAGGTCGATCAGCAGGTCCATCACCTGCTCACCGGCCCTGCTGTCGAGTGCGCCGGTCGGTTCGTCGGCCAGCAGCAGGGCGGGCCGGTTCATCAGCGCCCGGGCCACCGCGACCCGCTGACGTTCGCCGCCGGACAGCGCGGCCGGGTAGACGTCACGCCGGCCGGCGATGCCCAGCTCGTCGAAGAGTTCCAGCGCGCGGCGCCGGGCGACGGCCGCCGACGACCCGGTCAGCTGGGCGGCCAGGGCCACATTGTCCAGCGCGGACAGATCGTCGAGCAGGTTGAAGAACTGGAAGATCATGCCGAGGTGGTGCCGGCGGAACAGGGCCAGCCTCGTCTCGGTCATCAGGTCCAGGCGCTCGCCGTGCACGTTCACCTCGCCGGCGGTCGGCCGGTCCAGACCGGCGATCATGTTGAGCAGCGTCGACTTGCCGCAGCCGGACGGCCCCATCACGGCGACCGCCTCGCCCCGCCGGATCGTCAGGGAGACCCCGTCCAGTGCGGCCGTCCCGCCGTACTCCTTGCGCACCTCATCGAGCCGGACCACCGTCTCTGTCGTCATGGGAGGCGACGCTACGGACCACCCGCCGGGGAGGGCATCCGCCGCCGGATCCAAACCGGCGGCGGCGTCATCCCGGGGATGTAGGCGGTGCCCACCCCGGGTTGATGCGGGTCCGTGCGCGGCCGTGACAGGGTGTCCGGCATGGAGACGGTGGCGCTCGCGCTGGGCGGCGTGCTCGTACCGGCCTGCGCGGCCGTCGTGGCGCTGGCGATCGCGCTGCGCCGGGCCCGGCAACGCCACGAGCGGGCGCTCGGCGAACGCGGCTGGCTGCTGGAACGCGAACGCGAAGCGGCGGCGCACGCGGCCGTCGGCGAGGAACGCGCCCGGATCGCCCGCGAACTGCACGACATCGTCAGTCACAACGTCAGCGTCATGATCGTCCAGGCGGGCGCGGCCCGGGAGGTCCTGGCCACCATGCCCGAGGAGGCGGCTGCGGCGCTCGCGGCGGTGGAACGTGCCGGACGCGACACCATGACCGAACTGCGGCACCTGCTGGGCCTGCTCGCACCGGACGCCGGCGGCGCCGACGGCAACAGTGATCTCGCGCCGCAGCCCACGCTGGCACGCCTCACCCCGCTCGTCGACCGGATCGCGTTCGCCGGCCTGCCGGTCGAGGTGCGGGTGTCCGGCGAGCCGCGCCCGCTGCCGGCCGGCATCGACGTCACGGCCTACCGCATCGTGCAGGAGGCGCTCACCAACGCGCTCAAGCACGGCACCGGAGGCAAGGCGGAGGTCACCATCCGGTACGCCGCTCACGCCCTGCGGGTGGAGGTGCTGACCACCGGCCCGAGCGTGCTCACCGGCGGTGCCCCGCCCCCGGCCGGTGACGGCGCCGGCCGCGGACTGACCGGCCTGCGTGAGCGGATCGCCGTGTACGGCGGCGACCTGGACGCCCGCCGCCGTCTCGGCGGCGGCTACCGGGTGCGGGCCCGCCTGCCGCTTGATGCGTCATGACCGGTCCGCGCGTCCTGATCGTCGACGACCAGGAACTGATCCGGACCGGATTCCGGCTGATCCTGACGGCCCGCGGCATCGAGGTCGCCGGGGAGGCCGGCGACGGCGCGGCCGCGGTCGAGGCCGAACGCCGGCTGCGCCCCGACGTGATCCTGATGGACATCCGGATGCCCGGCATGGACGGCATCGAGGCGGCCCGGCAGATCCTGGCCCGGACCAAGCGCTGCCGCATCCTGATGCTGACCACCTTCGACCTCGACCGGTACGTCTACGCCGCGCTCGCCGCCGGGGCCAGCGGCTTCCTGCTCAAGGACGTGACCGCCGACCACCTGGCGGCCGCCGTGCGGCTGGTCGGCACCGGGGACGCGCTGCTCGCCCCGTCGATCACCCGCCGGCTGGTGCAGCGGTTCGCCGGCGACGGCGGGACCCCGGCCGTGCACCGCGACCTGTCCGCGCTGACACCACGCGAGCGGGAGGTGCTGAGCCTGCTCGGGCGCGGCCTGTCGAACGCCGAGCTGGCCGCCTCGCTCACCCTCAGCGAGGCGACCGTGAAGACGCACGTGGCCCGGATCTTCTCGAAGCTGGATCTGCGCGACCGGGCCCAGGCGGTGGTGGTCGCCTACGAGACCGGGCTGGTCACCCCCAGCGGTTAACGGGCGTTAAGCTGCCGGTATGACCGTGGATCGCATGCTTCCCACCCCTGAAGCGCACGACCTGCTCGACCTCACCACCGAGATCGCCACCCGCGAGCTCGCCGGCAAGGTCGACGACTTCGAGGCGCGCGGCGAGTTCCCCCGCGAGGTGCTGCGCACGCTGGGACGTTCCGGCCTGCTCGGGCTGCCCTACGACGAGGCCGACGGCGGCGCGGCGCAGCCGTACGAGGTCTATGTGCAGGTCCTGGAGATCCTGGCGGGGACGTGGCTGGGCATCGCCGAGGCGGTCAGCGTGCACACCCTGTCCTGTTTCCCGGTCGCCGCGTTCGGCACCGGCAAGCAGCGGGCCATGCTGCCGGAGATGCTCGGCGGTGAACTGCTCGGGGCGTACGCCCTCTCCGAACCGCAGGGCGGCAGTGACGCGGCCGCCCTCGCCACCCGCGCGGTGGCCGACGGCGACGACTACGTGGTGACCGGCACCAAGGCCTGGATCACGCACAGCGGCCGCGCCGACTTCTACAACATCTTCTGCCGCACCGGCGGTCCCGGCGCCCGCGGTATCTCCTGCCTGCTCGTCGACGCCGACACCGCCGGACTGCTGCCGCAGACGCCCGAGAAGCTGATGGGCCTGCGCTCGTCGGCGCCCGCCGCGCTCGTGCTCGACGGCGCCCGCGTCCCGCGCGAGCGACTGGTCGGCAACGAGAACGAGGGCTTCGCCATCGCCATGAAGGCGCTCGACTCCGGGCGGCTCGGCATCGCGGCGTGCGCCGTCGGGCTGGCTCAGGCCGCCGTCGACTACGCGACCGGCTACGCGAAGGAGCGGGAGCAGTTCGGCAAGCCGATCGGGTCCTTCCAGGGCATCGGGTTCATGCTCGCCGACATGGCCACCCAGGTGTCCGCGGCCCGCGCGCTGCTGCTGTCGGCGGCCCGCCTCAAGGACGCCGGCCGGCCGTTCTCGATCGAGGCGGCCAAGGCCAAACTGTTCGCCACCGACGTGGCCATGAAGGTCACCACCGACGCGGTGCAGGTCCTCGGTGGCGCCGGTTACGTCTCCGACCACCCGGTCGAGCGCTGGTTCCGGGAGGCGAAGGTGCTGCAGATCGTCGAGGGCACCAACCAGATCCAGCGTCTGGTCATCGCCCGGTCGATGACGGGGTGAGTCATGCCGGTCGGTAGGGTGACGCCGTGGAAGAGATCGACCGGGCGATCATCTCGGCCCTGACCGCGGACGGCCGGTTGTCGTACACCGACCTGGCCGAGCGGGTGGGCCTCAGCGTCTCCGCCGTGCACCAGCGGGTCCGCCGGCTCGAACAGCGTGGTGTGATCAACGGCTACACGGCCAGGGTCTCCTACGAGGCCCTGGACCTGCCGCTGACGGCGTTCGTGGCGATCCGCCCGTTCGACCCGTCCCAGCCCGACGACGCCCCGGACCGTCTGGCCCACCTGTCCGAGATCGACTCCTGCTATTCGGTGGCCGGCGAGGACTTCTACATGCTTCTGGTACGGGTGAAGAGTCCCGCCGACCTGGAACGGCTACTGCAGGACATCCGTACCGCCGCGAACGTCACCACCCGGACCACCGTGGTGCTGTCCACGCCGTACGAGAACCGCCCGCCCCGCATCGCCTGACGTCGCTGCCTGATGGAATCCCTGACGAAGAACCGGCAGACCCCGGAGACCCTGCGGGCGATGATCCAGCGCGCCTACGGCCCCGATCAGGTGCCCGGCCAGGACGGCGACTGGTGCAGCGAACTCGGCCACGGCTGGTTCAACGTGGCGTACAAGATCCGGCTGCGCTCCGGCGCTCCCGTCGTCCTGAAGATCGCCCCGCCGCCGGGCGTCGAGGTGATGACCTACGAGCGCGGCGCGATGGCCACCGAGCTGGCCGCGCTGCGGCTGATCCGCGAGCACACGACCGTGCCGGTCCCGGCGGTCGACTTCGCCGACCGCAGCCGCGAGTTGTGCGACGCCGACTGGTTCGCCATGCCGTTCGTCGACGGCGACAACCTCGGCATGCTCCGCGACGCCCTGACCCCGGCGGAGCGCGAGTCCTACCAGGAGCAGCTGGGCGCCGCCACGGCCGAGCTGAACACCATCCGCGGCACCGCTTTCGGCCCGCTGACCGGACCGGGTTCGGCGAGCTGGCGAACAGTCTTCACGTCCATGATCGGAAGCGCCCTCGACGACGGTGAACGCCGCGGTGTCGACCTGGGCCGTTCCTTCGCCGTGCTCCGCGGGCTGATCGAGAGCCACGCCGGCAGCCTCGACGAGGTGACCGAGCCGCGCTTCGTCGAGTGGGACCTTTGGGACAACAACGCCATGGTGCGCGACGGCCGGATCGTCGCGATCATCGACCACGAGCGCGCGTTCTGGGGCGACCCGCTGATCGAGGCCGGGTTCACCGCCGCAGAGCTGCCCGCCTTCGGCGATCCAACGGCCTTCATGCGCGGGTACGGCCACCCGCAGCTCACCCCGTCCGAGCAGGTCAGACGCCGCCTGTACGGCCTCTACCTGGCACTGATCATGGTCGTCGAGACCGAGTACCGGGCGATGACCGACCCCGGCCACCTGGACTGGGTCCGCGCCCGCCTCGACGAGGCCGTCGATCGGCTCACCCACTGACCTCGTACCGGCTCCACACGGTGCCGTGCTCGCCCACGGTGACGTCCACGGTTCTCAGCCGGACCGGCGCGGACCCGGCGCGCAGCAGCGCGCCGTTCAGCCCACCGCCCGCGTGCGAGACCACACAGCGCGCGCCGAGCAGGTCGCCCATCCTGGAGAGCGCCCGCGTGAGGTCGACGCGCTCCGTCCCGGCGATCAGGTAGGGGATCTCCTCCCGGCGCAGACGCGACAGGTAGGCGGGCGGGGTGTCGTCACAGACCACGACCAGCAGGCTGGTGTCCCCGTCCCGCGCCCGTCCACGACGGCGAACCACCGGGCGCTCTCCTTCTCCAGGAAGTCCTGGCGCAGACCTTCCGTGGATGCCGGGGCCGGCAGGTCCAGCGGCCCGGCATCGCCGGCCACGAAGGTGCCGCTTCCCTCGAGCACCACCGTGGGACGGTGCCGCTCCTCGATCCATGCCGCCCCGCGGCCGTGCGATCCTGCTCATCCCGGCACGGTAGCGCCGGCCGTCGATGCTTCGTCAGTGGTGAGGACGATGCCCCCGGTGATGGGGCCGGATCCGGCCGAGGCAGGGGAGGCGGTGGCGGACGGCCGTCACCGGTCGTTCTCGTGCGGTGGCGCGGCCTCCGCCCGTAGCCAGCGATGCAGCGTGTCCAGCGTGACCCGCAACGGCTCGGCGGTCCGGTGCACCTTGCCGAGCAGCAGCGCACCCTGCACCGTGGCGAGCGTGGTGATCGCCAGCTGATCAGGGTCCGCGCCGGCGTGCACCTCCCCGCTGTCGCGCATCCGCCGGAAGACGGCGGCGAGATCGTCACGCCACCGGCCGAACGAGACGGCCAGGTCGTGCCGGGCGTCGTCGTCGTGACCGGCTACCTCGGCGGCGATCGAGCCGATCGGGCAGCCGACGCGGCACTCGTGGTCCTGCTGGAACTCGACGATCTCCTCGAGCCAGCGCCGGAGCTCCGGCCACGTGCCGACCCGGGCGAGGCGCGCCGACTGTGCGTCGACGACGACCTCGGTCTGGTGGGCGATGACCGCGCGGATCAGCCCCTGCCGGTCGGTGAAGTAGTGGTAGAGCTGGCTCTTGCTCGCCCCGGCCGCCGCCAGCACGGCGTCGATGCTGGTTCCCTCCACGCCGCCGGTCGCCATCAGCTCCGCCGCGGCGGCGACGATCCGGTCCCGGCTGTCACGGCCGCGCGCCGTCCGCGGGGTGTTCTGCACGAGGGCAGTCTAACGAACTGGACTGGATGGTCCAAGTTCCGCTAAGTTCTGGACTGAACAGTCCAATAGGGGAGGCAGTCATGGGAACTCGACTCGACGGACGGACCGCGATCGTCACCGGCGCGACAGCCGGCATCGGACGGGCGATCGCCGAGGTGTTCGCCGCGCACGGAGCGTCCGTGCTGGTGGTCGGCCGCGACGCCGGCCGGGCCGGTGAGGTGGTCGACGGCATCAAGGCGGCCGGCGGCGACGCCCGCGCGGTGCTCACCGACCTGCGCCACCCGGACGCCGTGGACCGCGTCGTCACGGCGATGCCCGAGCCGGACATCCTGGTGCACAACGCGGGCGTCTACCCGTTCCGGTCCACGCCCGGCACCGACCCGGAAACCTTCGACGCGGCCGTCGACATCAACCTGCGGGTGCCGTTCTTCCTCACCGCGGCGCTGGCACCGGGCATGGTGGCGCGCGGTCACGGCAAGATCGTCAACATCACGACGATCGGGGCGTACGTCGGCACACCGGTCACCGCGGCGTACGGCGCCACCAAGGCCGGGCTGGAACTGCTGACCAGGGCGTGGGCAGCCGAGTTCGGCCCGCACGGCGTCAACGTCAACGCCGTCGCGCCGGGACCGACCGACAGCTTCGGCATGGCCGGCATGCGCGACGGCATGCTCGCGATGACCGCGGCGGTGCCGGCCGGGCGTCCCGCGCGCCCCGAGGAGGTCGCCGCGGCCGCGCTGTACCTGGCCGGGCCGGACGCCGACTACCTGCACGGAACGACGATCACGGTGGACGGCGGCCGCACGGCCACCTGACCCGCGGCCCGGACGGGGTCGTCTACTGGCGGTAGTGGGCCAGGAAGGAGCGGAACCGGCTGACCGCGTCGTTCAGCACGTCGACCGGGGCGAGGAAGACCAGCCGTACATGATCGGTGGTGTCGATGTTGAAGCCGGTCCCGTGCGAGAGCAGCAGGTGTTTCTGCTCCAGCAGGTCGATGATCAGCCGCTCGTCGTCGCGGACCTTGTGGACGGCCGGGTCCAGGCGGGCGAACAGGTAGAGCGCGCCCTCCGGCTTCACGCAGTCCACGCCGGGGATCGTGGTCAGGGCCCGCCAGGCGTGTTCGCGCTGCTCGTAGAGGCGGCCGCCGGGGGCGATGAGCGCGTTGATGCTCTGGTAGCCGCCGAGCGCGGTCTGGATCGCGTGCTGAGCCGGCACGTTCGGGCACAGGCGCATGTTGGCCAGCAGCTGCAGGCCCTCGAGGTAGTCGGTGTCACGCCCGTCGAAGCCGGTGATCGCCAGCCAGCCGGAGCGGAAACCGGCCGCCCGGTGCGTCTTCGACAGGCCACCCATGCTGATCATCGGTACGTCCGGGGCGAGCGCCGCCGCGGTGTGGTGCACCGCGCCGTCGTACACGATCTGGTCGTAGATCTCGTCGGTGAAGACCAGCAGCCCGTGCCGCCTCGCCAGGTCGAGCATGCCCTCCAGGATCTCCCGGGAGTAGACGGCCCCGGTCGGGTTGTTCGGGTTGATGATCACCAGCGCGCGGGTGTTCGGGCCGATCCGGGCGGCGAGATGCTCGAGGTCGGGCTGCCAGCCGTTGCTCTCGTCGCAGCGGTAGTGCACGGCCCGGCCGCCGCACAGCGACACCGCACCGGTCCAGAGCGGATAGTCGGGGCTCGGCACCAGCACCTCGTCGCCGGTGTCGAGCAGCGCCTGCAGGCACATCACGATCAGCTCGGAGACGCCGTTGCCGAGCATCACGTCCTCGGGCTGGACATCGGTCGCGCCCTGCACCTGGTACTTCTGGGCGACCGCCACCCGCGCCGAGTAGATACCGCGCGCGTCGCTGTAACCCTGCGCGTTGGCGAGGTTGTGCACCACGTCGGCGATGATCGGGTCGGGTGTGCCCAGGCCCCACGGCGCGGGGTTGCCGATGTTCAACTTGATGATCTTGTGACCGGCGTCCTCGAGCGCCTGTGCGCGGCGCAGCACCGGCCCGCGAATGTCGTACCGGACAGCCTTGAGCCGTTGCGCCTGCTTCACCCGGTCACTCTCCCACGTCGCCGACGGACCCCGCGAGACCGAACCTACCTCCCGAAGATCAGGTCCAGCTGTGCCTCGAGCGCGGCACGCGCCTCCCCGGGCGTGTACTGCCCACCGAGCAGATAGACCCCCAGCCCCTCCATCTGGGCGAGCAGGCCGCGGGCCGCGACCTCCTTCTCCGGTACGGGCAGCAGGCTCCCGATGAAGCCGGTCAGCTGCGCCGTCTCGTCGCGCAGTGCCGCCGACGCCGACGGCCGCACCGCCGTGTACGCCAGGAACGCCAGCGCCACCCGCCCGTCCGCCCGGCTCTCCTCCTCCAGCGGCAGCAGCGTCGTGATGATCGTCCGCAGCAGATCACGCGGCTGCGGAGCGTCCCCCAGCGCGCTGACCGCCTCGGTGACCCGCACCTGGTTGCGCTCGCGGACCACCTCCATCGCGAACGTCATCATCTCGTCCTTGGTGCGGAAGTAGTGCTGCACCATCCCGGCCGACACCCCGGCCTCGGCGGCCACGTGCCGCAGACTGACCGCTTCCAGTCCCTGCTCGGCGGCGACCCGCATCAGCGCGTCGGCGATCCGGGTGCGGCGCTCCGTCCGGTCCACCTTCTTGGGCATGACGTACATGATGGGGCACGTGACATCGACAAGTGCGGACCACCTCGACACCGCCGTGGCGGAGATGCTGCGCCTGCTCGTGCCGGTCCAGGACCGCGACTGGGACGTACCCGCCGGCGAACTCGACTGGACCTGCCGGGAGACCGCGGCCCACGTGGCGCACGACCTGCTCGCCTACGCCGCACAGGTGACCTCGGGTGCGCCGGACGCGTACCTGCCGCTGGATCTGGAGGTCCGGCCGGCGACGGCCCCGGATGTGGTGCTGCGCATCGTCGCCGCCTGCGGCGGCCTGCTGAGCGCCGCGCTGCGTACCGCCGGCCCCGGCGCCCGGGCCTGGCACTGGGGGCCGACCGACCCGTCCGGTTTCGCGGCCCTGGGCGTCAACGAGATCCTCGTGCACACCTGGGACATCGCTCAGGGTCTGGGGCTGTCCTGGACCCCGCCACCGGACCTGTGCGCCGCCGTCCTGGCCCGTCTGTTCCCGGACGCCCCGTCCGGCGACCCGGTTCAGGCCCTGCTCTGGTGCACCGGCCGGATCGCCCTGCCGGATCGCCGCCGCCTGACCGACTGGAAGCTCAAGGCCGCGAACGGCGGCCGTACCTGAGGCCGCTTCCGGCCCCGGGCCGCTGCGCGTGCGCCCGTCACGGCCGGCGGGGCGTCAGGGTGGTGCGGACGCACTCGGTGACGTACGGCAGTTCGTAGGTCTCCCGGCCGAGCAGCGCCGGATGGGTGGCCATCAGCTGCCGGACCTGGGCGAGTACGGCCGCCCGCTCGTCGGCCGGCAGCAGGATCATCCCGCTGCGGGAGCCGGCCAGGCCGATAAGTTCGGCGGGCGTGAGCGTCTGAGCCCACCGGAACGCGGCCCGCTCCACCGGCCCGAGCCGTGGTCCGCCGGCCGGGCCGGAACCGCCGATGATGTCGCCGAGCCGGGCCACCCAGTCGGTGCTGTCGTCCCGGACGTTGCGGATCAGCCCGAGCCGCCCGCCCGGCGACAGGACGCGCGCGATCTCCGTCACGGCCCGGTCGGGTTCTTCCCAGCACCACGCCTCGGCGACGATGACGACGTCGGCGGAGGCGTCCGGGAGCGGGATCCGATGGGCGTCGCCCTGGTGTGCGGGGACCTCCGGCCGGGTGCGGCGGAGTTCGGCGAGCATCGCGGGGGACGGGTCGACGGCCACCACGTCGAGCCGGCGGGCCCGTAGCTGCCGGGTCAGGCGCCCGGTTCCGGCGCCGAGGTCGAGCACGCGGGGCGACCCGACGGGCAGGAGCCAGCCGAGAGCGCCCGCGGGGTAGGGGGCATGACCCGGCCGGGCGAGGTGAGAACCGGGCGAACCGCCGAGGTCATGCACCGGTCGATCATAACCGGCATTGTCCTAGGATGCTTTAGGGGATGTGACGTGTTTCAGATGCCCGCACAGCGGGCATAAGTTGATCAACGGCAAGCGAGGCGGCCCGTCGGGTACGGCGCAGGACAGCCGATGACCGACGGCCGCGAAGAGGCCAAGGAGGTTAAACCCATGAGCATCGCCGACAAGGCCAAGAACAAGGCCGAGGAACTGGCCGGCAAGACGAAGCAGGGCATCGGTGAGGCGACCGACAACGAGCGCCTCTTCGCCGAGGGTCAGGCGCAGGAGACGGCCGCGCACGCCAAGCAGGCGGGCGAGCACGTCAAGGACGCCGGTCGAAACGTTCGCGACGCCATCCGCTAGTCGCGCAGCAGACACCGCGGTCAGAAACGGGAGGGCAGGCGCGACTGCGCCTGCCCTCCCGTTCGCATATCACCCGCCGGGCCGGGACGGTCAGGCCTCGGCCTGCTGCTTGCGCCACCAGTCCTGGCCGGACCCGGGGAGCGTGTCGATCGGGTCGTAGTAGGCGTACAGCTTGGAGAGCGCCTCGCTGTCGCCCGCCTCGATGGACGTGCGGTAGTTCTTGGTCCAGTACGAGATCCCGTGCTCGCGGTCGTACTCGGCGACCATGTGCACCCAGCGCTTGCCGACGAACGGCACGTCACAGACGATCCGCGGGGTCGCGTACCCGGGCAGGTACCCCATCAGGTCGTGCTGCAGCTGCTGGGCCTCGTGGACGGCGACGCGCCAGTGCTCGGCGTTGGGGATCATGTCGCACATGTAGAAGTAGTACGGCAGGATGCCGGCCTCGCCCTGCAGCGCGAAGCACAGGTCGAGCAGGTCGGGGGCGGTCGCGTTGACCCCGCGCATCAGCACACCCTGGTTGCGCACATCCCGGACACCGACCTCCAGGAGGGTACGCACGGCGCGCGCGACCAGCGGTGTCAGTGAGTTCACGTGGTTGACGTGGGTGTGCACGGCCAGGTTGACGCCGCGTCGTTCGGCGGTGACGGCGACCCGGTGCATGCCTTCCACGACGTCGTCCTGCAGCCAGTGCTGGGGGAGCCCCATGAGCGCCTTGGTGGCGAGCCGGATGTCGCGGACGGTCGGGACCGAGAGCAGGCCCATGAGGTACGCCTCGAGCTGCTTCCACGGCACGTTGGCGACGTCGCCACCGGAGACGACGACGTCACGTACGCCGGGATGGGCCTTGAGGTAGGCGAGGTGGGCCTCGTAGCGGTCGACCGGCTTCTGCAGCAGTTTGAGTTTGGCGACCGTGGGGGTGCTGTTGCCGACCAGGTCCATCCGGGTGCAGTGCCCGCAGTACTGCGGGCAGGTGGAGAGCAGCTCGGCGAGGACCTTGGTGGGGTAGCGGTGGGTGAGGCCCTCGGCGACCCACATGTCGTGCTCGTGCAGGGAGTCGCGGGTGGCGTGCGGGTGGGACGGCCAGTCCGGGTGGCGGTCACTGGCGACCGGGATCATGTAGTTGCGGATCGGGTCGGCGTAGAACGACGCGGTGTCCGGGGTCCGGCCGGGGACCATCGTGTTGATCATCTGGGGCGGGATGAGCATCGACATCGTCGCGTGCTGCCGCTGGTCGGTTTCCAGGTCGGTGTAGAAGCTCTCGTCGACGAGGTCGCCGAGGACCGTACGCAGCTGCTTGATGTTCTTGACGCAGTTGACCCGCTGCCATTGCGCGGACTGCCACTGCTGGGCCGTCACGTCGCGCCAGCCGGGGAACCGGGTCCAGTCGGGCTCGATCAGTTCACGCCGCTGGTATTCGTACGGCTGGCCCGTCACGTCGTCGGTCACCGGTTCCTCCCTCGTTCGGTTCGGATCAAGCTACCGGAGAATCTCCGGTCTAGTAACCATGTATACGCAGGATTTACGGCGAAGGCTGCTGTGTGAGAGTGTTTTTAATGCCTGAAGATCGTGAGGAGCTTGAGCATGGTGGGGTTGCGGCGGGTACTCGAACCGGTCGGCGTGCTGCCGCAGGCGGCGTGGAAGCTCGACGCGTCGCCGGAGATCGGACCGGACGAGACGCGCATCCGGGTGCAGCGGCTCAACCTCGACGCCGCCAGCTATCGGCAGCTGGCCGGCAAGCATGCGGGCAACGGCGACGCGATCCGGGCCGAGGTGCTGGAGATCGTCGGGACGCGCGGCAAGATGCACAACCCGGTCACCGGTTCCGGCGGCATGCTGATCGGGGTGGTCGAGGAGGTCGGGCCGGAGTCGCCGCTGCCCGTCAAACCGGGGGACCGGGTCGCCACGCTGGTGTCGCTGACCCTGACGCCGCTGCGGATCACCGACGGGCTGACCCGCTGGGACGGCCTCAGTGAGCAGGTGCCGGCCGAGGGCACGGCGATCCTGTTCGGGCGTTCCATCGTCGGCGTGCTGCCCGACGACCTGCCGCCGGAGCTGGCCCTCGCCGTCTACGACGTGTGCGGGGCGCCGGCCCTGACCGATCGCATCGTGCGCAGGTACCCGGCCGGCGCGACCGTGGCGGTGCTCGGTGGTGCCGGGAAGAGCGGATCGCTGACCCTTGCCGCGGCACGGCGCGCGGGGGCCCGTACCACAGCGATCGTGGTGAACGAGGCCGAGCGGGACGCGCTGGTCGAAGCCGGGCTGGCGGACGAGGTCGCGATCGCCGACGCCCGCGATCCGGTGGCGGTGAGCAGGGCCGTCGGGGAGCCTGCCGACGTGACCGTCGTCTGCGTGGACGTGCCCGGCTGCGAGCACGGGGCGATCCTGGCGACCGCCGAGGGCGGCACCGTGATCTTCTTCTCGATGGCGACGAGTTTCCCGGCCGCGGCGCTCGGTGCCGAAGGGCTGGCCGCGGACGTGACGATGCTGATCGGCAACGGGTACGTGCCGGGACACGCCGAGTTCGCGGTGGACCTGCTGCGGCAGGTTCCCTCGGTCCGGGCGTTGTTCGAGGCGCGGCTGGCGGCAGACTGACGTTCATGACGAACACTCCCTCGGTCCGCTACGTCAACGGCCGGTTCTACTCGGCCGCGGAACCCCGCGCCACCGCCATGGTCACCAGCGGCGACACGATCGCCTGGCTGGGTGACTCCGCCGACGCCCCGTCCGCCGACGTGACCGTCGATCTGGACGGTGCGCTGGTCACGCCCGCTTTCGTGGATGCGCACCTGCACGTCACGGACACCGGTCTGGCGTTCGACGGCCTGGACCTGTCGGCGGTGCGGTCGCCGGGCGAGCTGCTGGAGAAGGTGGCGGCGTTCGCGGCGACGCGCCCGGCCGACGGAGTGGTGCACGGGCACGGCTGGGACGAGTCGACGTGGTCCGACCAGACGCCGCCGACCGCGGCCGAGCTGGAACGGGCGGCGGAGGGCCGGCGGGTGTACCTGACCCAGGCGTCGGTGCATTCGGCGCTGGCGTCGTCGGCGCTGCTGCCGGCGGCCCTGGGGGTGGAGGGCTACGACGAGTCCGGCTGGGTGCGGGAGGCGGCCCATCATGCGGTACGCGCCGTCGCGCTCGGCTCGCTGACGGCGGCGCAGCGGACCACGGCGCAGACCACCGCACTGCGGCGGGCGGCGTCGGAGGGTATCGCCGCGGTGCACGAGTGCGCCGGTCCCGGCACGTCGAGCGAGGACGACTTCGTGTCGGTGCTGGCGCTGTCCGGCCAGGGCCTGCCGCGGGTGTTCGGGTACTGGGGTGAGCTGGGCGGTGCGGACCGCGCCAGGGAGCTCGGTGCGCACGGCGCGGCCGGTGACCTGTACGCCGACGGGGCGTTCGGTTCGCGGACGGCGTCGGTGCGGCACGCGTACCTCGACGGCGACCACGGGTGCGGTGAGGCGTTCCTGACCGCCGAGCAGGTCGCCGGGCATCTGCTGGACTGCATCCGGGTCGGTTTCCAGGGCGGTTTCCACGCGATCGGCGACGCCGCCATCGAGACCGTGCTGGAGGGTTTCGCGATCGCCGCCAAGAGCGTCGGCGTGGACCGGCTGCGCGAGGGGCACCACCGCATCGAGCACGTCGAGCTGATCGACAAGCCGATGATCGCCCGGATGGTGGAGTTCGGGGTGATCGCCTCGGTGCAGCCGGTCTTCGACGCGCTGTGGGGTGGCACCGACCGGATGTACGCGCAGCGACTCGGCGTGGAGCGGGCGATGGCCACCAACCCGATCGGGGCGATGCACGCGACCGGGGTGGCGCTGGCGTTCGGTTCGGATTCGCCGGTGACGGCGCTGGACCCGTGGGCGACGGTGGTGGCGGCCGCCGCCCCGCGCAACCCGCGTTACCGGATGACGGTGCGGTCGGCGTTCGCGGCGAGCAGCCGGGGTGGCTGGCGTGCGGCCGCGGTCGGCGGCGTGGGTGTGCTCAAGCCGGGCTCGTCGGCGACGTTCGCGGCCTGGGAGACGCCGTCCGGCCTGGTGGACGGGCTGCCGGCGCTGCTGCCGGACTCCGACGGCGCCGAGCCGGCCCGGCCGGTCTGCGTGCGCACGGTGCTGCACGGCGACACGATTTTCGAGAGGTAACAGGAGGCGTTTCGTTGGCCGGGAAGCTGGATCTGGATGCGACCGTGGTCGCGCGGGCAAGGGCGCTCGCCGCACGGGCGGGGCAACCGGTCGTCGACCTGGCACGGTCGCACACGACCGTGTCGGTGGAGCGTGCGGTGCTACGGCTGGCCGGGGTGACCGGGGCCGACCCGGACGGCATCCCGTGGGTGAACCGGCTGGTTGACGCGGTGCGTGCGGATGTCGGGCTCGGTCACGGCGTGGCCGTCCCGGTGTTCCACGCGATGGAGACGACGGGTGTGGAGGACATCACGGTCCTGGCGCAGAAGGCCGCGGCCGGGTCGGTGCGGTTCACCATGCCCGATCGGCCCGCGAAGGCCAGGCAGCGCGCCAGGCGGGCCACTGCGGCCGGTCTGCGGGCCATCGACCGGCGGCGGGCCGAGCGGGACCGGCTGATCAAGCGGCTCGGTGACCCGAAGCAGCGCCCGTGGATCTACCTGATCGTCGCGACCGGGGACATCTACGAGGACATCCCGCAGGCTCAGGCCGCGGCGCGAGCCGGTGCGGACGTGATCGCGGTGATCCGGTCGACCGGTCAGTCCCTGCTGGACTATGTGCCGGAGGGCGCGACCCGCGAGGGGTTCGCCGGCACGTACGCCACGCAGGAGAACTTCCGTCTGATGCGGGCCGCGCTGGACGAGACGTCGAAGGAGGTGGGCCGCTACGTGCGGCTCACCAACTACGCGTCCGGGCTGTGCATGCCGGAGATGGCGACACTGGCCGGGCTGGAACGCCTGGACATGATGCTCAACGACTCGATGTACGGGATCCTGTTCCGCGACATCAACCCGATCCGTACGTTCGTGGACCAGCGGTTCTCCCGGCAGATCCACGCCCGCGCCGGGATCATCATCAACACCGGCGAGGACAACTACCTGACCACCGCCGACGCGGTCGAGGCGGCGCACACGGTGACGGTCTCCCAGTTGATGAACGAGTTCTTCGCCCACGAGGCCGGCCTCGAGGACTGGCAGCTCGGGCTGGGCCACGCCTTCGAGATCAACCCGGAGGTGCCGGAGTCGTTCCGCCTGGAACTGGCGCACGCGTTGCTTGCCCGGGAACTGTTCCCGGACGCTCCGCTGAAATGGATGCCGCCGACCAAGCACATGACCGGCGACGTCTTCCGCGGCAACCTGCTCGACGGCTTCTTCAACCTGGCCGGCGCGCTGACCGGCCAGGGCATTCTGCTGGTCGGCATGATGACCGAGGCGGTCGTCACGCCGTGGCTGTCGGACCGTGACATCGCGTTGCAGAATGTCCGCTACGTGCTCAACGGCGCCGGCAACCTGCACGAGGACTTCACGCCGGGACCGTTCATCCGCGGCCGCGCCAACCAGGTCCTGTCCGAGGCCATCGACCTGCTGGAGCGCATCGTCGACGACGGCATGCTGAACGCGATCGCCGATGGCACCTTCGGCATCATGAAGCGCCCCGCCGACCGGGGCAAGGGCCTCGACGGCGTCGTGAGAATCGATGAGGACTACTACAACCCGGTGGTGACGTCATGATCGTTCGCCCTTATGGGGACACCACCGGCGACGGCATGGTGCAGCTGTCCTTCACCCTGCCGATCCCGCACGACAAGCGGGCCGAGGGTGCCGCGCTGCAGCTGGCGAACAAGATGGGCATGGACCCGGCGATGCTGGTGCACGCCAAGCCGATGGGTGACGGGTTCACCTTCTTCGTCGTCTACGGCAAGGTCGGTCATCTCGTCGACACCGACAAGGTGCAGGTCGTCGAGCGTGACTATCCGCTGCTGAGCGCCAAGGAGGTCAACGCGGCGATCAAGCGGGGCCTGCGGCGGCGGCTCAACGTGGTCGGTGCCTGCATCGGCACCGACGCGCACACCGTCGGCATCGACGCGATCCTCAACCTCAAGGGCATCGCGGGGGAGAAGGGCCTGGAGTACTACTCCGAGCTGTCGGTCACCAACATGGGCGCCCAGGTGTCGGTGCCCGACCTGGTGGAGACGGCGCGCGAGAAGAAGGCCGACGCGGTGCTGGTCTCGCAGGTGGTCACCCAGCGTGACGCGCATCTGCAGAACACCAGGGCCATGTCGGCGGCGTTCCGGGAGGCGCTGCCGGCCGGTAAACGGCCGCTGCTGATCGTCGGCGGGCCACGTTTCGACGAACTGATGACGTCCGAACTCGGCGTCGACCGGATCTTCAGCCGCGGCACCACGCCCCGCGAGGTCGCCTCCTATCTCGTTCACGCCCTCGTCGGGAGCAGCAAATGATCACTGTGACGCATCGCCGGTACGTGCCCTACTCGCACGCCCACTACGCCGGGAACCTCGTCGACGGGGCGTACTCGCTCGCGGCGTTCGGGGACGTGGCCACCGAGATCTGCATCCGGCTCGACGGTGACGAGGGGCTGTTCGCCTCCTACGACGACGTGCAGTTCAAGGCTCCGGTCCGGGCCGGGGACGTGCTGGAGATCAGCGGCACGGTGACGAAGATGGGCACCCGCTCGCGGAAGATCGCCTTCGAGGTGCGGGTGGTGTGCCGGGGCACGTCCGGTTCGGCGGCCGAGGTGCTGGCCGAGCCGATCGTGGCGACCAGCGCGGTGGGCACGGTCGTGGTGCCGCCGAAGCCGATCGCCGCACCCGCCGCGGCCGAGGTGCCGCCGCAGCTGTGAGGACCGCCGTCTGCGTGGACGTCGGGTCCACGTACACGAAAGCCGCCAAGATCGATCTGGACGGCGCGGAACTGATCCACCGTGCTGAGGTGCCGACCACGTCGTCCTCGGACGTCCTGGAGGGCCTGGACGCCGCGGTGGCCGCCGTCGGTGGCGGCGACGACCTCTACGTCTGTTCCTCGGCCGGTGGCGGGCTGCGTCTGGCCGTCATCGGCTACGAGCGGCTGGTCACCGCCGAGGCCGGGCACCGGGTCGGCCTGTCGGCCGGTGCGCAGGTGGTCCACGTGGCCGCCGGGCCGATGTCCGGCCCCGACCTGACGCGGCTGCGGGCCGCCCGCCCGGACGTGCTGCTGCTGGCCGGCGGCACCGACGGCGGTGACGGCGACACGCTGCTGCACAACGCCCGGCGGCTGGCCGCGGCACGGATCCGCGTTCCGGTGGTCCTTGCGGGCAATTCATCGGTACGCGACGAAGCCCTCACGCTGCTGCACGCCCGTGGTGTGCCGGTGACCCCGGCCGCGAACGTGCTGCCACGGATCGGGGTGCTGGACCCGCTGCCGGCCCGCGCCGCGATCCGTGACGTGTTCCTGCGGCACGTGATCGGCGGGAAACGGCTGTCGCGGGGCACCCGGTTCACCCGGCTGGTACGTGCCGCGACCCCCGACGCGGTGCTGGCCGGTGTCGAGGTGCTGGCCGACACCACCGGCTACGGGATCCTGGTCGTCGACGTAGGCGGGGCCACCACCGACGTGTACTCGGCGCTGGTGCCGGACGCGGAGGAGGAGACCGGCCCGCGTCGTGACGTGGCCGGCACCCTGTGGCGCTCTCGCACCGTCGAGGGCGATCTGGGGGTCGCCGTCGGCGCGGACGGCACCCGTGCGGCGGCGGCGGCCGAGAAGCTGCCCGCCCCGGACGGCGACCGGGAACTGGCGGCGGCGGCCGCGGTGGTGGCGATGCGCAGGCACGCCCGCGGCCGTCCCGGGCTACGTGACGTACGTCTCCTTATCGGCTCCGGAGGAGTACTGCGGCACGGTGGCGGGGAACGCGTGCTGAACGCGGTACTGGCCGATGTGGGCGGTGGCTGGGCGCCCCCGGAACAGGCCCGCGCCGTGGTTGATCAGCAGTACGTCCTGGCGGCCGCCGGGCTTCTCGCGGCCGATCATCCTCAGGTGGCGGCACGGCTGCTGGGTAACTCGATCCGGTACGGAGAATGACACGCCGATGAATGAGACACGCCAGGACACGTGACACCCGGTTGACAGACAGGCGGGGGTGAGACGTACCGTCTTCAGGTCCTGTTCCACGTGTCCTCACCCACTGGCCGCAGTCCCCGCAGGGGTCGCGCGTTCTGCCAGGTCCAGGGGGTGGGCGACGCAGACGGCACGAGGCGGGCCACGCACGGGTGGCCCCTCCGGAGGCCGGGGCCATGACCAGTAGACAACGGCACGACGCGGGCAGCCGGCACGCGGCGGGTCGGTCCGAAGGTCATGGCGAGTCCGCCGGATCACACCGGCCGTGAAGAGGGCGGAAGCACTCGAGGGGCGTGGTCGAAACTGTGACCGCGCCCCTCCGTCGTCCCTGCTCACCGGCGGGTAGCCTGCCTGGCGTGGAAATGACTATGCCGCCGCCGGTGCGGTCCGAGCCGGGACCCGCGGCGCAGACGCCCGGGCGCCCGCTGCGGCTGCCGGTGGCGGTGGTGCTCGCCGTCGCCGCGGGTGCGGCCCTGCTGCTCGCCCTGCCGCCGTACGACCTGTGGTGGCTGTCCCCGGCCGGGGTGGCGCTGCTCGCCGCCGCCGTGCACCGGCGGCGCCTGCGGGCCGGGCTCGGTCTCGGGTTCCTCGCCGGGCTGGCGCTGTTCGTGCCCCTGCTCGACTGGACCGCGATCGCCGCCGGCTGGCTGCCGTGGATGCTGCTCTCCTTCGCCCAGGCCTTCTACGTGGGTCTGGCGGGGCTGGCCGGGGCGTGGCTGTCGCCGGTCACCGACCGGTGGCGGGGCTCGTGGCCACTGCTGACCGGGCTGATCTGGACCACCCAGGAATTCCTGCGCGACCGCACCCCGTTCGGTGGATTCCCGTGGGGGCGGCTCGCGTTCAGCCAGGGCGACGCGCCGGTGCTGCGGCTGGCCGCGTGGGGCGGCGCCCCGCTCGTCACGTTCGTCGTGGCCGTCACCGGCGGCGCCCTGGTCGCGCTGGCCTGGCGGCACTGGACCCGAGCCGGCCTGCTCGGAGCGGCCGGGTTCGCGGCCACCGCCGTCGTGCTGACCCTCGCCCCGGCGGCCGTGCCGCTCACCGCACCGGCCGGCGCGTCCACCACCGTCGCCATCGTGCAGGGCAACGTGCCGCGGCTCGGCCTGGACTTCAACGCCCAGCGGCGCGCCGTGCTCGACAACCACGTCAACGCCACCCTCGGACTGGCCGCCGACGTGGCCGCCGGCCGGCAGAAACAGCCCGGCCTCGTGGTGTGGCCGGAGAACTCCAGCGACATCGACCCCCTGCGCAATGACGACGCGGCCGCGCTGATCCAGTCCGCCGCCGACGCGATCAAGGCGCCGATCCTGGTCGGCACCCTGCAGCGCACCGACGTGGCCGGCGACTTCTACAACGTGGGCATCCTGTGGCGGCCCGCGGGTGCCGGTCCCGACCTGGACCAGCAGTACGCCAAACGCCACCCCGTGCCGTTCGCCGAGTACATGCCGATGCGTTCGGTCGCCCGGCTGGTCAGCGACAAGGCCGACCTGGTCCGCAACATGCTCGCCGGTGACCGGCCGGGTGTCGTCGACACCGGCGCGGCCGTGCTGGGCGACGTGATCTGCTTCGAGGTCGCCTACGACGACATCGTCCGCGACACCGTCGACGGCGGCGCGCAGATCCTCGCCGTGCAGACCAACAACGCCACCTTCAACGAGGCCGAGGCCCGTCAGCAACTGGGCATGGTCCGGCTACGGGCCGTCGAGCACGGCCGGGAGGCTCTCATGGTCTCCACGGTCGGTGTGTCCGGCTTTGTGGACGCCCAAGGTGCTGTATACGGTGCGACCGGTTTCAACACCGCTGCTGTGGTGGTGCGTGACATACACCTGGACGGACCGCGTACGCTGGCGACTCGTTCGGGCATCTGGCCCGAGGTGTCGATCGTCTTTGGTACGGTCGTCGCCCTCCTCGTCGCGCTGCCCCTGCGCCGCCGGCGGGCGATAATCGACAGTGGCGACGTGACGGGTTCGGAGGAACGGTGAGCGAGGCGGAAGGTTACCCGGGAGTGGGACGGGTCCTCGTGATCATCCCCACGTACAACGAGGCGGACAACGTCCGGGGGATCACCGAACGGGTCCGTGCGGCGACGCCCGCCGTCGACATCCTGATCGCCGACGACAACTCCCCGGACGGCACCGGCGCCATCGCTGACGAGCTTGCCGAGGCCGACGAGCAGATCTTCGTCATGCACCGGGCCGGCAAGGAGGGCCTCGGAGAGGCCTACAAGGCCGGCTTCCAGTGGGCCAAGGACAAGGGATACGACGCGGTCGTCGAGATGGACGCAGACGGCTCGCACGCTCCCGAGGAGTTGCATCGGCTGCTCGACGCGCTCGCCGACCACGACGCCGTCATCGGGACCCGCTACATCCCCGGTGGCACCGTGCACAACTGGCCGCTGCGGCGCCTGCTGCTGTCGCGAGGCGGCAACCTGTACATCCGGATGGCGCTGGGCATGCCGTTCAAGGACGCCACCGCCGGATACCGGGCTTACCGCATCGCCGTGCTCGACAAGATCGACGTCGCGACGATCGCCTCCACCGGCTACTCGTTCCAGGTCGAGATGACCTGGCGGTCGTACCGGCAGGGGTTCCGGATCATCGAGGTGCCGATCACGTTCACCGAGCGGGAGGTCGGTGTCAGCAAGATGAGCGGCAACATCTTCAAGGAACAGCTGCTGAGGGTGACCCTGTGGGGCGTGCAGGCCCGCAAGGAGAGCCTGCTCACGCTGGTCGGCCGCAAGTCCCGCTGAGGACGTTTCCGGCTTCCGGCTCCTGCGCTGAGCTGCCTCCGGCTCCCGGCTCCCGCGCTGGGCTGCTCCCAGCTTCCGCGCTGCGCTGCTTCCGGCTTCCGGCTTTCGCGCTGAGTCCGCCTTCCGGCTCCCGCGCGGGGCCGATATTCCGGGCTTTCCCTGAGAACGGCTCCCAGGCGGAGGTGTCATGCTTGACCGAGCCCGTCGTGAGGCGGGCTCGGGACACCCCTCGGAGGATTCACCCATGCGGCGTAGCAGACTGGCCTACCTACCCCTCGTGTTCCCTCTGCTGGCGTTCGCGGAGTTCCTGGCCTTCGTGTCGGTGGCACACGCCATCAGCTTCCTCTGGGCGGCCGTGCTGCTCGCCGCGTCCAGCGCCGCCGGCATCGTGCTGCTGCGCCGCGAGGGCATCCGCGGCTTCCGGGCCTTCCAGGAGGCTGCCCGCGCCGGCCGGCCGCCGGCCACCGAGGTCACCAACTCCCTGATCGGCCTCGTCGGCGGGCTGCTGCTGGCCCTGCCCGGCTTCATCACCGGCGTTGTCGGCCTGATCGCCCTGCTGCCGCCCAGCCGGGTCCTGATCCGCCGCAGCGTCGAGCGGCTCGCCGAGCGGCGCCTCGGCGGCGCGGCCACCGGCGACCTGTTCGGGCCGCGCCGGGTGCGGGTGCACCAGAGCGACCCGGTCACCGTCGTGGTCGTCGACGAGCAGCGGTCCACCCCGCCGGCCGGCGCGATCGAGGGCGAGATCGTCCGCTGAGCCACGCCGGCCTTGTCGTCCGCTGAGCCATGGCCTTCACAGGCTCTTCTGCCGATTTCCGGCCGGCCTTTGCAGGCTTTCCCGCCTAGCCTCTTGCCGGCCTTCGCGGGGTTTTCTCCCGCTTAGCTTTCGGCCGTGCCGGATCCGCCGGCCGTGTCCGTGCCGCGTGCGCCGGCCGTGTCCGTGCCGCGTGCGCCGCCCGCGTCCCGGCTTGGTTCGCCTTGCCCTGGGCGCTTGCGGCCGGTCGGCTACGGCCGGGTCGTCCGGCTGGCTGACCCCCGGCTGACCGGGAGCCGGTTTGCGGCCCGCTAGGTACCTGGCTTGCGGCCGGTTCGGTCGGGGTGGGTTTTGCGGCCCGCTGGGTGCCTGGTTTCGCCGTCCTGATGACGGGGACAGACAGCCGGAACGAGATGAGCCGCCCGGGTCCAGGACCGGGGCGGCTCATCTCGTTGTCGTGCGGTATGCCTCAGCGGCCGCGGCGGGTACGAACCTCCTGCAGCCGCTCGTTGAGGATGTCCTCCAGCTCGGCGATCGAACGCCGCTCCAGAAGCATGTCCCAGTGGGTGCGCGGCGGCTTGGCCTTCTTCTGCTCCGGCTCGTTGCCGTCGACCAGACGGGCGACGCTGCCGTCGAACTTGCACTCCCAGGTGGTCGGCACCTCGGCATCGACGGCGAACGGCACCTCGAACTGGTGACCCTTGACGCACAGGTACTCGCGGGTCTGCCGGGGCGCAAGCTCGGTGTTACGGTCGGACTCGTAGCTGACTGCGCCAAGACGGCTGCCGCGCAGCATGCGTTCGCCCATGATCGGCTTTCCCCTCGCTCGTGGTGCTGCTCTCGTTGGTGTAACGAAAGGGACGGCCGCGGGATTCCTCCGCCGGGAACCCCCGACGACCGTCAAAGTCTGTCCGCACCGCCAGGTATCAACGGTGTTAACGCTATGAGCGTAACCGGCCACTCACCCCAGCTCGCAAACCGAACCGGCGTCCCAGTGGACCTTGGTCCACTTTATGGTTGTTTGACGCTTCTTCGGGTGGTGCGATGTCGGTCACTCGCTCAGATTCACTCGTAATTCACGGCACCTTCGGTCACTCTGTGGTGCGCCTACCGTAGTGATCGGCTACGACTGCCTGCTCTGAAGCGTTCCGCCGCGATCTCCGGACCTCCCGCGAACGTGAGAATGTTCACCGGTTGATCAAAGCGTCGTGAAAGTCCAGAACGCCTCCCGCAACCTTGATCCGGTACGCCCTGACGGCCGCCGCACTGCCGTCACCCCGATCACTACCCCCGTTCTGGGCGCGCACACTCGTGACTTCCAGCAACCCGCCCACTCGGCCTCCGCCGTCTGCCGCCAACGGCCGGTCCTCGGAACCTCGCGACGCGGCCGCCGTCAGCTGTTCCCGGCGGCGGTGGGCTGGGCGGGCGCCGGAGCGGCCGGACGGGCGCTGCCCAGGGCGGCCAGCGCCGCCGCAAGGTCACTGACCTGGGACGTCAGCTGGGCGACCCGCTCCTGCGCCGCGTCGGCGTCGGCGCGGGCGGCCACGAGGCGGCGTTCCAGGTCGGCCTGCTCGCGCGCGGCCCGCTCGGCGGACCTCTCCAGATCTTCGCCGGTACGCCGGAAACCGTCCCGCTCGGCAGTCACCGCGGCCAGGGCCTCCCGCGCGGTGGTCACCTCCACCCGCGCCTGGCGGGCCTGCTCCACGGCCTCGTCCCGGGCTCGTTCGGCACCGTCGGCGCGCTGCCGGTCCCGGCCGGCCTCCGCGGTGAGCCGTTCCAGTTGTTCCCGGACGGCCGCCAGATCCTCCGCCGCGCGGCGTTGCGCCTGTTCGGCCGTACCGCGGAAGTCCTTGGCGTCCTGGATCGCGGTCTTCAGGTCACGTTCGGCGGTGTCGCGCTGCCCGCGCACCTCCTGCAGCTCGCGCCGTGCGGCGTCCATTTCGTCGGCGGCCGCGTCGCGCTCGGCCTCGGCCCGTTCCCGCAGCGCCACGGCCGTCGTAGCGGCGCGTACCGCCTCGTCGCGGGCCGTCATGGCCTCCTGTGCGCGCTTACCGGCTTCCTCGGCGGCCCGCTGGGCGTTGGCCGCCTGCTGCCGCGCCTCGTCGCGTTCGGCGGTCGCCGCCGATGCCACCTGCTGCGCCGCCGCCGCCGCGGTGGCCGCATGATCGGCGTCGCGGCGTGCGTCGTCACGTTCGGCGTGCGCAGCGGCCACCTGCCCGGACGTCTCCGCCCGCACCTCGGCGACCTGCCGTTCGACACCGGCCGGCGACATCTCCGAATGCAGGGCCTCGGTCAGCGCGCCGACCAGCTGGTCGAGGCGGTCCACCACCTCCCAGGTGCGGGCCACCTGACCGGCGAGCCCCGGCGACTGGCGGTGCCGCATCCGCACGTTCCGGGAGGCACGCTGACATTCGCCGTCATTGTCGCGGCAGTAACGGAACGGCCGGCCCGCGGACGCGCGCTGCGGCACGGGGCGCCCGCAGTGGGCGCAGGGACGGGTCTCGGTTTCGGAATCCTGCACAGTCATAACACCGCCAACCCTAAGCGCGCCGAACCTACCGGCCCGGTAACCACACCGGTGCCCCGCACATGATCAGCCACCCAGCGGCGGCCGGCCACCCCGATCACTCGCCCGCCCGCCGGTGGATCGCCCACAGTCTCTCGCCACCGGCCCGGCCGGCCGCGTCCGGCCCGCGCGGTGATCCACGGTGCGATGGGCGCCGTTGGTGCCCACAGGCGGCGAGTTCCCAGCGGTTGTGGTGATCCACGGTGCGAGGGGTGCCGTTGGTCTCCACAGGCGGCGAGTACCCGACGGTTGTGGTGATTTGCGGTGCGCTGTGTGCCGCTGGTCTCCCCGGGGGACGCCTTCTCGATGGTTGTGCCGATCTGTGGTGCGCTGGTTGGCATATGTCGCCACGCCCGGCGACCGGCAGGCAGGGGAGCGGCCGGTGCGGGAGCGCGAGCCGACGATGAGCAACGAGGTGGGCGGCGGCCGGCGGCGAGTGCCACGGTGCCTTGCGTGGGCGTACGCCGGAGGATCTAAGGTCGTCCGATGGAACGCACTGCGCTGGTGACCGGGGCCTCGTCGGGAATCGGGAAGGCGACCGCGGCGGCTCTCGCCGCCCGCGGCTATCGCGTGCTGGGGACCAGCCGTGACCCCGAGTCGCTGACGGCCGGGCAGCGGGCCGACGGAGTGGAGTACGTGCCGCTCGACCTCGGCGACGACGCGTCGATCGAGAGCCTGGCGCCGGTCCTGGCGCGGGTGGACGTGCTGGTCAACAACGCGGGGGAGAGCCAGTCCGGGCCGCTCGAGGAGTTGCCGGGCGACGCGCTGCGGCGGTTGTTCCAGGTCAACGTGCTCGGGCAGGTACGGCTCACGCAGCTGGCACTGCCGGGGATGCGCGAGCGGCGGTACGGGCGGGTCGTGATGGTCGGGTCGATGCTGGCGTCGTTCCCGCTGGCCTACCGGTCCTCCTATGTCGCGTCGAAGGCGGCGATCAAGGGGTTCAGCAACGGGGCACGGCACGAGCTGTCGCCGTTCGGGGTGTGGCTGACCACGGTGGAGCCGGGGTCGATCGCGACCGGCATCAGTGAGCGGCGCACGAAGTACATCGGGGCGGACTCGCCGTACCGGGAGGATTTCGGGCGGATGCTCGCCGCGCTGGACCGCAACGAGCGGTCCGGGATCACGGCCGGGAAGGTGGCGGCGACGATCGTGTCGGCGGTCGAGGCGGCCCGGCCCAAGGCGCGGTACGCGGTGGGCAGCAACGCTCCGGCGGTGTTCGCGCTGCGGCGGCTGCTGCCCGGCGGTGTCGTCGAGAGGATCGTGCACCGCCGGCACGACCTCAGCCGCTGACCCGTTCGCGGCGGCGCGGCGGGGGAGGGCGCCGCGGGCACGACGTCAGCCGCTTGTCCGCCCGCGGCGGCGCAGGCCGCGCAGGGTGCTGATCGCGCTTGTCGCGCCGAGAGCCCACAGCACCAGCAGCGGCTGGAAGAACAGCCGGAGGAAGCGTTTCGTGTCGGTGTCCAGGCCGAAGCCGTCCTTGTGCTCGAGCCACTGCGCGATGTTGCCCGGGAAGATCACCACGAAGAACAGTGCCACGATCGCCCCGACGAGGCCGCGGGCCGGTTGCCTCCACACCGCCAGCAGCGCCACGCCCAGGGTGATCTCGACGACGCCGGACGCGAGAACCACGAAGTCGGCGTCGATCGGGAACCAGTCCGGCACCTGGGCCTGGAACTCGGCGCGGGCCACGGTGAGGTGGGTGATGCCGGCGAACGTCAGGACGACGCCGAGAAGGGCCTGCCCGAACGCTCTCACGATGTTCATGGGCGGCATCATAACTGATGACTTCATCAGTTCAGAGGTCGCCTAAACTTGCCGCCATGACCGGGCGACTCGAACGGCGCAAGGCTCAAACCCGCGCCGCGCTCATCGACGCCGCGCGTACGCTGCTGACCAGCCGTGACCCGGCCGGCGTCAGCATCCAGGAGATCACCGACGCGGCCGACGTCGGATTCGGCAGCTTCTACAACCATTTCCCGTCCAAGCAGGAACTGTTCGACCTGGCGGTGGCCGCGGTCGCCGACGAGCACCGGGCGATGATCCGGGCGGCCACTGAGGGACTCACCGATCCGGCCGAGGCGCTCGCCGTGGCGGTGCGGCTCACCGCCCGTTTCCCGCACACCCATCCCGCACTCGCCCGGATCATCGACCGGGCCGGGCTCGGCTATCCGGGACCCTGGTCGATCGACGACCTGCGGCACGCCCACGCCGTCGGGCGGCTCTGCTTCGACGATGCCGAGGTGGCGTCCGCCTGCGTCAGCGGGTCACTGCTCGGCGTACTGCGAAACGGTTTGCGGGCCGGTGATCCGAGCCTGGTCGACCAGGCCGCCGACCGGCTCGCGGTCAGCCTGCTGCGCATGTTCGGCCTGGTCGAGGGTGACGCCCGCAAGGTGGTCAATCGCCCGCTGCCGGCCGCATGACGGCACCCGGCTGACCGGAGGCGGGGCCGCCGGAGACACCGGGCGCGGGCGGCGTGCCCTCCCGGACGGTGAACCAGGACGGATCGACGGCGCCGGCGATGGCCCGGAAACCGTCGGCGGACGGGTGCAGGTGGTCACCGGAATCGTGACGTGGCAGGTAACGCAGCGGACGGGCGGGATCGCGGGTGACCGCGTCCTGGTCCAGGACGGCGTCACAGCCGCTGTCCGGGGAGCGGACGAAGGCGTTGATCGCGGCGCGGGCCGCTTCGCCCCGGCGGGTCCAGTAGCCGGCTCCCTCGTACGGCGTCAAGGTCGAACAGATCGTCCGGACCCCCGCGCCCTGAGCCCGGGAGACCAGCCCCCGCAGTGCGGTGATCAGCCGATCCGCCGAGGGCGGATCGGCGGCTCCCAGATCGTTGAGCGGATCGTCGGAGATGATCACCCACCGGACGCCCGGCTGCCGCAGCACATCCCGCTCGAACCGCCGTACCCCGCTCGGCCCGCGGCCGTCGGCCAGCAGCCGGTTCCCGCTGATCCCGGCGTTCAGTACGCCGGCCCGGTGACCGGCCGCCCGCAGCCGGTCCGACAGCAGGTCCGGCCAGCGGCGATTCGCGCCGAACGCGGAACCGAGGCCGTCGGTGATCGACGCCCCGAACGCGACCACCGCCCCGGCGTCCGAGCGGACGTCCAGCCCGGCCAGGTAGAACCAGCTCGACTCGGTCTTCGGCGAGGCCAGCCGGACGGCGGAGGTCTGATCGCCGGCGGCGACGTGGTTGTGCCGCACCGCGATCCCGTGCCGGGTGCTCGGGCCAGTCGGTGACGGCAGGAACAGGCTGATCACCACCTCGCTGCCGGCCGGCACCCCGAACGGCACCTCGTCACTGGTCGCGGTACCGCCCGGCGCGACGGTGACCGAGGTGGCGCCGCCGAACGTCACCGCACGGTCGGTGGCCGGGTCGATCGCGGCCACGCCGTCCGGCCGGGCCAGCCGGGCCGCGCCGACGACCAGCGGCCGGTCGCCGAACTCGTTGGTCAGCCGGATCCGGGAGATGTCGCCGCCGATGCTGGCCCGCACGACCTGCCGCAGGGTGTGACCGCCGAAGGGACGCCCGCCGTCCTCGACGGCCGTCGCCCAGGTGCCCGTCCACGGCTGGATGGCCGGTGACGGCGACGCCGACGGCGGTGGCGTAGCGGGGCCGGGAGCCGGCGCCGGCGGGGAGCACCCACCGGCGAGCAGCAGCAGAAGCAGTGCTGCCCGCCGCATGCCGTCCTCCCGGTCGCCGACCTCACGCCGATCCTGTCACCGCGACCCCGGCGGCCGGACGGCATTCCGGTGGACGGTCCCGCTCCGGCGCCCGGTCAGGAGACGCTGACCGGAGTGCCGGGTTCCGCGACGACCGGCGTGGCCTGGGCCGGTGTGCAGGGCAACGACAGGACGAACATCGCGCCGCGGGGCCGGTTGGGCTGGTAGGTGATGGTGGCGCCGGAGGCCCGGGCCAGGCGGGCCACCAGGTAGAGGCCCAGCCCGGTGCCGGGTTTGGTGGTGGCCACGCCGGTCTCGGCCCGGGTGAAGCGTTCGAACAGGTGGGGGACGAAGGCAGCGGGTACGCCCTCGCCGTGATCGCTGACCCGGACCGTCACCCGGTCGCCGTCCGGGCGGACGGTGACGTTGATCGGCGGGGCACCGTACTTCACGGCGTTGGCCAGCAGGTTGCCGAGCAGCAGCGCCAGGTGGACCGGGTCGGCGACGGCGATCGCCTGGTCGGGGGCCGTGACGGTGACACCCTGGGCAGCGTCGTAGCCCTGGGCGCTGACCGCCTGGCGCGCCGCGTGGGCGACGTCGAGACGGACCGGGCGGGCGGTGAGCGCCCCGGCGTCCAGCTGGGCCAGGGTGAGGATCTCGCTGACCAGCTGCTCGGCGCGGTGCCCGCCGGTGGTCATCCGCCGCAGGTAGTGCCGGCGGGTCTCGTCCGGCATGTCGGTCCAGTCGTCGAGGAGCATCTCGCCGGCCGAGACGATGGTGGTGAGCGGCTGGCGTACGTCGTGACTGAGCATGGCCATGAAGTCGGCCATCTGCTCGTTGGCGTGTTCCAGACGTTCGGCGTGGCGGGCCAGTTCGGCGGCGTCCTCGCGGCGGGCGCGCTCCAGCATGCGGCGTTCGGTGACGTCGATGATCTGGGTGGCGAAGTACTGGCTGCGGCCCTCCTCGTCGCGCAACAGGCCGGCGGTGATGATCACCTCGATCGGATGGCCGTCGGCGTGCAGGTACCGCTTCTCCATGTCGAAGCCGTCGACGCGGCCGGACATGCAGTCCCGAACGCACTTCAGGCAGGCCTCGAGGTCGTCGGGGTGGGTGATCTCGGCGAAGTTGACGCCGACAAGCGCGCGCTCGGGCCGGCCGAGCATGTTGCACAGGGCGGGGTTGACGCGCAGGAACCGGCCGTCGAGGTCGGCCATGGCCATGCCGATCCGGGAGTTGTCGAAGAGCCGGCGGAACCGCTGCTCGGTGGAGTGGAGTTCGCGGCGGTTGCGGCGGGCCCGGGCGGTGGCGGCGACGACGAGCAGGCCGACGCCCGAAGCGGTGACCAGCGCGGCCCGGCCGGCGGCGCGGCTACCGGCCGTATTCGCGAACAGCACGTCCTCGGGGACGGCCGCCGACAACCGCCACGGGGTGTTGGGGATCTCCAGCGAGGTGTACCGCCACCACTGGCCCTTCGCCAGGTAGCGGCCCTGGGCGGCGCGGCGCAGCGCGGCCGACAGGTCGGGCTCCGCGTTGGCCAGCCGGGTGACCTGCTCACTGCCGTCGGTGTTGGCGGCGACGATGGCGTCCGAGTCGTCCACCAGGTTCACCTTGACCCGTTCCAGGGTGATGGCGCTCCTCAGGTAGGTGGCGATCGGTCCCTTGCCCACGGGCACCGCGCCGGAGAAGACACGCAGGCCCGAGGACGTGTCGAACGGTACGGCGAACGCGACGACCGGCAACCCGCGTGCGGCCGAGGCGACCACCGGGGAGACGGCCGGGCGGCCCTCGTCCACGGCGGTTCTCAGGTGCGGGTACCGGTCGGCGATCCGTTCCCCGATCACCGCCGGGTTCGACGGGATGACCTGCAGGAGCCGCCCTTCGCTGTCGAGCAGGACCGCGGCCGGGTAACCGAAGCCGCCGACCGAGCGGGTGAAGTCGCGCTCGCTCACGACCGGCTCGGTGAGGAAGGCCAGAGCTTGGGTACGTTCTCGCTCGATCAGTTCCTTGACGGTGCTCTCGACCAGTTTGCCGGTGAGGCCGACCCGGTCCTGGTATCGCGCGACGACGCTCTGCTTGGTGGTGTGCTCGACCCAGAAGAGCACGCCGGCGCCGATGCAGGTCAACATCAACCACACCGCGAGCGGCGCGGCCAGGAAGCGCCAACCCGTCCGCATATTTCCGACTATGGCACGGTTTTGTCAAGGCCAAGTCGAGACCGTCAAAGGCAGCCTGCCGCACCACGTCAGGCGGGCGCCGGCCGGATCACCTCCCACTCCGTCACAGCCCAGGTGCAGGCGACCGGTCAGGAGCCGTTTGCGCTGGTAGAGGTCCGCTATCCTCGCGCGGTGACCACCGCACCGCACGAGTCGTACGGCCCGATCGGCAACACCCTGGCCGGATACGGACTCGCCTGGGCCCACCGTCGCGCGGTGCTCGCCGTACTGCTGCCGGTCCTGACCGTCGCACTGCTCGGGATCCTCGCCCTGGACCTGTCTCTCGGCCGCGAGCACACGGTGATCATCGACGGATTCCCGGTCGTCAACGATGCCGTCCTGCCGAAGACCGTGCTCGTGGCGGCCTGCTGGCTGGTGGGGCTGTCCGCCGCCGCGTTCACCACGGTGAATGCGGCCCGCGGACGGACGGTTCGCCCCTGGGCCGCCGTCCTGGCCTCGGTGCGGCACCTGCCGCTGTTCGCCCTCGGGCTCGCGGTGCTGGGTGGCGGCACGGTCCTGCTGCTCGGACTCGCCGCCGGGCTCGGTGCCGCCGGGGTGGTGGCGGTGCTGGCCGCGGCCGCCGTGGTCACGGCACGCCTGATGGTCGAGCTGGTCGCCCGGCACTTCGGGGCATCGGGATGGGCGCTGACCGGTGGCCGGGTGGTCAGCACCGCCGGGGCCGTCCTGGCCGGTGGACTCGTCGTCCCGTTCGCCGTGTCGATGATCACCGCATCGCCGCCGTTGCCGGCCCTCGCGGTTCACGTGATCGGCGCGGTGCTGATCACCGGTGTGGTCGCGGCGCAGGCCGGTGTCCTCGGCCACGTCTTCCTGACGGTCGCCGGCCAGCCGGGTGCACCGGTCACGCCCGAGCCCGATCCCCGGGAACCGGACTCCCGCCGTCTCTGGATCACGGTGGCTGTCGCGCTCGTCGCGGTGGCGGCGCCGGCCGCTGTCGCCGCCGCCAACCCGTTCCGGGCGACGACGGTCCGGTCCCATGGCGGCGCGCCCGGCGGGGCGGTGGCCATGGTGTGGCCGGCCGGCGGGCACCCGGTGATCGCCACCATGAGCGGGGCCCGGTTCTGCGACGACGACCTGTGCGAGCGGTACGTCGACCACACCAGCGGGCCCGCCGTGATGGACGACCGGGGCACCGCCGCGGCCGGCGCCGACGGGACCACCGTGGTGAAGGCGGTGCTGACCGGTGGCCAGGACGACGGCGGTCCGTTCATCGACTTCGCGGCCTGCACCCGCGCCGGCTGCCGGGAGGCGTGGGTGCCGTCCCGCGGTTCCGCCCGGGAGCCCTTCGAATGGCCGGACCTCGCCGTCGCGGTCGCGCCCGATCAGGCCGTCTGGTTCGCGCTGGCGGCGTCGCGGGAGAAGACCTTCGCGGTCACCCTGATCCGGTGCGCGGATGCGGGCTGCCCCGCACCGGAACGTCACCGGATCAAGGACGTCGAGCGTCTCGACGACGACGGCGTCACCGGCTCACGGCGGGTACGGCTGTCGATCGGTGCCGACGGGAGGCCGGAGCTCGCGCTGCGTACCGGACTGATGATCAACGTGGTGACCTGCGACTCGGCCGCCTGCGGTGACCCGCGGACCCGCACGGTGTTCGCCGGTGACCCCGAAGCCGTCTGGTCGGCGCCGGCGATCACCTTCGAGCCCGGCGCACTGCGGATCGAGGACCGGATGCTGCCGCTGGACGGCGCCGAGATCGCCTCCCGGTCGGGCGCGGTTGCCTCGGCCGGATCCGTCCTCTACGCCACGGCTGCCGAGGCGGCTCCGCAACCCGGCCTGCACATCCGGATCGGTGCGGCGGAACCCGCTCACTGGCGGCAGGTGCTGTGGCGATGCTCGGGAGAGACCTGCGCCCGGCAGGGACTGGGCACGATGGCGGAGGCCACCGGAGGGGAACTGCTGGCCGCCGCCGGCGACGGCCGGGTGCTGATCGTTCGCGAGGACCGGATCCTGCTGGTCTCGGCTCCGGGGTAGTGCTGGCGTTACCTTCAGGACTCCACTCCGGACGACTGTGGCCGCCGGCCGGATCCGGTTGGCTCAAGGGCATGACGAAGACGTTGGAATCCGCCAGGAAGACCGTTGCGGCGATGGCGGTCACGCTCGCCGCTACCGCGTTCGCCTCCGCTCTTCCGGCGCTGTCGGCCGGACCCGCCTCCGCTCTTCCGGCGCTGTCGGCCGGACCCGCCTCCGCGGCCCCGGCCGTGGCGGCGATCGCCTCACCGTTCGCGCTGCCGCGGCCGTCCGGGCACTTCGCCGTCGGCCGCGAGGTGCTGCACCTGGTCGACCGGTCCCGGCCCGACCCATGGGTGCCGGGCAGCCCTCGTGAGCTGATGGTGTCGATGTTCTACCCGGCCGTGGCACTGCCCGGGCCCCGGGCGCCCTATCTGTCGGCCGCCGAGGCGCGACTGCTGATCGACGACCGCAAGGCGACCGGCGTCATCGATCCGGCGGAACTCGGCGCCACCCGCACGGCCTCCGTCGCCTCCGCCCCGCCGCGCCGCGGCCGGTTCCCTCTCGTCGTGCTGTCACCCGGCTTCACCCTGCACCGGCACACCCTCACCCACCTGGCCGAGGAGCTCGCCAGTCGCGGCTACGTGGTGGCCACCGCCGACCACGCGCACGAGTCGGCGGGCACCGACTTCCCCGGCGGGCGCACCCTGAGCTGCACCGCCTGCTCCGTGGTCAAGGGGCAGGGCGATCCCGGTCATGCCCGCGTCGCCGCCGGCCGGTCACGCGACCTGTCGTTCCTGCTCGACCGGCTCACCGGCGACCGTCCGGTGTGGCGGCACGCCCGCCTGATCGACCGCACCCGGATCGGCATGGCCGGCCATTCGATCGGCGGCAACGCCACCGCGGTGACGATGGCGGCCGACCCGCGGGTGCGCGCCGGGATCAACATGGACGGCACGCTGTTCGAGCCGGTCCCGGCCGGCGGCCTCGGCGGGCGGCCGTTCATGCTGCTCGGCGCGCCGACCGTGGCCCCCGGCGCCGGGCCGGACAAGACCTGGGTGCGTGACTGGCCGCTGATGGACGGCTGGAAACGCTGGCTCAGCGTCACCGGCAGCGGGCACCTCGACTTCACCGACATCCCGGTGATCGGAGAACAGGCCGGCATCCCGGACCCCGGTTACCCGCTGCCGGGCAGTCGCGCCGCCCGCATCACCCGCGACTACGTCAACGCGTTCTTCGACCTGCACCTGCGCGGCGTGCCGCAGCCGCTCCTCGACGGCCCGGCGGCCGGCTATCCCGAGGTCCTGTTCCAGCAGCGGTCCTGAGTCATCCGCGGCCTCGGGGCGCCGCGCCGGCACCGCTGCGGTCCGGGACCCGCCGGGTGGCGCTCCACAGAGCCACAGCGGTGTAGGCGCCCAGTACCGCCAGGCCGGCCCACCACGGCAGTGGGAAGTAACCCGTGGACGGTGAGTAGTAGGCGGTGACCTGTGGATACTCCACCTCCGTCTGTTTGACGGCGAAGGCCGCGGCAGGAGTGACCCGCAACAGCCACTCCACGGTCGTGTCCGGGAGCAGCGGAAGCACACTGACCGTGAACGGCAGGGCCACCACCGCCAGCGCCAGTCCGGTGCCGGCCCACCGCCGCCGGGTCAGGGCTCCCAGCGCGTAGGCCAGCATGGCGGACAGGGCGAGCGCCACGGCCGTGCCGACGACCACCCGGACCCCGATGGACACCGGCAGGGCCTGTATCGCCACTCCCTTGCTCCGTGCGACCGCCGAGCTGACCGGCAGCACGGCACCGGTCGACACCAGCCCGGCCACGAACGCCCCTGCGCCGACCGTGACCGCCCGCCGCCGGTCCGGGGCGGTCGTGGCGCCGTACCGCGCGGCCACCACCAGTACGATGATCAGCGCGACCACCAGACCGGTGAGGCTCTGTTCGGCAATCCACGCCATGTCCTCGCGGGCCGGGCCGATGTCCCCGGTCCCGCTGATCCTGATCACGCCATCGGTCTGGACCGCCCCGGACGGGTTGATGTGCTTCTCCCAGTCCGTCTGGTTCATCCGGCCGACGGATTCGCTCGTCCACGAACCGTTGCCGCCCTCGACGGTGACGTTGTCGAAGACACCGACGGCCTGCGTGAACCGGCACTCCTGGGTCGCGCCACCCAGGCCCGCCTCCCGCAGCGTCAGATCGCAGGGAGAAGCGGCGAACAGGCCGACCCGGGCGGTGTCCGCCAGACCGTCGAGCCGTACCGTCCCCACCATCTGCCACCGGACGCCGTCGGCCGATTCAGCTCCGGCGATCGTGTCGCCCGAGCGTGTCAGCCGTAGCCAGCGTGGTTCCCGCGCCGAGACGCCACCCGGCCGTCCGGCGACGTCGTGCCGGTAACCGTGCTGGAACCGGACGCCGTGGGCGCCGGTCATCGCCAGGGCGGCATAGCGCGAACCCGGCCGCAACCCGTCCTTGACGATGATGCCGGACTTCGCCCACGGCACCAGGCCGGAAACGATCTCGTCGTGGCCGGGCGGGGGATAGGTTATCGTGCCGGTCATCGAGGTCATCCGGACCGTGATGGTGCCCCGCGGGCCCAGATCACGGTGCAGGAACCAGAAGCGGTCGCCGACGACCGAGCCGTCGTCGGTCACCGGGACGGGCGGGCAGGGCCCGTCGCAGGACACGCGGAGGCCAGAGGCGGACAGCACGCCGGCCGCGACCACGGCGACGGCGGCGACGGCCAGAGCCGCCACCCGGGCCGGGCGGAGAAAATCCGGAGCGAACATGCCGTCGGTTCTACGGATCGGCGCCTAACACCCGCCGAACAGCCTCTGTCATGCCGTTGTTAGGCGGGTCCGGGCATGCTGTAGCGATGTTGCGCTGGCACCGGGGCCGGGTCGGCACCCGGATCACGCTGCTCTACACCGGAGTGTTCCTGGTGTCCGGGCTCATCCTGCTCCTGATCACTTTCGCCTTCTCCAGCGGCAGCCGGACGACGGTCGCCGGGCCTCAGGGCGGGGACAGGGCGGGCGGGCTGGCCGAGACCCGGCGTCAGCTCGCCGCGCTGCAGGAGCAGATGGCGGCACAGAACATCGACCAGATGCGCCGGCTCGTCTGGGGCTGGATCGCCGCGCTGGCCGTCATGGCCGTCCTCTCCCTGGTGCTGGGCCGTCTGCTGGCGCGGCAGGCGACCGCGCCGATCCGGCTCATCACCGAGGTGACCCGGCGGATCTCCGCCGACAGCCTGGACGAGCGGATCGGGATTCACGGACCGGACGACGAGGTCAAGGACCTCGCCGACACGATCGACGGTCTGCTCGAGCGTCTGGAGGCGTCGTTCACGGCGCAACGCCGGTTCGTCGCCAACGCCTCCCACGAGCTGCGCACACCGCTGGCAACGATCCGCGCGAGCCTGGACGTGGCGGTGGCCAAACCGGATCCGGCGGCGTCGACGCTGGCACTCGCCGCCCGGCTGCGTACCCAGCTGGACCGGGTCGACCATCTGCTCGACGGCCTCCTGGTACTGGCCCGCGCACAGCACGGACGGCACGGGGACACCGGCCCGGTCGACCTCGGTGACCTGGCCGCCGCGGCCCTGCGCGACCGCGCCGGCGACGTGGCCGCCAAGGATCTGACGGTGACCGTCGACGTCGCGCCCGCAACGGTGGCGCAGGGCCACCGTCCCCTGCTGACCCGGCTGGTGGCCAACCTCGTGGACAACGCGGTGACGCACAACAACAGGGCCGGCTGGATACGGATCACCGGCGGCCTGGCCGGGAACACGGCCGAGCTGATCGTCGAGACCGGTGGCCGCGTCTTCGGCCAGGCCGAGGTCGATCGGCTGACCCAGCCCTTCGAGCGGCTCGGCGGGGAACGGGTCGGCTCGTCCGGGCTCGGACTGTCCATCGTGTCCGCCGTCGTCGCCGCGCACGGCGGACGGCTGCGGCTCACCGCCCGCCGGGACGGGGGCCTGCGGGTGATGATCGTGCTGCCCGGTGCGAGGAGGGAACCGGAGTGAGGATCCTCGTGGTGGAGGACGACCATGCCCTCCGCGAGGTGGTCGTGGAAGGGCTGGCCGACGCCGGGATGGCCGTCGACGCCGCGCACGACGGGCTGGCCGCCGCCGAGAAGCTCGATCTCGCCGACTACGACGTCATGGTGCTCGACCGGGACCTGCCCGGCCTGCACGGGGACGTCCTCTGCCAGATGGTCACCGAACGGGACCACCGGCCGATGGTGCTGATGCTGACCGCGGCCGGTGAACCAGGCGACCGGGTCAGCGGCCTCACTCTGGGCGCCGACGACTACCTGGCCAAACCGTTCCACTTCCCCGAACTCATCCTCCGCATCCGGGCGCTGGCCCGTCGCAAGCCCGCCGCCCGGCCCCGCACGTTGCGCGCCGCCGGGATCGAACTCGACCCGTTGCGCCGGACGGCACGGCGCGACGGACGGGAACTGGGGCTCACCGTGAAGGAGTTCGCCGTGCTCGAGGCGCTGTTGCGGGCCAGCCCCGGTTTCCTCAGCTCCGAGTCGCTGCTCGACAACGTCTGGGACGAGAACGCCGACCGGTTCACCAACACGGTGACGGTCACGGTGGGCCGGCTGCGCCGCAAACTCGGTGAGCCGCCGGTCGTCACGACCACTCCCGGCGTGGGATACCGGATCGGTTGACGCGCCGGTATCCATCGACCAGGATCTGATCGACACGCCTCGATTATGGACGTTCGGCCCATCCCGCGATCATGCATTGGTGCGATCGGATGCCAGGAGACCGGTAACGACCGTCCATAAAGGAGGTTCCGTGCGCACACCATCCCGTGCGTTGGCGGGCACCACCACAGCATTAGTCGCAGCCGTCCTGATTCTCGCCCCCTCAGGCGGCGGCAGCGCGGCACCGATCAACCCGGCCCCCGCGGCCGGGACACCTGAGGTGCACGGCGACAGCGACCACGCCGACACCATCGACAACCGCAAGGGCCTGGTGGCGCCGACCTCGGCGCAGCGGACCCGCGCCGCCAGGACGAGCGCCTCCGCCCGGTGGAACGTCTTCGGCACCCCGGCCAGCCTGACCGCCAGCAGCGCCAAGCCGCTGGCCACCGGACTGCCGGCCGACCCCGTCGCCGCCGCACGGGCCTACGTCGCCGGAAACCTCGAGGTTCTCGGCATCACCACGGCTGCCGCCGAGTCCCTTGAGGTGCTGCACACGCAGAAACTCGGCGAGGGCAGCATCGTGCTGCTCCGGCAGAAGTTCGGCGACCTCGAAGCCGGCCGTGACGGCCTGCTCTCGGTGGGCATCCGCGACGGCAAGGTGTGGTACGTGAGCTCGTCGCTCGCCCGCGACGCCGCCGCACCGCAGCCCGCCACCCTGACCCCGGCCGACGCCGAGCGCATCGCCGCCGAGAACGCGGGAATCGCCAAACCGACCTCGCTCGGCACCAAACTCGTCGCCGTCCCGACGCCCGACCAGGGCGCCCGTGCCGCGTACCAGGTCGCCTTCGGTGCCGGTCTGAACAGCGCCGAACCCGAGGCCTACACCACCTGGGTCGACGCCCGCGACGGCAGTGTCCTGGTTCGCGAGGACATCGTCGACCACGACGCCGACAACCCCGAGTGGGACGTCTTCCCGAACTCGCCGCGCACCGACTACTCCTCCCGCGACACCCGCAAGACGTTCTGCTGGACGTGGGAGCGCGGCTGTGACGAGGCCGTGTCCGGCCCGGCCTCCCCGCAGGCGTGGGACGTCGACCCGGCCACCGGCGCGCCCACCAACACGACAAGCGGCAACAACTCGTTCGCGGTGCACAACTGGCAGTCCAACGACCCGTTCACGGTCGGCACCGAGTTGGCCACGCCCAGCCCCACCCGCGAATACACGTACCCGTGGACCAACCAGTGGTACACGTCGAAGTGCTCGCCGACCGTCTTCGACTCACCGGCCCGCAACGACATCGACGCGGCCCGGGCCAACCTGTTCGTCCAGCACAACCGGATGCACGACTGGTCGTACCTCCTCGGCTTCACCGAGGCGACGTGGAACATGGAGAAGGACGGCAACGACCCGGAGCAGGGCAACGCTCAGGCCGGCGGCATCACCGGCGGCCCGCCGGAATTCGCGGCCCGCAACAACGCCAACCAGATCACCCCGCCGGACGGCGAGGCCCCGATCACCAACATGTACCTGTGGCAGCCGATCGCCGGCGCGTTCTACGGCGCGTGCGTCGACGGTGACTACGACATGTCGATCATCGGCCACGAGTACACCCACGCCATCACCAACCGCATGATCGCCGGCCCGAACGCGGGCCTCAGCTCGCCGCAGGGCATGAGCGAGAGCTGGTCCGACCTGCTCGCCGTCGAGTACCTCGCGGAGCACGGCTACGCCCCCAAGGGGCAGCGCGGCTTCACCGTCGGCGAATACGTCACCCGCGACCCGATCGCCGGCATCCGCAACCACAACATGAGCAACAACCGGCTCAACTACAGCTCCGTCGACTACGACTTCGTCGGACTCCAGGTCCACGCCTCCGGTGAGGTGTGGAGCGCCACCAACTACGACATCCGTTCCGCGTTCATCAAGCGCTACGGATACGGCTCGTCCGCGCTGCAGAAGGCCTGCGCCACCGGGAAGAAGGCAGTCACCTCGTGCCCCGGCAACCGGCGGTGGATCCAGCTGGTCTTCGACTCGTTCCTGCTGATGGCCAACAGCGCCAACAGCCAGGTCGACGCCCGTGACGCGCTGATCGGCGCCGACCTGGTCCGCTTCGGTGGCGCCAACCAGGACATCCTGTGGAACACGTTCGCCAAGCGCGGTCTCGGTGAGGGCGCGGTCAGCAACGGGGCCGCCGACGCCAACCCGACGCCGAGCTTCAGTTCGGCGTACGCGAAGGAGGCCGCGGTCACCTTCCGCCCGGTCGACGAGAACGGCAAGGCCGTCGCCGGCGCGAAGCTGTACGTGGGCGACTACCAGGCACGGGCCGTCGCGGTTGCCGACACCGACCCGGCTACCGCCCTGCCCGAGACCGTCAACCTGGTGCCCGGCGTCTACACCTTCGTGGCGCAGGCGCCCGGTCACGGGCACGCCCGGGTGTCCCCGTCGTACCTCAGGTCCGGCGCCGGGAAGCTGACCGTCAAGCTGCCGCGCAACGTCGCCTCGGCGACCAGCGGTGCGACCGCCACCGGTGACGGCGTCAACCTGGCCCGGCTCCTGGACGACGACGAGGCCACCAACTGGGCGTCGCTCGGCAGTGCTGTCGCCGGCAAGGGCGTCACGGTCGACCTGGCCGGCGACGCGCAGCGGGTCCGGCGGGTGCAGGTCAGTGCCCTGCTGCGCCCGGCCGTCACCGGCGACGTCGACGCGGGCGCGCAGAGCCGCTACTCCGCTCTGCGGCAGTTCCGGGTCCTGGCCTGCACGGCCACGGCAACCGTCACCTGCTCGGCCCCGGCCGACTTCAAGGCGGTCTACACCAGCCGGCCGGACGCGTTCCCGGCCGGATCGCCGAGGCCCCGGGCCCCGCAGATGCTCGTGAAGTCCTTCGACATCCCGGACGTCACGGCCACGCACCTGCGGATCGAGGCGCTCACCAACCAGTGCACCGGCGCGCCCGACTACGCCGGTGAGCAGGATCTGGACCCGCGCGCCAACACCGACTGCGCCACGGCAAGCCCGCAGGCGCTGAACGTGCGCATCGCCGAGTTCCAGGCCTTCACCCGATAAACCCGTCGGGGGGGGGGGGGGGGGGCGGGGCCCCCCCCCCCCCCGCAGGACCCGCAGGGGCGCGCGCCGCGGGCGCGGGCCGGACGGGGAAGA
>NZ_JBFAAI010000011.1:0-272609 GCF_040639655.1 Actinoplanes sp. NPDC023801 | reverse complement strand
CTGACGCTGCGCTTCTACGGCAACCTCACCCAGAGCCAGATCGCCGACCAGATCGGCATCTCCCAGATGCACGTCTCCCGCCTGCTCACCAAGGCGCTGACCAAGCTCCGCGGCCAGCTGGCTCCGGACTCGATCTGATCGACCGGGCGGCGCGACCGCTCCCACCGGCGGGCGCGGACTGATTCACCCTGCGGACGCGATCTGATCCACCCGATCGGCGGCACCGGCCATCTCGGCCGGTGCCGCCGTCGCATGAACACCCCGGTCCGCGCGGTCGTCGCTACCGGCTGCCGCTACCGTGTAGCGGATGCCACCTTCTGCCGAGCTTCCCGGGTTCCTCGACACCGTGGCCCCGATTCTGGACCGCTGGGGTTATTGGGCCATCGGGGGCGTGATCGTCGTCGAGAGCTTCGGGGTCCCGGCGCCGGGTCAGACGATCATGGTGGCCGGCTCGATCTACGCGGGCCTGGGCCGGATGAACATCTGGGTCGTGGCGCTGATCTGCTTCGTGACGGCCGTGATCGGCGACAACATCGGCTACTGGATCGGGCTGCGGGGCGGCCGGAAGATCGTGGAGCGGTGGGGCAAGTACATCCTCGTGACGCCGGCCCGCCTGGCCAAGGCCGAGGACTTCTTCGCCCGCCGCGGCAACCGCGTCATCGTGATCGCCCGGTTCATCGACGGGCTGCGCCAGCTCAACGGTGTGATCGCCGGGATCACCCGGATGCCGTGGAAGACGTTCCTGCTCTACAACGCGATCGGTGCGGCGCTGTGGGTCGCCTTCTGGTGCACGCTCGCCTACCAGCTCGGCGACAACATCGGCACGGTGATGAAGTACGCGCACCGCTACCAGTGGCCCGTCATCGGGTTCGTGGTCGTGGCGATCGCGATCTACGTGACGCTGCACGTGCGGCACATCCGGCGGCGGCGGGCCCGCACGGTCGAGCAGATCGAGGAGAGCCAGGCCTGATCAGGCCGGGCGGGGTCCGTTCAGAACCGGGCGAACCGGGCCCGGACCAGTCCGCCGATGGTCGTGAAGTCGCCGCCCGCGTCCAGGGCGCCGCTCGGGTCGGCGCTCAGGACGCGTACCCCGATCACGCCGTTGGCCTGAGGATTCCAGTCGGTGAGGCGGCCGTCGCCGGTGACCGCGGCCAGTTTGACGCGCGGCGTCGAACCACCCACGCAGTTGCCCTGCGGGCCGTTGCGGGCGGTCCGGCAGACCCGGTCGAAGTGGCCGCCGACGTAGGCGGTGCCGGCGATCGTGGTGATGGCCGTCGCGTCGCCGTCGAACACGCGCTGCCAGCGGGTGGTGCCGTCGAACCGGTACGCCACCGCCCGGCCGCCCTGCCCCCCGGTGGCCGCGTACACCCCGGCCGGGTCCACCGTGACGGCGTTGACCTCGGCCGCCACCTTGGGCCTGAAGTAGCGGTCCAGCAGGCCGCTCGCGGCGTGCACCACCGCTAGCCGGGAAGCTGCCTTCGCCCCGTTGACCCGCCGGAACGCCCCGCCGAGGAAGACCCGGTCACCGGCCACCGCGATGGCGTGCACCCGATCGTCTGCCGAGGCGCGCCAGGTGGTGTCGAGACGTCCGGTGAACAGCGAGAATGCTGCCAGGTTCCGCTGTTTCCGTCCGTTCACGGCGGTGAAGCTGCCGCCCAGGTAGAGGCGGCCGTTGCCGATCGCGAGGGTGTACGGGCTGCCGTCGATGTCGTGTTTGAACGGGGTGACGGTGTCGGCGGCCGGGCTGAGCTGGACGATCGAGTCGCGCTTCTCGCCGGCCACCCGGTGGAAGGCGCCCGCCGCGAAGAGGGTGCCGGGTGCCGCGGCCAGGGCGCGGACGGTTCCGTCAGCCGACGGCGCCCAGCTGAGCAGGGCACCGGTCCGCCCGTCGAATGCCGCAAGCCGGCTGCGTGGATAGGTGCGCCCGTTCCAGTTGGCCTTGGTGAACGCCCCGCCGACGTACACCGTGCTGCCCTGGTAGGCGACCGCGTAGACGGTCCCGTTGAAGGTGGGGGCCAGCCGGGCGGCCGACTCGACGGCCCCGGCGGGTGTCGCGGCGGTGAAAACGAACAGGAGGGTCAGGGCGAGGAGACGACGCACATCGGTTCAACTCTCCCGGACAGGGGAAAGTCGCGCCGCTACGCCCGGTTCGCGGTCATTCGTGGGCATTGCCGACAGGATCGGCCCGGTGGTACGCAGACCGAGCATGATCAGCCAGTCGATCAGCTGCCGGTGCACCGCGTCCGGACCGTCAAGATCATGAGTGACCGGCCAGGACGTCGGGTGCACCAGCATCGCGTCGGTCTGCCAGCCGCCCAGGCCGCCGTGCGAGCCGACCAGTTCCTCGAAAGCAGAGACCTCCTGCGTCTCCGGATCGACCGAGCTGATCACGACGAGGTCGCCGACGTGCGCGGCACTCTGGTGGCGCAGCAGGTCGGCGCGGGCGTACGGGCCGTACGGCGCCAGCGGGTCGAGACCGGTCACCTCGCCGTCGCGCAGCCGGTGGGAGCCGCCCGGACCGTACGCCATCGGCCCGTCCTTGCCCTGCACCACGACGATCCCGATGCCCGGATGCGAGGCCAGCCGGTGGATCAGGTCCGGGTAGGTGTGCTCGATCGTCTCCTGGAGCACCCGGGTCGGGAACCGGGTCAGGTAGAGCAGCGACAGGTTGCCCGAGGAGACCACCAGCACGTCGTCGGCGAGGCGGGCGACCACCTCGGCCAGGGTCTCGCCGTGCCGCTGCCGGAAGGTCGCGCCCTGGCTCTGCCCGTGATCGGAGAGGACGACGAGGTGATAGTGGCGGGCCGCCTCCGGCGCGAGGCGGCCGAGCACGCCGAGCATCCGGTCCAGACTCTCCAGCTGGCGCATCGATTCGGGGCGGGCCGGGCCGGCGTGATGCGCCACCTCGTCGTAGTCGACCAGGTCGCAGTAGATCACCGGGACACCGCGGGCCATCTGCTCGGCGACCAGTGACACGTTCACGTCGCGCAGCAGCATCGACGCGGGGCGCAGCGCCAGGAACGCGCCGGAGCGGCTGACCCGTGGCTGCAGATTGCGCCGGCGCTGCAGGCGGGCCTGGTACAGCTCGGTGATCACCTCCGCGCCGCCGAGGACGAGGGCGCGGGTGAAGCCGTACGGCGAGGCCATGAACGCCGCCCAGCCGCGGGCCGTGCGGCCGGGCAGAGCCGCGTGACTGACCGTCAGCAGGCTGGTCTCCGCGTCGCCGCTGAACGCGTTGCTGATACTCACCCCACCGTCGCGGAGCAGCCCGCGGCCGTCGCTGAGCCGGGACTCGATGATGGTGGCGTCCCGCGGGCGGTTGGAGACCATCACCTTGCCGGTCTCCTTCTCGTACCACCGGAAACCGGGGATCTGCCGGCTGCCGCCGTGCAGGATGCCGGCCTGCGAAGCCGGGGTCGTCGACGGCAGGCCGGTGTGCCAGCCGCGGACCGTGTGGCTGCCGGTGCGCAGCCAGTGCCCGATCGTCGGCAGGTTCCCGGCCCGGATCGCCCAGCGCAGCACCGGCTCGGCCACCCCGTCCAACTGGATGATCAGCAGGCCCGCATCGGTGCCGGCCGGCGGGCGGCGCAGACTGAGCAGACGGCCGGTGGAGCGCCGCCGGATCCCGCGCATCAGGCGGCGTGCCTCGCGGACGAAGGTGTCGTCACTGCCGGCGTCGGCCATCCAGTCCAGCAGGGCGGCCACGATCACGGCCAGGATCGCCGCGGTGACCAGGGTGGGCAGCCCACTGATCCGATCACCGGGGTCCAGCCGCAGCGCCACCACCATGACGACGATCTGCGTGACGACGCCGAGCAGCATCGCCGCCCAGCCGCCGAGCGCGGTGATGCCGAGCAGCAACAGCGGCCGCAGTACCGCGCCGACCGCGGCGACGAGCACGACCAGGCCGAGGGTGTCCACGATGTCGGTGCCGGCCACGCCCGGCATCAGCCACAGCATCAGGGTCAGCACCACGAACGTGGTGAGGGCGCTGCGCAGCACGGTGCGGACCCGTCGGAGCAGGGCCCGCGTCCGGCTGCTGATCGCCATCTCCCGACGATGACATACCGGGAGGCACGGAACCGGACGAGGAGACGGTCAGCGGCTGATCCGTACCCAGACGTTGTCGAGAATGCCGTTGAACTGGTCGTTGTCCCGATAGGCACCCTTCGCACCGATGCTCAACGGCAGGTCGTTGGAGACGTTCAACCCCGCCGGCACCGTGGTACGCCCACGCAGCACATTGTCGACGTAGACCTCGAGCCGGGTGCCGATCCGCTGGCAGCGCACCCGATGCCAGCGGCCGTCCGCGGTGGTGACCGAGCTGCGGACCATCCGGATGATCGGCCGCCGCACGTCGACCAGCACGCAGCTGGGGTGGCCCGCGGCACCGTCGATCTGGAGCTTGTATTGGCTGCTCGTGGTCGAGTAGCCCTTCTGCAGCACGTTCTGGCCGGTGCTGGTCTGGCCCGGTTCGAGCAGGACGTCGGCGCCGAAGGCGATGTCGCGGGTACCCGGGTTCAGGCCCGCCGATTCGACACTCTGCAGAGCGACGTGCGGGCACACCTGGTCGGTGCACCTGTCCGGGAAGGCCAGGGCGGTGCCGGGTCCGTGCGCGACCGAGCGGACCCGCCCGCCCTGGAACGAGATCACCCGCAGTGTGTGCCCGTTGCCGGACTCGTCCAGGATGCTGCTGGACCGTCCGTTGAAGCCGTAGTGGGCGGTCATCTCGGTCACCGCCGGCGGGTCGTTCGCCCACACCGGCGCGGGGGCGACGACAACGGCCACGAGTGCGAGAACCGCCGCAGACATACCTGATTGCATGCCCGAATTATTACTTGTGCGGTATTGTGTCGGTGCAGCGGCTCAGGGGCGGAACTCCTCCGGGCGAATCGGCTTGGCCGACTCCTTGCGCCCGAACAGCCGCCAGCCCCGCTTCTTCTTCTCCGTCACCGGCTGCGCCGCACCGTTCAGCACGTCCAGCCGATGCCGGGCCACCGGGTTCTCCGGCTCCAGCCGCAACGACGTCTCCAACGCCTGCCGCGCCTGATCGACGTGCCCCAGGGCGGCAAGCGTCACCCCGTGCGTGAAGTAGTAGTGCGCCTCGTTCGGATCCAGCCCCACCGCCGTCCGTGCCGCCTGCTCGGCGTCGCCCAACTGCCGGTCCGCGGCCAGCAGAGCCCACGCCACCCGGTCGTGCCAGAGCGGGTTCTTCGGCTCCACGATCACCGCCCGGTAGGCCATGCTCATCGCCTCCTCGTGCCGCCCCAGCAGGGTCAGCGCACGGCTGGCGATCGCCGGCGGACGCGGATCCTCCGGCGCAAGATCCACCGCCCGGGTGGCCGCCTCCAGAGCCGCCTCCACCTGGTCGAGAGCCAACCTGATCCGGGCCATCAGAATCCACCCCGGCGCCGAGTCCGGCCGCCCGACCAGCACCGGATGCAACATCTCGGCCGCCTTCTCCGGCTGCATGTGCTCGAACAGCGCGGCGGCCCGCGCCACACCCAGGTCGCTCGGATCCGCGAACGCCCTGGCGGACGCGTCGGTCGAGGTCATGCTCGGGGAGGAGGCGAGTTCGGTCATCGGTCCGCTCCGGGGATACGGCTGGAGATCACGAGGTTCACATCGGCGGAAAACCTCGGTTTCTGAGGATCCCCGCCGCCGGAGGCGAATCCATGGGCGTACGGCCACCAGGAGCACCCTGGCTCCGCTCACGCGACGTCCACCGGACTCCCGCCCGGCGGAGCCCGGGTGCTCCGCGTAGGCGTACCTAAGAGGTGGTTTTACGGCGGGTGAGGACCACGACGCAGAAAAGGAAGCCGCCGGCGGCGGTCAGGGCGGCCGGGAAGCTCCAGCCGCGCGGGAGGGCGTCGGTGACGACGACCCCGACGAAGACGGCGGCACAGACGCCGGCGATCAGCCGCAGGGAGTGGCTGGTGAGGCCACGCCCCGGTGTGCCGGGCTCCTCGACCGGGGCGGTGAGCAGGCGCACCGCGAATCCGGCGAACGTGGCCGTACCGAGCAGGGCCGGCAGCCAGGCGGCCGGGGCGGCCAGGGCGACGAGCAGCGGGATCACGGCCAGGGCGGCTGCCGCCAGGGCGATGCGCTGACGGCCGTGGGTGAGCAGGTCCCGCAGGTAGGAGCGCAGCGCCGGATCGAGCCGGGACAGGAAGTAGCCGGCGTAGGCGGACGGCGCGAGAGCGGCCAGGGCGGCGAGGAGGCGGGCGGCGCCCGGTGACGATCCGGCGGTGCGCCAGCCGAGGTAGGCGAGCAGGACCAGCATGATCGCGGTGTAGACGAGGAACTGGCGCAGGGCCAGGTCGAGCAGGAAGCGGCTGGCCTCCTGTCTGGGGTCGGCGCGCAAGGCTCCGACCAGGCCGGACACGCCGCGGGCCATCCGGCTCAGGGCGAACGGGTTGCGATGGATGACGTCGAGGGCGGCCAGTTCGTGGCGGGCGACCGCGTTGTCCGGTTCCAGGGCCAGGGCGTCACGGAGCGCCTGGCGGGCCCGGTCGGTGAAGTTCAACTGCTTCATCACCATGGCGTACGTGATCCGGAAGTCGGCCTTGTCCGGGTCGAGCCGGATCGACTCGCGGGCCGCGTGTTCGGCCTCCACCGCGTGCCGGCCGTCCTCGAGCAGCGCCCAGGCGAGGCGGTGATGCCGGTACGGGTTCAGCGGCTGTCGCGCCGCGGCGGCGCGGGCCGTCGCGATGGCCTCGTCGTGCCGGCCCGATTCGCTGTGCACCCGGCTGAGCGCGGACAGCGCGTCCGGCGACTCGGGGGCGTGCTCGACCGCGCGCCGGGACAGCTCCTGTGCCAGGTCCAGCCGTTTCAGGGCGATCTGCGCATGGGTCATCAGGACCAGCGCCGGCACGTGGTCGGGTTCGGCGGCGAGCACCGGGCCGAGGACGCGGGCGGCGGCCTCCGGTTCGCCGCGGCTGAGCTGGATCCGGGCCAGCTCGAGGTCCCGGCTCACGCGGGTGGCTCGTCGGCGGGGACGGTCGCGAAGGCGCGGACGGGGAAGCTGCCGAACCCGGCGACCCGCGGCGGTACGGCGGTGAAGCGCGCGCCGATCGGCGGCAGTTCGCGCAGGTTGGTGAGGTGCTCGACGATCGGGATCCCGGCGGCCAGGAGCAGGCTGTGCGCGGGCCGTTCGCCGGCGCCCGCCGGGGAGGCGTCGTCGATGTTGACCGAGTCGATGCCGACCAGGGCGGCACCCTGGTCGGCCAGGAGCTGGGCGCCGTCGCGGGTCAGGTAGGGGGCGTCGGTGCCGTACTCCGGGGTGCCCCAGTGCCGATCACCGCCGGTGTGCAGCAGCACGGCACGGCCGGCGACGGTGACGTGGGCGAGCATCTCGGCGGTGACGCCACGCTCACTGCCGACCGCGCGGACCACCACGGTGGGCAGACCGGCAAGCCGTTCCAGTGGGATACCGGCCAGGTCGGCGCCGTCGGCGTAGCGGTGGTACGGGCTGTCCAGGTAGGTCCCGGTGTTGCCGACCATGCTGATCCGATCGATGGCGAACTCGGTGCCCGCGGCGTAGTTGCCGCGCGACGCGGTCCTGGTCAGGTGTGGCGTGATCTCGGGCGCCGGCAGGCCGGGGTAGGTGACCATCCCGGCTGTGATGACGTGGCTGAGTTCGACGAACCTGACCCGCTCGGCCTCGGCGTCCGGGGCCGGCGGGTGCGGTTCGGCGACGATCCGCACGTCGCTGACCTTGGCCCGCTCGACCCGTTGCGGGGCGAGCGCGGCGACGAGCAGCGCGGTGATCTCGGATTCGGTGACGTCGGCGTGCGGGATGTTCAGGCGGAAGCCCCGCGCCCTCAGCTCGCCCCCGCCGTCGAGGGTGACTTCGGCGTCGAACTCGGCCCGGTAGTCCAGCACGGCGGCTCCTTTTATCGCAGTTCGATCACACCTTCGGCGATCAACCAGATGCCGAAGATAGCGAAGAGTGCGGCGGCTCCGTACTTGATGACCTTTTCCGGTAGATGCTTCCCCAAGTATCGACCCACGAGAATGGCGAGAGCGTCGGCGGCGACCATACCGATCGTCGAGCCGATCCAGACGCCGAACCAGCCGTGCTGGGTGGCCAGGGTGATGGTCGCCAGCATGGTCTTGTCCCCAAGTTCGGCCAGGAAGAACGCACCGCCGACGGCGAGGATCGCCGAGCCGGTGGACCGTTCGGCCTTGCCCTTCTCCTCGTCGGTGAGGTGGTCGCCGCGCAGGGTCCAGGCCCCGAATCCGAGGAAGGCGATCCCGGCGATCAGGGAGATCCAGCCGGTCGGGATGGCGGCGCCGAGACCGTACCCGATTCCGACGGACACGAGGTGGACCACGGCGGTGGCGACGGTGATGCCAATCAGCACCGGAAGGGTTTTGAAGCGGGTGGCGAACGTCATCGCCATGAGCTGTGACTTGTCACCGAGTTCGGCGACGAAGATGACCGCGAAGCTGATGCCCAGCGCGGCTAGGAAACCTTCCACAGAGAACTCCCGGTGATCATGACCGGGTTCAGGCGCAGGGCGACCTCGACCCGGCCATTACGAAAACGGCCTGGTCGAAGGTCTCGCTCGCCTCGAGAAACCGAGGCCGCGCGGCCGGAACCCGGAGAACCGGGGTCAGTATGTCGACCGCGACATTGGGAGCTACTCCCCTTCGCGGGGTCGAGCTTAGCTCACGTCCTGGTCACCGAGCGTCCTGGTACCGAGCCGATGACCAGGACGTGAGCCGGTTCACTTGATGTTGTGCTGCAGCAGCCGCCGCATGTCCGACTTCCTCGCGGTGGCCGTGAGCGGGGTCGGCTGGTCGATCGGCTCGCACTGCTTGTCGGATCGGTCCGCCTTCACCCGGCCGGGAAGTGCCCCGGTGGCCAGGTAGTCGGCGATCGTGTTGTCCACGCAGGCGTTGCCGAACAGCGACCCGGCGTGGGTGGTACCGCCGATGCCCTCGATCAGGACGGACCGCGGGAACCGGCGGCGCGCCTCCAGCGCCCCGCTGAACGGGGTGGCCGCGTCCAGGGTCTCGCTGATCATCAGCAGCGGCGGCGCCTTGCTGCCGTCCACCTCGACCGGCTTGCCGGCCTCACCCGCCCAGTGCCGGCAGGGTGCGTTGTACCAGGCGTTGCCCCAGGTCTCGAACGGCGCCCGCTTGTGCACCCGCCAGTTGTCCCGGACCCACTTCTGCCAGCTGGCCGGCCACGGCGCGTCGGTGCACTGGACGGCCAGGTAGACGGCGTACCCGTTGTCGGAGCCCTCGGTCTGCGGGTGTTCGGCGTCGTAGAGGCGCTTGAGCGGGGCGATGTCGGCGTCGTGGACCCAGGACGAGAACGCGCGGGCGGTCTCCTCCCACCCGAACACGTAGTAGCCCGGCTGCAGGAACACGTCGGTCAGTTCGGCCGGCCCGATCTGCCCGGCCGGCTTCTTCGCCAGTTGGTCGAGCTGCTGGTAGTACAGCTTCTCCACGGCCGCCGCGGTCCGCCCGAGCCGGTAGACCGAGTCGTACTTGGCGATCCAGGCGAAGTAGATCTTGATGGCCTTGTCGAAGGCGACGTCCTGGTCGAGGTTCGACTGGTACCAGACCCGGCCCGGGTCGACCACGCCGTCGAGGACCATCCGGTGCACCCGCTCCGGGTTCCGGCTGGCATAGATCTGGCCCAGGTAGGTGCCGTAGGAGAACCCGTAGAAGCTGATCTTCTCGACTCCGAGCGCCTGCCGGATGCTGTCGATGTCGCGGACCGTGTCCTCGGAGCGCATGTGGTCGAGCAGCGCACCGCCGTTCCGGGCACAGGCCGCGGCGTAGGCGGTGGTCCGGGCGTGCCAGGCCTTCTCGATCTCCGGTGTGCTCGGCACGTACGGCGGCCGGTTGTACCCCGCGTACTTGGCGTCGCAGGTGAGTTTCGGCTTGCTGGCACCGACGCCGCGCGGGTCGAACCCGATCCAGTCGTAGCCGGCGCCGCCCTGCTTCGGCACGGCCTGGCCGAGCGCGGCCATCGCCCGTCCGGAGCCGCCCGGCCCGCCGGGGTTGACCAGCATCACGCCCTGCCGCTTGTCCGCCGGCGCGGTCGACTTGATCCGTGACACCGCCAGCTCGATCTTCGTGCCGTCCGGTTTCGCGTAGTCCAGAGGCACGGAGAGGTATCCGCACTCGGCACCGTGTGACTTCAGCGTGCCCTCGGTGCAGGCGCCCCAGGCGATGGCCGCCGGCACGCGGCGAGCCGTCTCTGCCTGCGCCGCGGTGACCGTGGCACCGACCGTACAGAGCGCCACCGCGGTCGCGGCTGCCCAGAATCTCCTCATACCAAGCCTCTCGTGTGCGTTTAACCCAAGATGGTCAAGGGCTCGGCAGGTGGCATCACTCGTCCACGCCGGTACACCACCTCATAAGGTGCATTTTATGCATAAACGGTGCAATCCGTCTGTGCGTTCAGGTGGTCCACTCGGACGCGCCACTCCGGAATCCCTGACGTCGGTCGTCTGATTTGCGACCATTGCGAACCATGGACGAGTTCTGGCTCCACCCAAGGCTGGGGACGGCAACTCGGGACGGCCAGCAGCCCCGGCACTACCTGCGGGCGCTTCAGCACGCCGCGCAGAGCCTGGACGCCGACCCGCACTGGCAGCGGTGGTGGCACGCGTCCGGCTTCCGCGGCTGTGAACTCGGCATCGTCACCGAAGGCCGGCTCGACCATCTCCGCCCCAGCGCCGACATCCGTCGCGTCGACGATCAGCTGCGGGCCAACTTCACGTGCGCCCTGCCACCGGCCGGCACCGGCCGCGACGAACTGGTGCAACGCGCGTCCACCGAGGTGCGCACCATGTTCGAGGTGATCCGGGAGGCGATGGCGCTGCCTGACCTGCCGCCCACCCCGGCCCCGTCAGCCCCGCCCGAGGACGCCGACGAGGTGCCGATCACGGCCAAGAGCCTGCCCTCGATCCCCCGGGAGCTGGAACACCAGGGCTACCTGACCCTCACCCAGGTCCAGGACTTCTTCGGCTAGTTCTGCTCCACGCGCTCGGGGCGATGAGCTCCCGGATCGCGCTGCCGGGGGATCTTGGGGACCGTGGGTTCGGCGTGCGGGGCCGCCGGTGCCTCCGGTGCCGCCGGGGTGATCACGACCGGGGTGCCGGCCAGGCCGATACCGGCGTAGCCGACCGGATGGAGGCGGCGCAGCAGCAGCGCGTGCGTCACAGCCAGCACGACGCAGGCCAGCAGAGCTCCGGGGATGACCTTGACCAGCGGATATCCCGGCGGCAGGCCGAGCAGCGCGGGCAGGTCGCGGAACGCCAGGAAGCAGAGGCTGGCCAGGGCCACGGTGGACACCACCGGCGCGGCGAACCGGCCCCAGAAACCCTCCGGGCCGGGCACCCGGTTCAGGTGCAGCAGGGCGGCCACCGCCACGAGGAGCAGCAGCATCAGGATGCTGAGTGCGCCTCCGGCGATCAGCCAGCGGGCGGTACGCGGTCCGGGGTCGGCACCCGCGGCACAGGCGCCGGCCAGGGTGGCGCCCGCGATCAGCGACTGGGTCACCGAGGCGGCGCGCGGCGCGGCGGTCCGCGGGCGGATGCCGCCCAGTACGGCCGGCAGCACCCGTTCCCGGCCGAGCGCGTACAGGTAACGGGAGATCGCCTGGTGCAGCGCCAGGATCGCCACGACCACGCCGGTGAGCAGCATGAACCGGCCCAGGGTCACGGCCCATGGCGCGAGCCGCTCGGCCGCCAGGTCGAAGAGTGTCTCGGGGCCGCGCGCGGCGGCGACCGCGGCGGCCCGGCCCGGCCCGGCGGCGACGATCATCGACCAGGAGAAGCCGCCGAGCAGCAGGGTGATCAGCAGCACCGCGCCGTACCCACCGAAGCCGGCGCTGCGCCGCGGCTGGAACCCCTCCTCCGTGCAGGTGGCGGTGGACTCGAACCCGGCGAAGGTCAGCACCGCCACGGCGAGCAGCAGCCCGAGCGCCGGACGGTCGAGGACGGCCGGGTCGGCGATCAGGATCGTGCCGGAGGTGACCTCACCCCCGGACGGCTGGAGCACGTTGGCCGCACCGATGCCGGCGAGCACGGCGACCTGGGCGACCGCGAGGAGACCGATCACGCCGGCCGCCACCTCGACGCGCATCGTGCCGCAGATCGCGACGATCGCCCAGCAGGCGGCGGCGACCGCCCACCACGGGGCGGTCAGGCCCAGGAAGCTGCTCAGCAGTGGGGCAGCGGCGACTCCGGCGAGGGCGTAGAGACCGAACTGGATCGCGTGATAGCCGGCGATCGCGAACCATGCGGCGGCGAGTCCGGCGGGGCGGCCGAGACCACGAGCGACCTGGGAGTACGCCGCTCCGGCGCTGGGAAACCGGCGGATCATGGCCGCCTGGCCGGAGCAGACGGTCAGCAGCAGGAGCCCAACCGCGCCGAATGCCCACGGCACGAGCTGACCAGCCCCGTCGGCCAGCACCGCCGGAACCACGGTGACCAGGGTGACGATCGGGGCCGCAGCGGCCAGGCCGAGGAAGGCGATCGAGGCGGCGCCCACCCGGCCGGGCGCGAGCCCGTGCGACGAATCCTCCTCGGACATCTCCACGGATCCATTCAGGCCCACCGCCGCCAGCTTTGACAACCGTACGTATCGGTGCACTGACCGTTCGTGACCAGGTTGGCACGAACCCCGAACGGCTTGCGGGTTTCCCTCAGCTGACCGTGCCGCTCGCCGACTGCAACCACGTGCTAGCCACCCAGCAATTGACGGAGTTCCTCGCCGTCGTAGCGGACCGCCCCGACGAGGCGGCCGCGCAGCATGCCGCCGTCGAGTGCGCGTCGCGTGCCCTCGGGGCCGACCTCGCCGTCCTGACGGTCGACGGCGGCGTGGCCGCCGCGGTAGGGCTGCCCGCCGACGAGATCCCCGTCTACGCGCTCACCGCCGGGTACCACGTGGGCTACCCGGCCACGCTGCGCGCGGGTGGCATCTGTTACTCGCTGGCGGTCGCCCCGCTCGGTGGCGGCTCCTCGGGCATGCTGATCCTCGGCCGCCGGGCCGGTGACTTCACCGACGAGGAGGTGTGCCTGCTCCGCGGCATGGCCCGGGTGCTGGAGCTGAGCCTGCAGGCGCTGCACCTGGTCGAGGCCGAACGCCGGCAGGCCTCGGAGAACAATCGGCTGATCGACTCGCTGCAGCGTCGCCAGCGGGTCTTCGACGAGCTGAGCACGGTGCAGCGGGCGATCGCCCGGCGCGAACCCCTGCGCAAGGTCCTGGACCTGGTCACCACCGCGGTCGCCGGCCTGCTCAAGGTCGACATCGCCGGGCTCACCGTGCTGGAGAACGACGACCCGAGCCGGATGAGCCTGGTGTCGGGTGCCGGCATCCCCGACCACGTGATCGCCCGGATGCAGCGGATCCCGGTCACCTCGCTCGGTGTCGCCGGACTGGCGATCATGGGTGACGAGCTGGTCGCGGTGGACGACTACGCGAACTCGCCGATCGCCGTGCCGGAGATGGTGCAGAACCAGATCAAGAGTGTGATGGCCGTACCGGTGCACGAGGACGGCGTGGTGATCGGCGCCGTCTTCGCCGGGTCGTACACCGAGCCGCGCGAATGGGACAAGGGTTCCCAGGAGATGCTGCAGGCCTTCGCCGAGCACGCCGGCCTGGCCGTCACCGACGCCCGCACGCTGCGCGAGATGAACGCCTCGTTCCACGACGCGCTGACCGGCCTGGCAAGCCGTTCCCTTTTCGTCACCCGGATGGAGAACGCCCTCGGCGCGCCGCGGACCGGCGGTGTCGCCGCGCTGCTGATCGGCCTGGACCGGTTCAAAGTGATCAACGACTCGCTCGGGCACACCTCCGGCGACCGGCTGCTGACCCTGGCGGCCGACCGGCTGCGGGACTGCCTGCGCCTGGAGGACACCGCGGCCCGGCTCGGCGGTGACGAGTTCGCCGTACTGCTGCCGGAGGCCGCCACCGTCGAGGCCGTTCTGCCGGTGGCCCGCCGGATCGTCACGGCGATGCGGGAGCCGTTCGACCTGGACGGCCGGGAGACGTTCGTGACCGTCAGCATCGGCGTGGCACACGGCGCCGGCGGACTCGACGCCCAGGAGTTGCTGGTCCGCGCGGACCTGGCCCTGTTCGAGGCGAAGAAGAAGGGCAAGGACCAGTACGCCTTTTTCGAGCCGTCGATGCGCGAGTCCTTCCAGAGGCACCTGGAGATGGAGGCCGACCTGCGGCGGGCCGTGCTGCGGCACGAGTTCGAGCTGCGGTTCCAGCCGATCGTACGGCTGGCCACCGGCGAGATCTCCGGACTGGAGGCACTGGTCCGGTGGCAGCATCCGGAGCGCGGGATGATCCCGCCGCTGGACTTCATCCCGCTGGCCGAGGAGACCGGGATGATCGTCCCGATCGGTGAGTGGGTGCTGCGGGAGGCATGCCGTCAGGCGGCCCGCTGGAACCGCCGGCGCGACCCGGACAAGCCGCTGACGGTGAGCGTCAACCTGTCGGCGGTGCAACTGGACCGCCCGGATCTGCCCGAGGTGGTGGGCCGGGCGCTGACCGACAGTGGACTGCCGGCGCACCGCCTGGTGATCGAGCTGACCGAGTCGCTGCTGGTGGACCACCGTCAGGAGACGCTGGAGCGGTTGCAGGCGATCAAGGCGCTGGGCGTACGGCTGGCGATCGACGATTTCGGGACGGGTTATTCCTCGCTGGCCTACCTGCGACGGTTCCCGGTCGACATCATCAAGATCGACAAATCGTTCGTCGACGACGTCGGTGACGTCCCGGCGGCGGCGGCCCTGACCCTCGGCATCATCCAGCTCGGCCAGGCGCTGCAACTGTCCACAGTCGCCGAGGGCATCGAGGACGCCGGGCAGCTCAGCGAACTCGCCGACGGCAACTGCGAACTGGGCCAGGGTTACTACTTCGCCGAACCGCTGACCACCGAGGCGATGCAGGACCTGTTGTTCCCCACCGGCCCCCACTGACGACAACTGCGGTTCCCCTCAGCTTCACGTACGGGGCTGACGGTGGTCGCCATGGATGTTCTGCTGACCGTCGTAGTGCCGGTCTACGCGGTCGAGGGCTACCTCTACCAGTGTCTCGAGTCGATCCGCGCCGGGCTGAGCCCGGAGGAGAACGCCTCGGTGGAGGTCATCGCCGTCGACGACGCCTCCCCGGACGCGTGCGGCGCGATGCTCGACGCCTACGCCGACCGCCACGGTGACCTGCGTGTCCTGCATCTGAGTGACAACGTGGGGCTGGGGCTGGCCCGCAACGCCGGCCTGGCCGAGGCATCCGGGAAGTACGTGTGGTTCGTCGACAGCGACGACTGGCTGCCGTCCGGGTCGGTCCGCGCGGTGCTGGAGCGCCTGCGCGAGACCGAGCCGGACGTCCTTCTCGTGGATCACCTGCGCGTCCACGAGAGCGGCCGCCTGCAGGCCGACCCGAGTTCGGTGCTGCTGGCCGGGCCGCCCGACCTGGAGCGCCTGATCGGGGTTCAGCACACCGCGTGGAACCGGGTCATGCGGCGCGAGTTCCTGTCCAAGCACGACCTGCGGTTTCCGGCCGGCTGGTACGAGGACGTCCCGTTCAGCAATCCGGTGCTGATCGCCGCCGAGCGGCTCGACGTGCTGGAGCGGGTCTGTTACCACTACCGCGTCGGCCGGTTCGGCGCGATCACCGCGACCCGCAGCGACCGCCATTTCGAGGCGTTCGAGCAGTGGGACCGCTTCTACGCCTGGCTGGACGCCGCCGGTGGGGAGCCCGCGCTGCGCGTACGCGTCTTCACGCTGATGATCAGCCATCTGCTGGTCGTCGCCGGCAACGAGAGCCGGGTGCACCCGCGCCGCCGCCGGGCGTTCTTCCGTGAGATCGCGGCGCTGTACCGGCGGCACCGCCCGGCCGGCTACCTGCCGCCGGCCGGCACTCCGGGGCTCAAGCACCGCCTGGTCGCGGCGAACAGCTACAGCATGTACGCGGCCCTGCGCGCCGGATACCGGGTGGCCGGGCTGCGGCGCCGGTCCACCCAACGGACACCTGCGGTTTCCCGGGACATCCCGTCGCCGCCACAGCGGGTCCAGACCACGTCCATACGTTGAGCGGCGTGCTTCGACCCGCCCGTGACTCCGACCGTGACCTGGTCCTCCCCTGGCGCAACCACCCCTCGGTGCGTGCCGTCAGCCTGACCACCCACGAGATTCAGCCCGCCGAGCATGCCGCCTGGTGGGCCCGGCGCAGCGGCGACGTCCTGATCTACGAGGAGGACGGCGTCCCGGCCGGCGTGGTGATCTTCAACGACTCGATCTGGTCGTTCTATCTCGATGTCGAAGGACTGGGTCCACGCCTGCTGCCCGCGTGGATGCGGCTGGAGAAGGAGGCGGTCGAGTACGCGTTCGGCCCGCTCGGCCTCGACACCCTCGGCGGGGAGACGCTCGCCGACAACACGCAGGTACTCGCCCTGCACCGGCGATTCGGGTTCCGCGAGACACGCAGATACGAACGGCTGGTCGACGGCGTGCCGAAGACCGTCGTGTGGACGGAGAGAAACAGATGAGCAGCACGAAGCCGTACATCGTGGCGGAGATGTCGGGCAACCACAACGGTTCGCTGGACCGGGCGCTGGCCCTGGTGGACGCCGCCGCTGAGGCCGGTGCCGACGCCATCAAGATCCAGACATACACCGCGGACACCATGACCGTGGACGTCAAGCACCCGCGGTTCCAGATCTCGGCGGGCCACGACCTGTGGGGCGGCGACTACCTGTACCAGCTGTTCGAGCGGGCGCACACGCCGTGGGACTGGCACGGCCCGATCTTCGAGCGGGCCCGGGAGCAGGGCATCACCCCGTTCTCCAGTCCGTTCGACCGGACCGCGATCGAGTTGCTGGAGAAGCTGGACGCGCCGATGTACAAGATCGCGTCCTCGGAGATCACCGACCTGCCGCTGATCCGGCTCGCCGCGTCGACCGGCAAGCCGATCATCATCTCCACCGGCATGGCGACGCTCCGGGAGATCACCGCGGCGGTCGAGGCCGCCGAGGGTGCCGGCGCCACCGACATCACCGTGCTGAGCTGCACCGCGTCCTACCCGGCGCCGCCCGAGCAGACCAACCTGCGGCGCATCCCGGTGCTGGCCGAGGCGCTGAAGCTGCCGATCGGGCTGAGCGACCACACGATGGGCATCGGGGTGCCGATCGCCGCGGTGGCGTACGGCGCCGTCCTGATCGAGAAGCACTTCACCCTGGACCGCGCCGACGGCGGTGTGGACTCGGCGTTCTCACTGGACCGGGCCGAACTGCGGCTGCTGGTGACCGAGTCGGAGCGGGCCTGGCAGGCGCTCGGCACCACGTCGATCGGCCCGACCGAGGCGGAGAAGGAGAGCCTGCGGTTCCGGCGCTCGCTGTACGTGGTCACCGACGTGAAGGCCGGCGAGCGGGTCACGGAGGAGAACGTCCGGTCCATCCGGCCGACGGGCGGTCTCGAACCGGACCAGATCGGCACCGTGCTCGGTCGTACGTTCACGGTCGACGCCGTCAAGGGCACGCCGCTCACCTGGGATCTGATCTGATCACCCGCCGGCGGGCACCGGTCACTTCCTGAGGCCCCGGTACGCGCGCTTGGCGGCCATGAGCGCGCGTCCGGTCAGCCGGCTCCGGTGGAACCGCAGCTCCCAGTCCATCCGGCTGAGCTGGTCGTCGCGCAGCCGGATGGTGTTCTCGGTCCACTCCATCATCGCCAGCAGGTGGCTCGCCTGGTACCGCTGCCGCCAGAGTGCCTCGGCCAGCTCGTGGTAGCCGGCCACGTCGACCGGGGCGGTGCCCGGCTGAACCGCCAGCAGCGCGAGCCGATGCGCCCGCTGCTCCGCGGTGTTCAGCCCGAACTCGGCGCCGTCGATCGTCACCTGCAGGTCGACGGCGGCCCGCAGATCCTCCTGGTCGAGGCTGCGACCGGCCATGCCGACCAGGATCGCGGCCAGGTCGGCGGCGCTCGCGGTGATCGGCCACGGATGCGGCCGGGCCCAGGTGATCAGCCGGACCCCGAACTGCCACAACGCTCGCACCAGGGCGACCTGGACCGGCACGGCCCCTTCCCATCGCGCGGACAGCAGCTCCGGACCGGCCTTGGTGACGGCGAGGTCGGACAGGTCCGCCAGGGCGGCGGGGCCGTCGACCACACCGTCCCGGGCCTGACCGTCCAGCCATGACGCGTACCGGCCGATTTCCTGGCGCAGCCCGGGCAGGCCGGCGGACGCGCAGAACTCGATCAGGCGGTCCTCCAGCCGCTGCCCGGTGGCCGGTCGCACCAGATCCGCGCGACGCAGACCGGAATGCTCGACCGAACCGGAACGCCCGGCCGGACCGGCTTCCGCGGCCAGCACACGCGGGCCGTCCGCGCCGATGGTGTAGACCCGGTGCCCGTCATCGACAAGCAGGTCGGGCCACTCCCGGCCCGGGTGTCCGGCGCCGGGCACCCGCGCGACGACCAGCCAGCCGCCCGCGACGGTGTCCTCCGCACCGGCCCGCAGCGCCCTGCTGACAAGCCCGCGCGGGTCGCTGATCACCTGACGGCCGCGGAAAGCCGTGGTGTAGGCCTGCGCGAGCACGGTCTGCAGCCAGGGCCGCAGCGGCGACGAGACGTCACCGAGAAGTTCGCCCCCGATGAGTACGCGCGGCTCGGACGGCTCCGGGAACGCGGCCCAGGCGGCGTCCACCATCAGGCCCGACCCGGTGATCCGGCCGGTCAGCTGGGCGCGGGAAGCCGGGGCATGCCGGGTCGGCTCGTCGGCCGGGTACCACGCGGCGTCGTCGCGGAACCGGCGGCCGGGCTCGAGGCGGACGGTGTGATGTGCCCCGAGCTGGTTGTCGTGCATCAGGATCAGGACACCGCCGGGGCGTACCGCAGCGGCCAGACGGTCGAGCAGCTCACCGGCGGTGAGCTGCTCGCCCTCGGCCGAGTTGAGCCGGTGAGTACCGTCGGCCGCGACCACCACGTCGTACCCGGCACTCAGATCGACCTTGCCGAACGCACCGGACACCACGGTGGCCGGCGGATGGGCCGCGGTGGCCCGCTCGGCGTCGGCGAGCGAACGCAGTACCCATGTGACCTCGGCTCCCGCGTCGGTCAGCGCGGTGATCAGGTCGTCCGGATGCGGTCCGGCGATCAGGACGGCCCGGCCGGGTACGGCAAGTGGCAACGTCAGATGCCGGAGCAGTGCGCTGCTCACACCGGGCCGGTCGTGGAAGTTGAACATCTCGCCACCGGCGCGGATCAGGTTCGGCATCACGTGTGCCCTTTCTTCGGCCAGCCCAGCAGTTCGCGCAGCTCGTCCGGGCCGGCCAGTTCGTCGGCGCCCAGCTGGACGCGGGCCAGCCGGTGGCAGGTGGCGAAGTCGGTGGATCGGCCGTACAGCTCCGGCCATTGGCGGTGCAGGCGCGGTTCGCCACCGAACGTCATGTCGGCGTTGTCGAGAATCATCGGGTCGCCGTAGACCGCGGTCTCCCGGCCGGCCAGCAGGCCGTACCAGATGGCGCTGCACAGCCGGTTGGAGATCACCCGCCGGTGCCGCCGCAGTTCGGCGAGCTGACCGACCAGGAAGTCCCGGTCGTGGTCGCGCCACATGAAGCCGCGGTAACCGTGGCAGATGACCCGGAAGCCGGCCCGCTCGTACAGGGTGCGGACGGCCCGGGTGCGGTACTCGTTCCAGTAGAGGCACGCCGTGATCGGGCCGCTCTCGGTCGCCTTGACCTCGTCGATGAGCCGCCGGTGATCGCCGTGGACCTGCTGACCCTCCCAGCCGTGGAACGGGTAGAAGATGGTGCCCTCGCCGGGACCGTCGGCGGGCGGCGTCATCGCGAGCAGGTAGGCGAACGGCGCACCCACCACCACGACGTTGCGCCGGCCCTGTGACCAGGAGCGGCGCCGGGTCTCCTCGGACCAGACCAGCAGCCGGCTGCCCGCCGTGTACGGCGTGCCGGGGGCGAGACCGTCCCCGATGTTCCATCCGTGCTGGAGGTACCCGTGGATCCGGGGCGGGTGCAGCGGTTCCGGCATTCCGCAGTACCGGGCCAGGATGTGCGAGTGCCCGTAGTGGTGGTTGGCGTGGTGCATCGAGCCGCACGGTATCAGCGATCACCGTGGCGTTTTGGGTTGTTTCCTGCACTTCGGGGTATCCGGCAGAAGAGGTCACCGTCCGGACGGCCAGAATTCAGATCGGCGGCCCGGCCCGGAACTGCTCAAGATCATGATCTACAGTGGACGGACAGGCTCGCTCCCCAGCAGGAGCGCCTGGAAACCGGCCGGGGCGGACGCCGCCACGTCCCCCCGGCCGGCCCATAGAGTCACCGGTGATGGATCTCGACGTGAACCGGTCCGACCTCGCCGCGGTCGCCGCGGGCGGGGTGCTCGGCGCCCTCGCACGGTACGCCCTCGCCACCACCTGGCCGTACACTCCGGGCGCTTTCCCCTGGTCCACCTGGGTGATCAACGTGTCCGGCTGTTTCCTGATCGGAGTGCTCAACACCCGGGTGCGGCGGCGGCTGCCACGGCTGCTGCTCGGCACCGGCTTCCTCGGCGGTTACACCACCTTCTCCACCGCCGTCGTGGAGATCTCCGACGCCGGGCTGATCTATCTCGCGGCCACCCTGATCGGCGCGGTGGCCGCCGTCACGGCCGGAAGCCTGCTGGCCCGATGACCGCCCTGCTGGTTGCTCTCGGCGCGGCGATCGGTGCCCCGCTGCGCTACCTGACCGACCGATACCTGCAGGCCCGCTTCGGTACGGCCGTCCCCTGGGGCACGCTCACCGTCAACGTCGCCGGCTCGTTCGTCCTCGGACTGGTGCTCGGGCTGCCGGTGAGCGCGGGGACGATCGCGCTCGTCGGCACCGGATTCTGCGGGGCACTCACCACGTACTCGACGTTCAGCTGGGAGATCCTCGCCCTGGCCCGGCGCCGGGAGATCCTCGCGGCCGGTGGGTACGCCCTGCTCAGCATCACCGCCGGAATGGGCGCCGCCGTGATCGGCGGCGCCCTGGCCCGTACCGCGGTCAGCTGATCGGGGTCAGCTCCCGCTCCGGGTTCGCCGGGGCGGCCTGCGCCGGCGGCTCGTGCGCGATCTCCGGCAGCCAGCCCAGCCACTTCGGCAGCCACCAGTTCGCCCGGCCGAGCATCGTCATCACCGCGGGCAGCAGCACCGCCCGGATGATCGTGGCGTCCAGCAGGACCGCCGCCGCCAGGCCGATGCCCAGCTCCTTGGTGGCGGTCAGCGGCAGGGTGGCGAAGAGCGCGAACACGGCGACCATCACCACGGCGGCGCTGGTGATCACGCCGGCGGTCCGGCCGATGCCCTCACGCACCGCTTCCCGCGTCGACAGGCCGCGGTCGTGTCCCTCGCGGATCCGGCTGACCACGAAGACGTGGTAGTCCATCGACAGCCCGAACAGGATCACGAAGAGGAACATCGGGATCCAGTTGGTGATGCCCCCGCCGGAGACGAAGCCGAGCTGTTCCTCGAAGTTGCCGTACTGGAAGACGAAGACCAGCATGCCGTAGCAGGCCGCGACCGACAGCAGGTTCAGCACCAGCCCGGTCACCGCCACCACGACCGACCGGAACGACACCAGCAGCAGGATGAACGCCAGTCCCAGGACGAAGGAGAAGACCAGTGGCAGGGTCTTGTCGAGCTGCTCGTTGTAGTCGACGCCGCCCGCGGTGGATCCGGTGACCAGCGCCGTGGCGCCGCCGATCCGGCCGAAGGTGTCCGGCACGACCCGGTCGCGCAGCAGGTTCAGCGCCTCGACGGCGACGCTGTCGCTCTCCTTGCCGGCCAGGCCGACCGAGACGATCGCGACGTTCCCGGCCGGGTTGACGTCGACGTCGACCGGTTCGACCAGCTTGCCGCCGCTGCCCTGGATGGCGGCCTTGAGGCCGGCCAGCGCCTGCTCGAACTCGGGCGTCCTGACCGAGTCGTCCTTCACCACGATCTGCGCCGGGGTGGTCTTGCTGGGGAAGGCCTCACCGATGGCGAGGAACGTCCGCACCACCGGGGCGTCCGGCGAGACGTCCTGGATGGCCTGGCCCCGGGTCTTCAGATCGAGTGCGGGATAGGCCAGGGCGCCGAGTGCGGCGACGGCGATCATCGCGGAGAGCAACGGCTTGGCGAGTACGACGTTGAGCAGCACGTTCCAGACACGGCCGTCATTGTTCCGCCGGTACAGGCCGGGAATCTTGATGGCGTCGACCCGGTCGCCCAGCGCCGAGAGCAGCGCCGGCAGCACGGTCAGCGAGCCGAGCACCGCCGTGGCCACCACCAGGATGGTGCCGGTGGCGAAGCTGACGAAGACGACGTCCTGGGTGAAGTACATGCCGGCCATGGCGATCATGACGGTCAGGCCGGAGACCCAGATCGAACGTCCCGAGGTCTGCGCGGCGATCGTCAGCGCACGGTGCGGGTCGGCTCCCCGGCGGCGCTCGTCGCGCTCCCGGCGGATGTAGAACAGGCAGTAGTCGACGCCGACGGCCAGGCCGATCAGCAGCATGACGTGCGTAGTCTCGTCGACCACGGGGGCGAACCGGCTCGCCGCGGCCATCAGGCCGATCGCGGCGACCACCGACATAATCGCCAGCAGGACCGGAAGGAACGAGGCGACCACCGCGCCGAAGGCCACCAGCAGGATGCCGAGCGTCACCGGGATGGAGAGCATGCCCAGGCGGTTCAGCCCGCCCTCGAGCTCCTCGGTGACCAGCTGGTCGGCGCTCGCCGAACCGGCCTCGGCGATGTAGAGATCCGGGTGGGCGCGCTGCACGCCGGCCACCGCGGCCAGGGCCGGGTCGACACGCTCCTCCGCGGTCGCGGGGTCACCGGCGATCTCGAAGGTGACAAGCGTGGAACGTCCGTCGGCGGACTGGATCGGCTCCTGCACCTCGGCGACGCCGGTGGTCGTACCCAGAACCCGGACGATCTCGGCGGTGGCCGCCGCCCGGTCCGACCCGGCCCGGTTCTGGATGAGCACCATCTCGCCGGCCGGTTCCTCCGGGAAGCCGGCCGCGGCGACGATCCGGTCGGCATCACCGGACTCCCCGTGCCCGGCCGTGCCCTCGTCCGCCTGCTTGGTGCCGATCATGCCGCTCATGACGACCGTGGCGGCCACGAAGGCGATCCAGCCGAAGATCGCGAGCGCCCGATGGCGGGCACTCCAGATCGCGACACGAGCCGCGATCCCTTTGACGTTTTCCCTGTTCCCCATGGGGTAGAACGCTATGGAGTCCGAAGTGGCCGATCGATACGGAAGACACCCCGTTCCGGGGTAGGGCTAGCCCTACGCCTGGAGGTAGGCCAGCACCGCCAGCACCCTCCGGTGCTGCTCCTCGTCCTGGTGCAGGCCCAGTTTGGTGAAGATGTTGCGGACGTGCTTCTCCACCGCGCCGTCGGTGACCACCATCTTGCGGGCGATCGCGGTGTTCGACATGCCCTCGGCCATCAGCACCAGCACCTCACGCTCGCGCGGGGTCAGGCTGCGCGTCGGGTCGTCGCGCCGGCGACGGACCAGCAGCTGGGCGACCACCTCCGGGTCGAGCACGGTTCCGCCCTCGGCCACCCGGCGGAGGTTGTCCAGGAACTCGGCGACCACGGAGACCCGGTCCTTGAGCAGATAGCCGACCGCCCCACGGCGGTCGGCCAGAAGATCGTCGGCGTACGAGACCTCGACGTACTGCGAAAGCACCAGGATCGGGCTGCCCGGCACCGCGGCCCGGGCCTCGACGGCGGCACGGAGCCCCTCATCGGTGTGCGAAGGCGGCATCCGGACGTCCACGATGGAGACGTCCGGACGGTGTTCCTTGATCGATTCGACGAGTGAGGGCCCGTCCCCGACAGCCGAGACGACGGTGTGACCGTTCTCCTCGACGAGCCGGATCAGGCCCTCCCGCAACAGCACCGCATCATCGGCTATGACCACCCGCATGTGCTCATGCTGTCAGACCCCCGGATCTAGAGCGGCAGCGCCGCCGTGAGCCGTGTCCCGCCCTCGGCCGGGCTGTCCACCGCGAGCACTCCACCGGCGGCCCGTACCCGGTCGTCCAGCCCGGCCAGGCCGTGTCCCTTGGCCAGACTCGCCCCGCCGACCCCGTCGTCGGAGACCGTCACGATCAGGCCGGTCTCGATCCGCTGCACGCTGACCTGCACCTCGTTGGCGTGGCTGTGCTTGGCGACGTTGGTCAGCGCCTCGGCCACCACGAAGTAGGCGGTCGACTCGACTCCCGGATCGAGCCGCTCCAGCGGCGGCGCGTCCAGGTCCACCGGGATGGTGCACCGGCCGGCCAGCGCGGTGAGCGCCGCCCGCAGCCCTCGGTCGACCAGGATCGGCGGGGCGATGCCGCGGGACAGGGCACGCAGCTCGTCAAGCGTTTCCCGGGTCTGGCTGAGCGCCTCGGCGACGATCGCACGGGCCCGCTCCGGGTCCTCGGAGAACTGCTGCTCGGCCCGGCCCAGGTCCATGGCGAGGCGCACCAGCCGCTGCTGGGGGCCGTCGTGGATGTCGCGTTCCAGCTTGCGCAGCGCGACCGCCTCGGCCGAGACCGCAGCCTGCTTCTGCCGCTGCGCCACGTCCCGGGCCTGCTCCGCCTCGGCCACCTGCAACCGCAGCTCGGAAGCGCTGACCAGAAGACTGCGGGCGAACCAGGCCTCCATGAGCGCGGCCCCGCGGACCACCCAGTACAGGGTGCCGGCGAAGAACACGCCGAGACTGAGGTTGAAGAGCATCCGGGCCGCGACGGTGTCCTCGAAACCAAGCAGTTCGTGCAGCTCGTAGTTGTCCGGCGGGTGCGGCAACGCCCAGTCCCACAACGGGTAGCTGAGACCGGCCAGCGTGCCGGCCCACCAGGTGATGACGAAGCAGAAGGCGATGGTGCTCGGGATGAACCGGAAGATCGCGTGCACCCAGTCGAGCCAGGCCTGCTCGTCCGCGAGCGGACCCAGGGTACGGCGGACGAGGCCCTGGCCACGATTGCTCTTGTACTTCGGGTGCGGGCTGGGGCGCCGCAGCACGGGGCTGATCCGGGCCCGCTCGGTCATCGCGAACCCGCGGGACACCATGAGCGTGCCGACCAGGATCGGCAGGCCGACCCAGATGATCGCGGTGCCGACGCCGAGCGCGAACCCGGTGAGGCCGACGACCAGAGTGATGAGGCCGATCGGGAAGCCGAGCAGCACGTACTGCGTGTCGATCGCCAACTGGCGCAGCAGGCGGCCGAGCATGCTCCGGTGGCGGACCGCCTCAACTTGTGTCGTCGTCATGCCTGAAGACGCTATGCACCCGCGCCCACCGTTGCGATCCTGTGAGCCGCCCGGCCGGAGGTAGGGATAACCCGACCACGGCTAGCTGAAGATCCATTTCTGCGAGACGAAGTAGTTGACCACCGACAGCACTGCCGTGGTGAGGACCTTCGCTACCAGGTACATCAGGCCCAAGGTTGTGAGCGCTTTCACCATCAGGACGGTGACCAGGAGGTTCACTACCACCAGCACGGCGTACCGGACAGCCTGGGACCCCATCCGCCCGGTCGAGGCGAACGACCACTGCCGGTTGAGGGCGAAGTTCACCACGAGACCGGCGAGGAACGACAGCGCGGTGGCCGGCTCCAGCCGCATGCCGAGCAGGCCGTGCAGCACGTAGAGCAGACCCGCGTCCACGACCACGCTGGTACCGCCGACGACCAGGAACCGGAAGCCACTGCTCCGGGTCAGCCGCAGCACCGAACCGGCCGGATCGGCTCCGGCCGTCACCGCCGGACCAGCGCGAGAAGCAGGGCCAGTCCGGACCGCAGCAGGTAGATCACCGACTTGGCCGGGGACGCGCTCGGCGTACCGCCCTGCCGCGGCCGCATCGCGACCGGGATCTGGCTGATCAGGTAACCGGACCGCCGGGTCTGGACGATCGTGTCGACCGTGTCGCCGAGGTACTCGACCGGGAAGTTGCGCGAGTAGAACTCGATCAGCTCGCCCCGGCACGCCCGGAACCCGGAGGTGGTGTCGGTCAGTCTCGTCCCGGCTATCGCGGACAGCGCCACCGACAGCAGCCTCATCGCCCACTGCCGCGGACCGCGGACCCGGTACGCGCCCTCACCGGCGAACCGGGCGCCGATCACCAGGTCGGCGGTCGCCAGCGCGTCCACCATGTCGCGCACGTACCGCGGATCGTGCTGCCCGTCCGCATCCATCTGCACGGCGATGTCGTAGTGGCGCTCGGCCGCGTACCGGTAACCGAGCCGCCGCGCCCCGCCGACCCCGAGGTTGTACGGCAGCCGGAGAACCTTGGCGCCCGCCGCCCGGGCCACCGCGGCCGTCGCGTCCCGGGAGCAGTCGTCGACGACCAGGATGTCGGCGTCCGGGAGTTCCTGCTGAATCTCCTTGATGACCGCGGTGATCGATTCCGCCTCGTTCCAGGCGGGCAGGATCGTGAGCAGCCGCTCATTGGTCGCCGTCACGGCGTTTCCACTCTCTCTCGCGACTCCTTGAATTCGGTGACCTCCGCCCGGAGCAGTGCGATCTCCTCGGAGAGACATCTCGTCTCCTCCTCCAGACGGCTGCTCTCCCAGGAGAGATGAACCGAGACCAGAAGCAGGAAGACGACGCTGAGGAAGAGGAACAGACTCAGCCCGGACGCGATGCCGAGGGCCGAGGTGAAACCGTCGAGCAGCGTCGGGACGAACGCCAGCGGAAGCACCGCAAGGGCCACCACCAGCCACAACGCACCGTACTTCTCACGCAGCTGTCTCCGGCGCAACAGCTCGAAGATCACGACCACCATGACGATCCCGGTCGCGGCCGTCACAAAAACTAGCCTCATTGGCTTTCCCCGCCGTCTGCACTGCTCCGATGCGCGGAATAGAGGATTGGCTATGAAAATTTCATTCCGCCATGGATCAGGAAGACGACAAGTGGACGCGACATGTCCGCCTGTTGTCGAGTCCGGGCAATGGCCGCGGGCGGTCAGGAATGGGTGAGGATTGCTGTTAGCGTGTCGCCGTTCATTCACTGGCGAAAGTGACAACCATGACGACAGACGTCACGCCGGCCCCGCACCGCGGAACGACAGCGGCGAAGCCCGCGCCCGACCGGACCCGGGCCGTGATCATCACGATCCTGGCAGTCGGGTGGCTGGCCGGAGTGTTGTGGCGGCTCTGGCTCGGAAACCCGATCACGCATCCCATCGCGCACACCGATGAGGACAGCTACATGAACGCGGCGCGGGCGATCGCCGGTGGGCCGGAGGGGTTCAGTTCGGAGACGCCGCTGTTCCGCCGCATCGGATACCCCCTGCTCGTCTCGCCGGCCTTCCTGTTCGGGCTGGACTTCGCCACCTCGTACAAGATCGTGCATGTCGTCAATGCCATGATCAGCGCACTCAGCCTGCCGCTGGCGTATCTGCTGGGGCGCCGGATGTTCGGAATGGGCACCCGGCTCGCGCTGGCCGCCGCGTTCGCCGCCGCCACGATTCCGGCCGGTGTCTTCTGGTCCCTCGTCGGCATGACCGACTCGATCATGGCGCCGCTGATGCTCGCCTGGTTCCTGGCGATCCACCGGTGGCTCGGCGACACCGGCCGCAAAGGGCCGGCGATCACCGCGGGCCTGCTGACCGGCGTGCTCTACACCGTGCACATCCGCGGCACGATCCTGCTCGCCGTCTACCTCGCGTTCCTGGCCTTCCTGGTCTTCCGGCGCCTGGCGAACGTACGCGCGGCCGCCCTGTCGCTCGTGCCGGTGATGCTGCTGATCGTGCTGAACCAGGTGGTCATCCTCCTGGTCGGGGACCGGGTGCACCTGCGCGGCGACATCGTCGGCGGCGGCACCCTCGCGGTGTTCACCGACAGCCAGCGGCTTCAGGTCTTCGTCGCGGCGGTCGGCACCAACATCTGGTACATGTGCGTGGTCACCGCGGGTCTGGCCGGTCTGGCCTGGGTCGCCGCCACGCTGGAGATGTTCCGGCCGGCCCGGGACGCGGCGTACCGCTGGACCGCCGGGGTGGCCCTGTTCAGCACGATCGGCACGGCTCTCGGGGCGGCACTGATCCTCGCCGGTCTGGTGGGGCTTCCGGCGGACGCGATCTATTCGCGGTACGTGCAGGTGTTCGTACCGTTCTGGCTGCTGTTCGGTTTCGCCGTGCTCGCCGACAGCCGGCTCCGCGCGCTGGTGCGGTACGCGATCGTGCCGGTGCTGGTCCTGGCCGTCGGCGGGGCGATCATCGCGTTCCGGCTGCGGTACGTCGCCGGGCAGGGGCACCGGCTGGGGTACGGCCTGTTCGGCGGCCCGGACATCATCACCATCACCGCCGGCTGGAAGGGATTCCGGCCGCTGGTGGGCACCGCGATCGGTCTCACCGGTCTGGTCGTGCTGCTGGCCGTCACCCGCCTGCGCAGGCTGGTGATCCCGGTGCTGGCGCTGGTGGTCGCGCTCAACTTCGTGACCATGGCGGTCATGCGGGACCGTCTCATCGAGCCGATCGCCGCCCGGTACACCCTGCCCATCGACCTGACGGCGCTCGGTGTCGGCCCCGGTGACTCGGTCGGATTCACCGACGACATGACCCACGAGGGGTACTTCGTCCTGTATCACGACGTCTACTGGACCGAGCTGACCCAGCTCGCCGACGACACGAACCCGGGCGTCGACGTGGTGATCGGCCGCTACTACCCCGGCGTGCCCTTCCACTGGGACGGCACGAGGTACGGCTACGAGCTGCTGGGCGCCAGCCAGGCCGACGGCCAGGTAGCCATCTGGCGCCGCCGCTGACCCCGGCTGGACACCACCGCTGTCTCAGGCACGCCGAGACAGCGGTGGTGTCCGGCCGGGGGTTGGGGTTCAGGGGTGCAGCGTGGTCAGACGGGTGAACTCGGCCGGCAGGTCGTATCCGTCCCAGACGGCGCCGAAGGTCAGCGCCGAGCCGAACGGCACGATCCGGTCCACACCGCGCCCACCCAGTTCGGTGGCGAAGGCCCGCAGCTCGGCCGGGGTGAACCCGAAGTGGCTGACCGTCTGGTCCTGCCGGTTCATCGCCGGTACGAGGTCGACGAGAGAGCCCACCTCGGCGAACGGGAACGCGCCCGCACCGATCCAGCGCCGGGGCGCCCGCTCGCTTCCGGCCAGGGTGACCGCGGTGATCCGGTTGTCCGGGAAGTCGAGCGCCGTCGCGGCCCCGGTGGCGGCCAGGCCGTACGCGTTGACCCGCTTCTCCACCGCCATGGCCGGGTCGACGGTCCAGCCGCGCTGGTCCACCACCTCGAGGAGCAGACCGAGGAACTCGGCCCGTACCTCGGTGGTGTCTCCCTCGCCGCCCACCAGGAACACGGTCCGCGGCGAGGAGCAGGCCGCCTGGTCGAACCAGTAGGCGTCGTTGGCGAACCCGACGACGGCGGCCCGGCGTGCGGCCGGATCGGCGGCCCGCCAGCCGGGGACCGACAGAACCGCCCAGGACGTACGGTCGGGAAAGGTCAGATCCCGGGCCGAGGGCCGCAGCGGCTGCCTGCGGATGGTGTCGACCGCCGTGTCGCCGCCCCAGATGACCCGCAGATCGCACCACCGGCTGAGAGCCGCCGTGATGGCGTCGTCGTGGCCGTAAGTGACCATTCGCTGGGTCCGGGCGATCACCGGGTCGGCTTCGGTCTCGTTCAGCGCTTCCAGGATGACCTCGGCCGCTCCGGCGGACCGTGACGAGATCCGGACCACGTTGTGGTTCCCGGCGAGCGCGGAGATCGCCCACGAGTAGACGAAGATGGTGTCCACGTTGGCCGGTGGCAGGTGGAAGACGTTGCCCCGCGGGAAGACCAGCGCGTCCGTTCGCGCGGTCATCCGCTCGACCGATCGCTTCAGCTCGGCCGGCCGCAGGAAGTAACCGAGCGACCCGAGCTCGGGGTGCCGCCGGGCCACCGCGGGGGCGAGCAGCTTGCGGGCCACCTTGGCCAGGAAGTCGATCATCCGCGGGTCGCCGACGGTGAGCCGGTCCCCGGACGGGGCCGTGAGGTCGCCCTCGGCACCGAACCTGAACTTCAGTTCCATCTCAGCATGCCCTTCTGGCGTTCGCCCGCAAGGCCGGGAGCTCGGTGCGTACGGTCATGTCCCGGCACTCCGATACGTGTCCGAGCAGCCCCGGGCCTCGGCCCGGGGCAACCGGCCGAGCACCGAGAACCGCTTGCCGGGCCAGTCGCCGTCGTCGACGCCGTGCACCACACCGAGATCCTCGGTGAGCAGCACGTGCCCGGGGTACGAGGTGGGCAGGGTGCTCACCACCTCGATGAGGCCCGGTTTGCCGGGCGGGAGCTCCGCCCACGTCTCCGGGTCGCGGACCACCACGTCCGCGAAGTCGGGGCAGTACAGCGAACCACCGTCCGGGCCTTCAAGGAAGATCGTCCCGATCTGCTCGACCATGCCGTAGAAGTTGTGCACCCGGGTGATGCCGACACCGGCCAGGCGCGAGCGGAACTCGGCCGGGGAGACGGCCTGGTCGACGAGCTTCTTCCAGCCACCGGAGTGGATCAGGATGCCGTTGCCCAGGTCCAGCCCGTGCGACAGTGCGACCTCGTAGAGGTGCAGCCAGACCAGGTAGGTGAACCCGAAGATCAGGAACGGCTCGCCGCCGTGCTTCGCCAGGAAGGCCCGGATGCCGTCGAGGTCCACGGCGCCGTCGGCATCGAGCGCCCAGCAGTGGTCACGTCCGAAAGTGGACATGCCGAGCACGCCGGCGCCGCGGGCGCTGAACGAGCGGCGGTCCTTCAGGATCGACTTCGTGTCGACGATGAGCATCGGCAGGCGACGCGGCCCGAGCACGGTCTGCAGGGTCGCCCCGAGCTGCCGGGTCTGTGTGGCGGCGGCCGCTTTGTCCAGGTAGATCCGGCTGACCTCACCGGTCGTACCGCTCGAGGTGAGGACCTTGAACACCTCGTCGTCCGGGATGCTCTTCAGCTCCAGGGTCTTGAACAGCCGCACCGGCAGCCAGGGCAGTTCGGCGATGTCCGAGGCTCCGCCGAAGCCGGACGCCGCGAGGATGCGATCGTAGGGCGCACAGTTCCGCCGGTGGTGCTCGACGAGTTCGACGAGTTCCGGCAGCAGCGCCTTCTCCCGGTCGGACTGGGACAGGGTGAAGACACTCACAGCGACGCCTCCAGGGCGCGGTAGTCGGTCTTGCCGTTCGGCAGCAGCGGCAAGACCTCGATGGCACGCACGTCGACGCCGGTGAAGTGGGTACCCAGCCAGTCGGCGATCTTGGTGCGCAGCGCACGGATCTCGTCGGCGCTGATTCCTTCGGCGAAGACGTGCAGCCGGTCGTCGCCGGCCACGGCCGCGACCGGGAACTCCCGCTCCACGTCGTCCAGGTTGATCCGGACGCCGAAGACCTTGCCCATCCGCTTCATCCGCCCGGTCAGGAAGAGGAAGCCGTCCTCGTCGATCCGGCCCAGGTCACCGGTGTGCAACACGCCACCCAGGTCGTCGCCGCGTGCCAGGTCGGCGGCCGTTTCGGCGTACCCCATCATGACGTTGGGTCCTCGATAGACGACCTCGCCGTCCTCGACGGTGAAGGATCCACCGGGCATCGCCCGGCCCGCCGAGCCGAGCTTTCCGGCGAGGTGGGACGGGGGCAGGCAGGCCATTCGCGGGGCCGCCTCGGTCTGGCCGTACATGACGAACATCTGCCCGCCCACGGCCGCCATCCGGCCGGCGAAGTCGGTGACCAGGTCGGTGCGCAGACGGCCTCCGGCCTGGGTGATCGTACGCACGGACGGGTGCTTGGCCGGGTCGAAGCGCAGCCGTCGCAGCATCTCGTACTGGTACGGCACGAACGCCAGCGAGGTGACCCGGAACCGGTCCACGGCGGCCCAGAAGTCGCGCTGCATGATCCCGGTCCGCTCGAGCACCACGGTGGCCCCGCGCAGCAGGTGCGAGTGCAGCACCGACAGCCCGTACGAGTAGAAGAGCGGCAGCGTGGTGATGGCAACGTCGTCCGCCGTGATGCCGAGGCTGTCCGCGACCTGCCCGGCGTTGGCGAGCACCGCCGCGCGGGAGAGCCGGACGAGTTTCGGGTCGCCGGTGGAGCCGCTCGTGGTGAGCAGCAGAGCCAGGTCGGGATGCACGTCGGAGGTGGTGTACCGGGCGATCAGTCCGGTGTGGTCGGTCTCCGGGTCGAGCAGCACGACCGGCTTTCCCAGCCGGAGCGCCGCGAGATAGCGGGCCACCGCGGGGACGGTCGCCGGCATCGGCAGGAAGACGATCGGCTCACCGGTCAGCGTGGCCGCGGCCTCGTCGATCAGCTCCGGGGTCAGTTCCTCGCCGGTCTCGGCGTCGACGACCCGGGCCGCCGGGTGGAGCAGGTTCACAGCGTCAGTCCCCCGTCGACCCCGAGCACCTGGCCGGTGACGAACCGGGCCTGTTCGGAGAGGAGGAAGGCGATCACGTCGGCGACCTCGGCGGCGGTGCCGAGCCGGCCGAGGGCGGTGTTCGCGACCCGCTCGGCGCGACCGTTCTCGTCCAGGGTGCCGAGCATGTCGGTGGCGATGAAGCCGGGCGCGACCGCGTTGACCCGGATGCCGCGCGGGCCGAGTTCCTTGGCCGCCGACCTGGCCAGCCCGGCCACCGCGGCCTTGGACGCCGCGTAGACGGCCTGGCCCGCGATACCGTACGTGCCGGTGACCGAGGCGGTCAGCACGACCGCCGGGTTCTGGCCGCGCGCGAGCAGCCGGACCGCGTGCTGCAGGGTGTACGCGGCACCGGCGGCGTTCACCGCGAAGAGCCGCTCGATGGTGGCGTCCGGTGTCATGCCGAGCATCCCGGCCTCGTGCGTGCCGGCGTTCACGACAAGCGCGTCGAGGCGCTTGAAGCTCTCGAAGGCGAGCCGGGCGAGCGCCTTGCTGGTGGCCGGGTCGGCGATGTCGCCGGACGCGTGCACGGCCGTGATCCCGAACTTGCCGGACAGGGCGGTCGCGGCCTCCTCGACGCCGGACGGGCCGTGGCCGTGCAGCACCAGGTCGTAACCCTGTTCGGCGAGCCGGTACGCGGTCGCCCGGCCGATCCCGCGCGACGCCCCGGTGACCAGGGCGACGCTCACTTGACGTCCACCCCGTATTTACCGAGGATTCGCACGGCCTCGGCGAAGCTGGACATATTGATGACGTCGTCGGTGTCAATCATTACCGAGAATTCATCTTCAATGGTCGCGACAAGTGACATGTGCGCGAGCGAATCCCACTTCTCGTTGTCCTGGTAGCGCAGGTCATCCACGGGCGCATCCGCCGGAAGATCGAGGGCGGTACGGAACGCCTCGCGTAGTCTCTGCAGCTCAGTCACGGTGCAACTCCAAGTCGGGGTGATCAGAGGAGACCTACGATCCGCAGGTTCCCAGTCGTGACGACCAATCCCGGCTGAACTGGGAATGAACTGCGCGCAGCATTTCTCCGCTCTTCTGGAAATGCCGTCGAAGGTGGTTATGCTTCCGGCTCGTAACCGGCCTGCCGCTAAACCCCCGGAGATAACTCGTGTCTGAACTCGCCGGCTCCTCGATCCTTGTCACCGGCTCCACCGGGTCGTTCGGCAAGGCTTTCCTGAAGTACGCCCTGACGCACCTCGACCCGGCGCGCATCGTGGTCTTCTCCCGTGACGAGCTGAAGCAGTACGAGGTCCGCCAGATGTTCGGCGACGACCCGCGACTGCGCTTCTTCATCGGTGACATCCGCGACGAGAAGCGCCTGGCGCGGGCCATGCACGGCATCGACTACGTGGTGCACGCGGCCGCTCTCAAGCAGGTCGACACCGCCGAGTACAACCCGTCCGAGTTCGTGGCCACGAACATCAACGGCACCCAGAACGTGATCGACGCGGCCATCAACGCCGAGGTCAAGAAGGTCGTCGCGCTCTCCACGGACAAGGCGTCCAGCCCGATCAACCTGTACGGCGCGACCAAGCTGGCCGCCGACAAGATCGTGATCGCCGGCAACCACTACGCCGCCACCCACCCGACCCGGCTCGCCGTGGTCCGCTACGGCAACGTGATGGGCTCGCGCGGCTCGGTCGTCCCGTTCTTCCGCAAGCTCGCGGCCGACGGCAAGAGCCTGCCGATCACCGACAAGCGGATGACCCGGTTCTGGATCACCCTGGACCAGGCGGTCAAGTTCGTCGTCGACTCGTTCGACGTGATGCAGGGCGGCGAGCTCTACGTCCCGCGGATCCCCAGCATGCGGATCATGGACCTGGTCGAGGCCGTCGCTCCCGGCGCGCCCACCCACGAGATGGGCATGCGTCCCGGCGAGAAGCTGCACGAGGAGATGATCGCCGCCGACGACAGCCGCCGGACGCTGCGTTTCAAGGACCGCTACGTGGTCCAGCCGGTCGTCGCGAGCTGGGGCTACACGACGCCCGAGGGCGGCGAGGAGGTCTCCGACGGGTTCAACTACCGCTCGGACAACAACGACCTCTGGCTCTCGGTCGACGAGATGCGCGACCTCCTCGCGGAGGACTGATGCTGCCCTACGGACGACAGTCGATCGACGCCGCCGATGTGGCGGCGGTCGTCGAGGCTCTCGGCAGCGACTGGCTCACCACCGGCCCGCGGGTCGCGCGGTTCGAGGACGAGCTGGCAGAGGTGGCCGGCGCACCCTGCGTGACGGTGACCAACGGGACCACGGCACTGCACGCGGCGTACGCGGCGGCCGGTGTGACCGCGGGGGACGAGGTCGTCACCACGCCGATGACGTTCGTCGCGACGGCCTCGGGCGCTGCCCTGCTGGGCGCCAAGGTGATCTTCGCCGATGTGGAGGAGGACACCGCCAACATCGACCCGGCCGCCGTCGAGGCCGCGGTGACGTCCCGGACCAGGGTGATCGCGGCAGTCGACTACGCCGGTGTCCCGGCCGACTACGACCGGCTGCGGAAGATCACCGACGAGGCCGGGGCGATCCTGCTCGGTGACGCGGCGCACTCGATCGGATCGACCTACCGTGGGCGGCCGGTCGGCTCGCTCGCCGACCTCACCACCTTCTCGTTCTTCCCGACGAAGAACCTCACCACCGGCGAGGGCGGGGCGGTCGCCTCGATCCGGCCCGAACTGCTGCAACGGGTTCGCACGTTCCGGACCGTCGGCCTGGTCCGCGACCCGGACCGGCTTCGTCACCCCGACGAGGGCGGGTGGCATCAGGAGGTCCACGAGTTCGGTCTGAACTACCGGCTGCCCGACGTCCTCTGCGCGCTCGGCTCGGCCCAGCTGCGCCGCCTCGCCGAGTTCAAGGCGCGCCGTGCGCGCCTGACGGCACGCTACGACGAGCTCCTCGCCGGCGTTCCCGGCCTGCGTCTTCCGGCTCAGGGTTCCGATGTGGACCCGGTCCGTCATCTCTATCCGGTACGGATTCTCGGCGGCCGCCGCCGGGAGGTGTACGACCGGCTGCGCGCGGCCGGCATCGGGGTGCAGGTCAACTACATCCCGGTCTACTGGCACCCGGTCTTCGAGGACCTGGGCTACCGGCGTGGCATGTGCCCGGTGGCCGAGTCGTTCTACGCCGAGGAGCTGTCCCTGCCGCTGTTCTACGACCTGAGCGACAGTGACCAGGACCGTGTCGTCGAGGCACTGCGCGGGATCCTCGGGAGCTAGCGGGTGCACCACGGGAACCACTTCTACGGCCACGCCCATGTGCTCGCCGGGTACTGCGGGCTGGATCCGGCCGCCCCGCCCCGGATCGACGGCTACCTGCAGCACGGGTGGAACGTGGTGGACGGGCTGGGCGCGGGTACGCCGTACGCGCCCGGTAGTCCGATCTTCGTGTGGTCCGAACGCACCCGGCGGCGGGCCTGGTCGATGGGCCGTCCACTGGCGACGGTGACCGGTGCCCCCTTCCTCTACCTCCTGCGCTCGGCCGGGGAGCCGCCGGCCGTGGAGCCGGAGGGGACGATCTGGTACCCGTTCCACGGATGGGAGGGGCAGAAGGTCAGCGGTGACCACCACCGGCTGATCGATGAGATCGTCGGCACCGAGCCGGGCCCGATCACCTTCTGCCTGTACTGGAACGAATTCCAGGACAGCCGCATCCGGGCGCTCTACGAGAGGGCCGGGCGGGTGATCTGTCACGGGTACCGCGGCTACATGCGGATGCGGACCGACCCGGGGTTCCTGCACAACCAGCTCGCCGAACTGCGCCGGCACCGCCGGGTCGCGTCCAACCGGCTGAGCACCGCGATCCTCTACGGCACCGCGGCCGGTTGCGAACCCGCGGTGTACGGCGACCCGATGCACCTGGAGAAGGAGGACACCCCGACGGCCGGCCGGATCCGCCGCGAGTGGCCGGAGCTGCACGGCGTCGACCCCGACCCGGAGACCGCGCGCGAGATCGTGCTCGCCGAACTGGGTGACGGCCACCTCGCCTCCCCGGCCGAGCTGCGGGCGATCCTGGGCTGGACCGCAGCATGATCACGCTGATCGGCGGCGAGATGCCGGAGTACGCGGAGGAGTACCCGCCGGCCGGCGGACCGCTCCACCGGCACCTGCTCGAACGCCTGCCCACCGGAATCCGGGTCCTGGTGGCCGGACCGCACGACCCCGGACTGATCAGTGCCCTGGCCGATCGCCGCGACGTGACCTGCCTGGTCCGTTCCCAGCCGGACGCCGGGTCGCTCCCCGGGAACGTGCTGTGCGGGACCCTCGCCAAACTGACCGACGCCGACCGGTACGACGTGGTGGTAGCCCTCGACGGCACCGGCCGTCTCTGCTCCCCGGAGGGGCCCCAGCTGGACTGGGCCGCATCGGTGCGCGTCCTCAAACGGGCCCTGCGTCCCGGCGGCACCCTGCTGCTCACGGTGGAGAACGAGCTGGGTGTGCACCGTCTGGTCGACCCGCGGGCACCGACCGCGTCCCCGGCCGGGGATGCGTGGCGCCCGCTCGGCGAGTTCGGCAGCGCCCCTGGACGGCCGGACCGGCTCGCGGCGGCGCTGGCTGCCGAGGGCCTGCCGGTCGCCGGGATGGCGGCGGCCTGGCCGCTGCCGGCGCGCCCGACACTCCTGGTCACCCCCGAGACGCTGCGGTACGGCCCACTGGACGCGCTCGCGGCTTTCGCGTCGGCGTCGGTCGCTCCGGCGTACGACCGGGTCCTGAGTGATCCCCGGCGGCTGGCCGCCGCTGCCGTGCGCCGTGGTCTCGGCGCCGAGACGGCCCCGGCCTGGCTGGCCGTCGCCCAGCGCGCCCACCGCCCCGGCCAGACAGTCGCGTTGCCGCCGGCGTTGTTCGCCGGCCCGTCCGGCGCCGTGACCGAGATCGTGGGCGCCCCGGACGGCAGCTGGCTGCGTCGCGTCGTTCCCGGCTGGCTCGCACCGCTGTCTCCCGGTACGGGAGACAGCGGTGCGAGCCAGCCGGGCTTTCCGCACGGGCCGCTCCCGGCCGGCCGGCTGCTGGAGGAGCGGCTTCTCACCGCGGCACTCGCGCACGACCTGCCGGACCTGCGGCGACTGCTGACCGGCTGGATGACCGCGCTGCCGATGGCCGCGGCCGACAACGTGCTGGTCGACGGCGAACAGTTCGTGGTACTCGACCCGACCGTTCCGGATCAGCCGGACGCGTTGGCCCGGCTGGCGAACACCCTGATCACCGGCGGTTACCACCACCCGTGGCCGGCTGTCACCGAGGTACCGCGGCTCATCGCGATCCTCGCCGGAGCCGCCGGGCTCGCCGGGACACCGGCCGCACCGACCGAACCGGCCCCGGCACCGGACGGCCGGCGGGAACTCGAAATTCAGCTCGACGCCCTGCGCCGGCGGCTCGCCGACGCCGAGGCCCGCAGCCACTTCTTCGAGGCCGAACTCGAAAAACGCGAGGCCGAACTGGGCCGCGCCAAGACACAGATCGCCGCGTTCAGCGGCAACCTCGGCTATCGCGCCGCCAAGGCCGGGCTCGTCCTGGCCCGCGCCGCCCGCAATCGCCTCCGAAAAGGACGGTCATGACCACCCTCGGCATCATTCAGGCCCGGATGGGCTCCACCCGGCTGCCCGGCAAGGTGCTGCGCCGCCTCGGCGGACGAACCGTCCTCGACCGGGTCGTCCACGCCGCCCGGGACAGCGGCGTCCTCGACGACCTGGTCGTGGCCACCACGATCCTGCCCGACGACGATGCGATCGTCGCCGAATGCGCGGCGATCGGTGTCGACTGTCACCGCGGGCCCGTCGACGACGTGCTCACCCGGTTCCTCGGGGTGCTGGAGACCCGGTCGGCCGACGACGTGCTGCGGTTCACCGCCGACTGCCCGCTGCTGGACCCGCGCCTGGTCGCACGGGCCTACCGGGTGTTCGCGGCGGCCGGCGTCGACTACCTGACCACGTCGATCACCCGGACGCTCCCGCGCGGACTGGACGTCGAGGTGGTCCGGGCCGCGGTGCTCAAGGAGATCGACAAGCTGGCGTACGACCATCACCGCACCCACGTGACGTCGTACGTCTACACCCACCCCGCCGACTTCGACCTGATCGGGTTGACCGTGCAGCCGGACATGTCGAACCTGCGGCTCACCCTCGACACCGAGGACGACTGGCGGCTGATCGAGGCGATCGTCGACCACTTCGGCGACGCACCGTTGGCGGTCCGTGAGATCGCCGACTGGCTCGGCGTACGGCCGGAACTGGCCGAACTCAACGCGCACATCATGCAGAAGGACCTGGAGCAGGCATGATCGACTGCACCGAGCGGCAGCCACCGGCAGCCTCCCCCTCATGCCGCGGGCGAGGGCCGGGAGAGCATGTCCAGGCAGGCACAGCTTGAGCACCATCGGGATCCGGTGCGACGCGGGGGCCCGGACCGGGGTCGGGCATCTGGTGCGATGCGTGGCCCTGGCCGAGGAGCTGACCGCACGCGGCGTGGACGTGCACTTCCTCAGCGATCTGGGCGGGGTGACCTGGGCCGAGGCGCAGCTGGAGCAGCGCGGGCTGCCATGGCATCCGGCACCCTACGACGAGGTGGGGCTGGTATCCGCGGTGCAGCGGCTGCAGCTCGATGCTCTGGTGATCGACTCGTACACGCTGCCGCCGCCGCACAGCAAGGCGGTCCGGGCCACCGGAACGACCGTCCTGGCCATCGTGGACGGTGATCCGCGCGGACAGGACGCCGACATCTTCGTCGACCAGAACCTGGACGCGGTGCTCGACGTCGGGGACGTCCGGCTGGCCGGTCTCGACCATGCGCTGCTGCGGTCCTCGGTGCGGCGGTTGCGGCCCTCGGCGGCGCCGGTGAGCTCGTTCGCCCGTACGCCCAAGGTCGTCGCCTTCTTCGGCGGAACCGACGCCTACCGTGCCGCGCCGCAGGTGGCCCGGCTGCTCGTGGACGCCGCGGCGCCCTTCGAGGCGACCGTCGTGGCCGCCGACGCGTCACTGCGCGCCGAGCTGCTCACGATCCCGGCCGGTGAGGGCCAGCACTTCGAGATCATCGACCCGACCGACCGGCTACCGGAGCTGCTCGCCGACGCCGACCTGGTGGTCAGCGCCAGCGGCACGTCGACCTGGGAACTGCTCTGCCTGGGCCGGGCGGCCGCGCTGGTCTGGGTGGTCGACAACCAGATCATCGGGTACGAGCGGACGGTCGCGCACGGTTACGCCGCCGGGCTCGGCCGTCTCGGCGAGCTGGGCGACCACGCCGTCACCACCCTGCGCCGGCTGCTCCTGAACCCGGCCGAACGCACCGCGCTCGCTGTCCGGGGCTGGGCAGCGGTCGACGGGCGTGGCGTGGAACGAGTCGCGGACGTCCTGCTCAGGGGGCGGTCACCTCGATGACGACCTTGCCGACGGCGTGGTTCTCGACGGCTTCGTGCGCCTCGGCGATCCGTTCCATTCCGAAGCGCAGGATCGGCAGCCCGGCCTCCTCGCCGACGCGGAACGCGCCCGAGTTGACCGCCTCGGCGACCGCCGCGACCGCGTTCGCCTTCTCCTCCGGTTTCGTCGTGTAGGTGAGCACGAAGTCGAGGCTGACGTTCTTCAGCATGGCCTTGAAGCTCGGCACGCTGAACTTTCCGGGGACATATAGCGCGATGTTGCCGCCGGGTGCGATCACGTCGAGGTCGAGGTCGAGGTTGTCGTTGTTCACCTCGACGACGACATGCGGCCCCTCCGGGCTGATCTCGCGCACCCGGGCGGCGACGTCCTCATCCCGATAGTTGATCACCGCGTCGGCGCCGGCGGCGAGCGCGAGTTCCGCCTTCTCCTTGGAGCTGACCGTGGTCAGTACCGTCGCCCCGGCCCATTTGGCGAGCTGAATCGCCGCATTGCCGACCGCGCCCGCGCCACCGGCGACCAGAACGGTCCGGCCGGTCAGCGCGCCCGGTCCCAGCCGGGCCGGGCCGTCCGCGGCCACGGTCAGGCAGCGGTGCGCGGTCAGCGCCGGAATGCCCAGGTCGGCGCCCGCCTCGAACGGGACGTCCTCGTTCATCCGCACCACCTGGGCACGGGGCAGAACCACGTACTCCTGGGCGGTCCCGTTCGCCCGGCCGTAACCGGCGTCCCACACCCAGACCCGGTCGCCCGGCTCCAGATCGGTCACGCCGATGCCGAGTGCGTCCACCACCCCGGCACCGTCCTGGTGCGGAACCCGTGGCGGAGCGATCCCGTCGGGTACGCCGCGACCGGCTCGGGTACCGGTGTCGGTCGGGTTCACGGCCGAGAGGACGATGCGGACACGCACCTCCCCGGCGCCGGCCACAGGCAGCTCACGATCGGTGATACGCAGTACGGAAGCGGGGCCCGGTTCGTCGAAAACGGCAGCACGCATACCCCCACCCTATTTCGCGCTCAGCCGATCTTCCGGGTTGCCGAACAGGAGTAACGGCAGTCCGCCACATTTCCGGGAGGTTCCCGTGCCCACCGTGTTGATCGCCGACGACGAGGCCGACCACCGCGATCTACTGACCCTCGCGCTGCACCGGCTCGGCTACGACGTGGTGACCGCCGCCGACTCCGCCGGCGCCCTCGCGATGCTGGCCGCGGGCGGCATCGACGCCGCTCTGATCGACGTACGGATGCCGGGGGTCTCCGGCATCGAACTGTGCCGGCAGATCCGGAGCTCGCCGGAGAACGAACTCCTGCCCATCATGGTGGTCAGCGCCGACGTGCACCGCCACCAGATCATGACGGCACTGCACGCCGGAGCCGACGACTTCCTGGCGAAACCGTTCAGCCGGGCGCAACTCACCGCACGGCTGGAAACTCTGCTGCGGACCCGGCCCAGCTCCGCGGCCCGCTCGGCGGCGGCGGCCCGGGCCGCGCTGCTCGCGGCCCGGCACGCCGTGATCGAGGAGACCCCGGTCCCGTACCGGCACACGGCCTGATCAGTAGTGCGCCGTGATCCGGCGGCCCGGCCCGTCGACCGTCACACGGCCGCCGTAGGGCAGCACCCATTGCGGTGAGGTGTGCCCGAAATCCACCCCGAAGACCACCATGGCCTCCGGGTGGTACATCGCGAACGCCTTGAGCACGGCCGCCCGCTGCTCCTCCCGATAGGCGTCCCGCTTCTCCACCGGGCGCGGATCGAAGAAGACGGTGGCCTTCGCGGTCGCCACCAGGACGGCCGGGAACTGGCGCAGCAGCCCGCGTTCGCCGAAGTTGCGCAGCATCTTGAACACGGGCACGCGGGTCCGCCCAGTTCATCTCCTCCTCGCAGAACTCCGCGACCGGCCGGATCTCCAGCTCGGTCTCGTCGAAGAGGGCCGCCCGCAAGGACACGAGATGCTCCGGGTCGACACCCGCGCCGCGTCCCAGGTGCACCATCGTCGAACCACCGTGGAACGCCGGGATGCCGTGGAACCAGAGCCAGTTCAGCAGGTTCGTGTTGTCCGAGAAACCGAGGAACGGCTTGGGGTCGGCGCGGAACACCGCAGGGTCGAGGTGTGGCAGCACGGTGATCTGGTCGTCGCCGCCGATGGTGGCCAGCACCGCCCGGATGGACGGGTCGGCGTAGGCGGCCATCAGGTCGGCGGCCCGGTCAGCCGGGGACGAGGCCTGCCGGGTGGTGGGGTACTCGACCGGCTCCAGGCCGAGTTCACGGATCCGGCGCAGGCCCAGCTCGTGCACGGCCGGGAAGATCGCCGGCGCGGCGAACGAGGGCGAGACGACAGCGACGCGGTCACCGGGGCGCAGTTTCATGGTCATCATTCAACCGGCCCCGGCAACCGGATTCTGGCGTCAGGTCACCGTCGCCGTACCGAGAACCTTGCCGTCCCTGTCGGTGACCAGGACCGCGTCGACGTCGGTCGCCATGGTCGAGCTCGCACCGGTCAATTTCGCCTCGCCGTCCGGAGTGCCGCCCCAGACCGCGGCCTGCTCGGTCTGACCGGCCCGGCTGCGAACCAGGCAGAGGAACGGGCCGTTGCCGCTGATCCCGGTCACCTCGAGATTCACCTCGACGCCCCACTTCTTCGGCGTGAGCTTCGCCTCGCCGGCCAGGCGGCTGCCGAGCGCCGGCTGGAACCGCGCGTTGACCAGCTGAACGCTGGCCGGGGGTTGTGCCACGGGTTCGTTCGGTGTGGTGTTGTTGGTGAAGATCCCATAGGTGACGCCGGCGGCCGCGATCAGCGTGACGGCCGCGGCGGCGAGCCACCGCACCCGGTTGACCCGGGTCTCCTTGAACTTCTCCGCCCGCATCCGGCTGAGCAGGGTCTCGATGTTCTGCGGGCTCGGCCTTGCGGCCGGGCTGACCGCGAGCGCCGCGCCACCTCCGAGGTGCCGCGCGTCCGGCATTCTCTGGAGCATTTCGGGTACGGGTGACAGCCGGTCCAGTTCGGCACGGCACTCGGCGCAGTCGTGCAGGTGGGCGTCGAGCCGCTCGGTGTCCGTCTCGTCCAGCCCGCCGAGGAGATAGCCACCCAGCAACCGGTGCAGGGTCTGGTGGTCGTCGAGGTCGCTCATCGCAGCATCCCCATCTCCTCGAAGACGGTCCGCAGCGCGCGAACGGCGTAGTAGGCGCGCGATTTCACCGTGCCCTCCGGCACCGAAAGTCTTCGCGCCGCGTCCGCCACGCTCTGCCCCTCGTAGTACATCTGCTGGATCACCGCCCGGTGTTCCGGCGAAAGGCGTTCCAGTGCCTCCGCCACCAGCCAGCCTTCCACCATCTGATCAACATTGTCTCCCGACGGCACCGAGTTGACCGCGTTCTCGTCGGCGACCAGCTTCGGCCGGCGCTGTTCGGCACGCCAGGCGTTGGTCACCACGTTACGAGCGATGGTGAGCAGGTACGACCTGGTCCGTCCCGGTTCCGGGTCGAGGTGGTCGATGTGCTTCCAGGCTCGTAACAGGGTCTCCTGAACCAGGTCCTCCGCCTTGTGCCGGTCGTTCACGTACCGGGAGACGAAGTTGATCAAGATGGCATAGTGTTCGGTGTAGAGCGCGGTCATCAGTTGCTCGTCGGGGTTTCCCCGTCGCTTCATCGGCGCCAGCTCTCCCCTCGGGTTCGGCCCGGCCACCCGGATGTACATCGTGGCATGTGGACAGGTTCAAAGGTGGCCCGGAAAACCGGAAAAACGTCGATGCCCGGCCCCTTGCGAGGACCGGGCATCGACGTCGGAAAGATCGATTATCAGCAGGCTCCCGGCCCGCTGAAGCTGAACGTTCGAGTGCTCAGCTTGTTGGGAGGGTAGATCCTGTCCTCGATCTTCTCGCCCACGCCCTCGGGACGCACGTACAGGTCGACCTTCGGACCGTTCAGGTAGGACACGCTGCCGATCTTGGCGGCCTTGGGATCCGGCTCGCCTTTCTTCTCGCCATCCTTGATCAGGGGCTCGACGCCGTTGCCCATGTCGCTACAGGGCGTCGCACTGGGGGAGGCCACCTCACCGAAGAACTGAATCAGTTCGCTCTTGGAGAAGTCGACGGTCCATTGGCTGGCCGGGAAGTAGCCGACCCACTCCGAGTCGTAGGCGATCCACCAGGCCTTGTCGAAGTACTGGATGCCGAACCGCTTCGTCACGTCCTGCGGCAGGGTGTCGCCGGGGCGGATGTTCTTGCTGTACTGCACGAAGCCGCAGCCGTTGTAGCACTTGGGCTTGCCGTCGACCCAGTGGAAGACGAACAGGTGCGGGTCGTCGTCGCCGTTGACGACCCGGTCCACGTTCCAGCCGACCTCGACGATCTGGGCGCTCTCGCCGTCGCCCTTCTGCACGCTCAGCTCGGCCAGCGTGTGGTAGTCCTCCGTGGCCAGCGCCGGCTTGCTGATCGTGAAGTTGGCGTACGCACCCTCGGTGACGGCGGCCTGTGAGCCGACGCCGTAGTGGAAGAAGACCTTCGGATCGTCGGCGGCCGCGTTGACCGCCGGTGGGGTCGGCGGGATGACCCTGGTCCGCTCCGACTTGAGGAAGGACTTGCGGGAGGAGCGGCCCTTCGGCGCGTACTCCTCGCCGGTCGCGTCCGGTGCGGCCGCGTCCAGGCCGGCCGCCTTCAGCGTCTTACTGCTGGCGCCGTCACGCCCGGTGCGGACCTTGCCGGGGCGCTGGCCCCAGGGCAGCTTCGCGGGCGGGGTCAGTTCAGGCGCCGCTTCGGCCGGTTCCGCCGGCTCCGCCGCGATCGGGTCGGCCGGGGCGACGGCCGGCGCGGGGCTCTCCGGGATCTGTTCCGCGCCCGCGTTGAGAGTCGAGACGACTCCGATGGAGCCGACCACGGCGGCGGTCAGGCCGGCCGCGAGCAGTCCGCGGCGTGACTTCAACACGTGTCCGTCCTCGCTGTCAGGACATCGGAGGGGGGCCTCCGGCGCCGGTTCCCGGCGCGCTGGTCACCATATAGCCTTCTCTATTCGGCAGGGACCGTCTGAGCAGCGTATTTCGGCGGAACGGCCGATCGGGGTAGGCCGATTCGGTGACACATCGACCGGATTAATCAACGCAGCGTATTCGCGCGATTCCTCAACGAAGTTTTTCGCACCACGTCCAGAAAGAGGCAAAGTTCGACAAGCCTCTTTCGAGCTCATGACATCCGACGGAAAGCCACCCACACGCCGTAGATCATGTGGTAAAACCTATTAGGTCTATAGGTTATGTAGAGGCTTTCGGAGGGCAGTGCCGTGCCGCACGATCATCTCGCCATCGCTCAGCGCTTCTCGGCCGAGGCCGCCGGCTGGCCCGTCGCGCCCCGCTTCGATCCGGTCGAGCGCTGGTACCACCGGCTCACCCTCACCGACGACTACGAGGTCTGGCTGCTCACCTGGCTACCCGGCCAGAGCACCGAGATCCACGACCACGGCGGCTCAGCCGGGGCGTTCCACCTGCACAGCGGCACGCTGGTCGAGGACACCGTCTCGGTGAGCGGCGGAACGGCCCGAGTCGTCTCGCGGGAACTCGGCGAGGGTGCCGGCCGCCGCTTCGGAAGCCACCACATCCACCGGATCGAGAACCGCTCAGCCCGGCCCGCGGTGAGCGTGCACGTCTACGGCCCGGCCCTGACCAGGATGACCAAGTACCGCCTCCGCCCGTCCGGCCTCGAGGTCCTGACCGTGGAGCTCGCCGGCGCCCAGTGGTGACCGCCTACCGCGGGTACACCACGCCCGAACGACCGCTGTAGAGGTAGCGGGTACCGTCCACCTCACGGCCGGTGTTCGGCGCGTCCAGCCACACGATGTAGGCCTCACCAGGAGTCAGACCGCTGATCGTGGTGCTCACCGAGCAGCCCTTGCCGGGCGGCACCGGCTTCCACTCCGGCTCCGGCTGCGGACCGGTGACCAGCTCCTGGAGAACCGCCGCGACCCGGTAGTCGGACAGGCCCTGGGCCGGCCACTCCACGGTCAGCGCACCGGCCCCCGGCGTCACCTCGACCGGGATCATCACCGGCTCGGTACGCGGCCAGATCTTCGTACAGCTCGGATCCGGCGCCGGCATGGAGAGCGACACCTCGGGCGTCACCGCCGGCTTGCCGGTCGTCTCAGTCGGCGACGGCGTCGCCTTGCCCGCGTCCACCACGATCCACTGCCTCCCCTCGGCAGCCGTCGCGGACTCGCCGTCCGCCGGCCCGCCGAGGCCGAACGCCGCGCAGCCACTGAGCGACAGCGTTGCCGTCGCCAGCGCGAGCGCGATCCTGGTGTGCCGCATACGTCCCCCCGGTTCGGTGTCCCCTACCGATCGGCCCGCCGAAGCGGCTCCTTAGTTCGCCGAGGCGGCCGGGAGCAGCCGGTGCCCGGCCATCTCCAGCTCGCCGTCGTGCACGAGCACAGCGGTCTGCAGGCCGGAGTCGTCGCGCAGCACGACGGACTCCCCCTCCACCAGGTAGGTGCCCCGGGCCGCCTGACGCCGCCCGGACACCTCACCGGCGTACGTGCCGTCCCGGCGCAGCTGCAGCTTGACCGCACCGTCCTGGCTGCGCCACGCGCCGATGACGGCCGCGCCGGTCACCGCTGGTGGGTGGAGGGCACCCGGACCGGCGTACGAGCTCGTCGTACCGCCCAGGGCGATCGCGAGGATGGAGGCGGCGTCGAGCACGGTGAAGTCGACGCGGTGTTCACAGGTGGTGGCCATGGTCTCCGGCTCCGGAGGGGTCGGGGGTCGGCCTCTCCGGTCGGCAGCACCGGCTTGCGTCCCTGGACTTCTGAGTTGCAAAAGGGAGCGAACCGGTGCCCGCAAGGGTGCGGAGGGTCAGGCGGTGGCCTTCAGCGCCGCGGTGACCGCGACGGTGAACTTCTCCAGGTAGTCGTCCTCGATCGGCTGGCGGGCCACGGCCAGGCGCCAGTAGAGCGGGCCGAGGATCAGGTCGACGGCCACGTCCGGGTCGGTGCCCTCGGGAAGCTCGCCCCGGGCCACGGCCTGACCGATCAGCTTCTCCCCGACCGCCTGCTGATGGGTCCGCAGGGCCCGCTGCAACGTCTCCGCGATCTGCGGGTTGCGGGCCGCCTCGGCCATCAGGTCCGGGATGATCTGCGAGGCCATCCGGTGCTTGAGCGCCGTGCTGACGATCAGAAGGAGCAGTGCGAGGTCGCCGGAGAAACTTCCGGTGTCCGGAAGTGGAACCTTCCGTTCGGCGACAGCCGAGATTATCTCCATTACCATCTCGAGCTTGTTGCTCCATCGACGGTAGATCGCGGTCTTGCCGACGCCGGCACGACGGGCCACCGCTTCGATGGACAGCCTGCCGTAACCCACCTCCGCCAGCTCGCTCATGACCGCGTTACGGATCGCCACGGTGATGTCGCCTCGGAGCACCGCCGCTCCGGCAGGTGCGCGCTTGATTGTCGCCACACAGTCACTATAGCGCTACGACGTAACGGTTGCGTTCCGCCGTTTGGTCAGCTACCGTCACAGCCACGTCGATACGAACCCGTTCCATCGGCACGGCCGGGAGCCTGTCATGCTGCTTCTGTGTCCTCGCATCAGGCATCGGATCCCGCCGCGCCCGAAGGGCCGACCAGATCGGAGCACCACCCCATGACAGAGACGGCGGTCGCCTCGGCCGACGCCGGGCTCTCCCTCAAGGAGCTGGCCCGGCGTAACGGCCTGAGCGCCTCCGGACGGCTTCCCAGCCTCCCGGAGTACACCCGGCAGCTCTGGGCCTACCGGCACTTCATCGCAGCCCATGCCAGCGCCAAGATGACCTCGGCACTCGGCAACACCAAGCTGGGCGCGGTGTGGCAGGTGCTGACGCCGATCATCAACGCCGCGGTCTACTACGTGATCTTCGGCTTGGTGCTCCAGGCCGACCGCGGCATGGACAACTTCATCGCGTACCTGTGTGTCGGGGTCTTCGTCTTCCAGTTCACCCAGTCGGTGGTCCAGACCGGGCAGAACACCATCGTCGGCAACCTGGGCCTGATCCGGGCGTTGCACTTCCCACGGGCCAGCCTGCCGCTGTCCGCCGTAGTGGTCGAGACCCGGAACTTCATCGTCGCCCTCGTCGTGCTGATGGGCATCGTGCTGGTGACCGGGGAGCCGCTCACCCTCGAGTGGCTGCTCGTCCTGCCGGCCCTGCTCCTGCAGTCGGTCTTCAACACCGGCCTGGGCCTGTTCATGGCGCGCTACGGCTCCAAGTTCCGCGACATCCGCCAGCTGGTCCCGTTCATCATGCGGTTCTGGCTGTACGGCTCGGCCGTGCTCTACCCGGTGACCATGTTCCGGAACGTGCTGTCCGGCTGGCAGCTCCAGGTGGTCGAGGCGAACCCGATGCTGATCTTCATCGAGCTGATGCGCCACGCGCTGCTCGAGGGCGCACCCCTGGCCAACCCTCCAGCCGTGCTGTGGATCCAGGCGACGCTCTGGGCGGCTGTCGTCGGCATCGGCGGTTACGTCTACTTCTGGCGCGGAGAGAAGGGTTACGGCCGTGGCTGACAACGAGCGCGTCCCCACCGTCGTCGCCGACGACGCCCACATCATCTACAAGATCCACCAGGCCGGGGCGGGCAGCACCAGCCCGGTCGCCAGCTTCAAGCGTCTCGCCACCCGCGGCAAGAACGCGAACATCCGCGAGGTGCACGCGGTCAAGGGCGTCAGCTTCGTCGCCTACAAGGGCGAGGCGATCGGCCTGATCGGCACCAACGGCTCGGGCAAGTCGACGCTGCTGCGGGCGGTGGCCGGGCTCCTGCCGGTGTCCCGTGGCGCGATCTACGCGGCCGGGCAGCCCTCGCTGCTGGGCGTCAACGCGGCCCTGATGAACGAGCTGCCCGGTGACCGCAACGTCGAGCTGGGCTGCCTCGCGATGGGTATGACGCCGGCCGAGGTGAAGGCCCGCAAGGACGAGATCATCGAGTTCTCCGGCATCAACGACAAGGGCGACTTCTCCACCCTGCCGATGCGGACCTACTCGTCCGGCATGTCGGCCCGCCTGCGGTTCTCCATCGCCGCCGCGAAGAAGCACGACGTGCTGCTGATCGACGAGGCGCTGGCCACCGGTGACGCCAAGTTCCGCAAGCGCAGCGAGGAGCGGGTCCGCCAGCTTCGCCGCGAGGCCGGCACGGTCTTCCTGGTCAGCCACAGCGAGCAGTCGATCCGGGACACCTGTGAGCGGTGCATCTGGCTGGAGGCCGGCGAGATCCGCGCCGACGGCCCGACCGCCGATGTGATGAAGGAGTACGAGGCCTTCTCCCGCCGGTAGGCGACCTCATACGAATGGCGCGCCCCGCTGGGTCAGCGGTGCGCGCCATTCGTGTGCGCTGCTAGTTGACCGACAGATGCACGTGGTTGGTGTGGTCGCTGGACGGGTCGCCGCCCGCCCCGCTGTACGACTTCCAGCCACTGCTCGGCAGCCAGATCCGGCGGTACCAGATCACGTAGAGCACGTTGAGATCGTCGGCGTTGTTGATGAAGTAGTTCGCCAGCCGATCGCCGTACGTCTTGTCGGCTCCGGTGGCATCCCCGCCGAACGTGCCCTTCTCGGACGAGAAGTCGCAGGCCCGGCCCTTGGGGTGCTCACCGCTGTTCTGGGTGCGCCAGCACTTGGTGAACCGGGTGAACCCGTCGGCACGGGCCTCCTTGTAGGCGTGCAGGAGGGTCGGGGTGACGCAGCCGCCCGTCCCGGTCGGGTCGGTCTCGCTGCAACCGCCGCCCCCCGGGCCCGGCGCCGCGTCGGCGCTGCCGCCGCCGTCGGACGATGAACCGGCGTCGTCACCCTGGTTCGCGGCCTTCAGCGCGGCCTCGGCCTGCTGCTTCTGCTTCGCCATCACGGTGACCTGCTTCTGCTGGTCCTTGATGGCGATGTCGATCGCGCTCTTGGCCTTCTGCTGGGTTTCCCGGGTGGTCTTCAGATCCTGGATCGCGCGGTTCTGGTCGGCCGCGACGACGGCCAGTGTCTCGGCCTTGTCCAGGAAGCCCTCGGGGCTGCTGGAGTTGATCAGAGCGGCCATCGGGCCGGCCCGGCCGGTGGCGTACGCCTGGGCCGCCATCTCGTCCAGCGCCTGCTGCTGCGGGCCCAGGGCGGCGTCCAGCCGCTTGAGCTCGGCGGTCAGCTTGGCCTGCTGCTCCTTGGACGTCTTCAGCTTGGCCTTGGCCTCGACGAAGCCCTTGGAGGCCTTCTCGAGCTTGTCGATCAGGGAGGCGGATCCGCCCTCACCGTCGTCACCTGAGTCGCCGGGGGCGGCGAACAACCGGGGGGCCGCGGTGGCCGGCGTCGGGGCAACGGCCAGTCCGCACGCGGCGACGAGCAGCGCCAGCAACGCCGCTAATCGCCGCGCAGTGTTCTGCTGCACAGGCATTTCCTTCCGTCGGCCGCCGGCCGGGTTAGCTGACGGGTTCGGGACGAAGGAAATCCCTACCGCTGTGCGCGGATTCACCCCGGGAATGCGGCTTGTTCACGACCTGCCCCGAGCTTCGCTCCCGGCGGGTCGGTGACGGCGTCCGCACCGTCGCGAATAAGTCACATCATTGGATCCCCGGCTCGCCATTTACGGCGATTAGGCGGCGGCACCCATACGGGAACCGCACCGACCATACCTACTCGATCGACAGATCGACAGTTCTCGCACAGCTGGCAATGACCCCGACACGAACGGTGACAGAATTACGGAAAGTCGTTGATCGGTAACACTTTTCGCCGTTCCTCGGGTCTGATCCACGGCGATATCTCGGGTAAGCTGACCGCCGGTCCTGCCAGGACGGCACCGCCCCCGAGTTGCCGGCAGGCCGCCGCCCAATCGCCGAAAGGCGAGCCGGGGAACCAGGTCACTGGGGTGTATCCGCAGTTTGCGGTAGGGATTGCTTCCGTCCCGAACCCGTCAGCTAACTCGGTCGGCGGTGACACGGAAGGAACTGTTGATGACCGCAAGTCCCCGCCGGTGGCTGATTCTTGCCCTGGCACCGCTGGCGGCTGCCGTGATGCTCATGGCGCCCTCGTCTCCGGCCTCGGCCGAGCCCGGCGGTTCCTCGACCACTGCTCAAGAGCAGGAGCAGGATGACGACGCGCTTCTCTCCGATGTGATCGAATCCACAAACCGGCGATATGTCGCTGCCAAGGCGGCCGTGGAGAAGTCCACGAAGACGCAGACGCAGCTGGCCAATCAGATCAAGCAGGCCGAGGCCCGGCGCAACGCGCTGATCCCTGAGGTCGATCAGATCGCCAAGCAGCAGTACATGACGGGCAATCTCAGCACCGTCAGCTACCTGCTGAAATCGAACTCGTCGACCAACTTCATGGAGAAGGCGGTCTCGCTCGAGGAGATCAACCGGCTGCACGACGCCAAGTTGAACGAACTCAACCAGGCCGTCCGGACCATCACTGAGAGCAAGAAGCGTCTCGATGCCGAGGTCAAGCAGCAGCAGCAGGACGCCGCGCTGATGAAGAAGCAGAAGGACCAGGCCGCGGACGCGTTCGCGCTGGTCGGTGGCAAGGGTGTCACCAAGGGCTTCGTGGTTGCCGACTCGCCGGACGCGGCTCCGGCGCCGCGCAACTCCAGCGGCGGCTTCTCCTCCGAGGGCTGCACCGAGAAGGACCCCACCACCGGCGGCTGTGTGACCAAGCGCACCCTGCACATGTACAAGGAGACCAAGAAGGCCGGCTTCAACATGTTCGTCGGTTGCTACCGGCCCGGTGGCCCCTACGAACACCCGAAGGGCCGGGCCTGCGACTGGTCCCTTCAGAAGAGCGGCTTCTCCAGCTACGACACGGACAAGGAATTCAAGTACGGCAACGACTTGATGGCGTTCCTGGTTCGTAACGGCGACCGGCTCGGCATCTACTACGTGATCTGGAATCGGAAGATCTGGTTCCCGGCCAACGGCTGGAGCGACTACCACGGGGCCAGTGCGCACACTGACCACGTACACGTCTCCATGCTTTAACGGCAGACAGCGAGAAGGCCCGCCCCCGGGAAGGGGGCGGGCCTTCTTTCGTCCGTGCTCAGTGCACCGCGCGACGCACCGGCGCCCGCCCGTGCGGCTGAGCCGGTGCCGGGCCGGCCGGCACCCCGGCCGGGATCGGCATGGTCACCGGGCGTACCTGGGTCACCTCCAGCTCCTTGCCGTGATGCAGCAGGGTGAGGCGGGCCTGGCCGCCACCGTTGCGCAGCGAGTACGTGACCTCGTCGGAGGTCACGTTCACGCGCAGCCGCAGGCCGCGCCAGAGCAGCGAGAACTCCAGGTTGTTGATGCGGCTGGGCAGGCGCGGGGCGAAGCTCAGCTGACCGTTGAAGTCACGCATGCCACCGAGGCCGGCGACCAGCGAGATCCAGGTACCGGCCAGGGACGCCACGTGGACGCCGTCCCGGGCGTTCTGGTGCAGGTCGTGCAGGTCCATCAGGGCGGCCTCGCCCAGGTAGTCGTGGGCCAGCTCGAGGTGCCCGGTCTCGGCCGCCAGAACGGCCTGGATGCAGGCGGAGAGCGACGAATCCCGTACGGTCCGGGCGTCGTAGTAGGCGAAGTTGCGTGCCTTCTCCTCGGGCGTGAACGCGTCACCCCGGATGTACATCGCCATGACCAGGTCGGCCTGCTTGATCACCTGCTTGCGGTACAGGTCGAAGTACGGGAAGTTCAGCAGCAGCGGGTACCCCTCCGGCGGGGTGTTCTCGAAGTCCCACTCCTGGAGCCGGGTGAAGCCCTCGCACTGCTGGTGGACGCCGAGCTCCTTGTCGTACGGGATGTGCACGGCAGCCGCCGCGTCCCGCCACGACGCCGCCTCCTCGTCGTCCACACCCAGCCTGCGGGCCAGGTCGGGGTGCCGCTTGCAGGCCTCGACCGCGGTCATCAGGTTCTGCTGGGCCATCAGGTTGGTGTAGATGTTGTCGTTCACCACGGCGGTGTACTCGTCCGGCCCGGTCACGCCGTCGATGTGGAAGCGCCCGTGCCGGTCGTGGTGCCCCAGCGAACGCCACAGCCGTGCGGTCTCCACCAGCAGCTCCAGGCCGACCTCCCGCTCGAAGTCGTAGTCGCCGGTGGCCTGCACGTAACGACGGACCGCATCGGCGATGTCGGCCGCGATGTGGAACCCTGCCGTGCCGGCCGGCCAGTAGCCGGAGCACTCCTGGCCGCGGATGGTCCGCCACGGGAACGCGGCGCCCTGCAGGCCGAGTGTCTGCGCCCGCTCCCGCGCCAGGTCAAGCGTCGAGTGCCGCCAGCGCAGCACGTCGGCCGCCGCGGAGGGCTGGGTGTAGGTCAGGGCCGGCAGCACGAACGTCTCGGCGTCCCAGAACGTGTGACCGTCGTAGCCCGGCCCGGTGAGGCCCTTGGAGCCGATCGGGCGCTGTTCGGCCCGGGCGCCGGCCTGCAGCGTGTGGAACAGCCCGAAGCGGACCGCCTGCTGCACCTCCGGGTCGCCCTCCACCTTGACGTCGGAGTGGTCCCAGAACGCGTCCAGGTAGTCCCGCTGCTGCTGGACCAGGCCCTCCCAGCCGTCCAGGCGGGCGCTGGCGAGGGCCGCGCCGACCTGGTCACGCAGTGCGGGCAGTGAGCGGATGCTGGACCAGCCGTACGCCGCGAGCTTGACGACCCGCAGCTTCTGGCCGGGCTCCAGGCGGCAGGCCACCGTGGTGCGCAACCAGTCGGGGTGGCCCTCGGTGGTGATGGCGTGCCGGCCCGGCGTCTCCGCCGAGTGCTCCATGGCCGCGGCCATCCGCAGGTCACTGGCCTTGGTGCGGTGGACCAGGATGCCGCCGGTGGGCTGCTCCAGCATCTCCTCGCCCTGCAACGGGCGGTCCAGCACCGCGGCCACCCGCGGGTCCTTGCTCATCGGCGGCAGCTGCTCGTTGGCGACCAGCTCCGACTGCAGGATCAGCCGGGCGGAGGTGTCCAGCGGCTCGACCTCGTAGAGGAACGCCACGATGGCCCGCTGGGTGAACGAGACCAGCCGCACGGTCCGTACCCGGACGCCCTGCCCTGACGGGGACACCCACTCGACGACCCGTTCCAGGGTGCCGGCCCGCAGGTCGAGGCAGCGTTCGTGGGAGAGCAGCTCGCCGTACCGGACGTCGAACGGCTCGTCGTTGACCAGCAGACGCATCAGCTTGGCGTTGGTGACGTTGACCATGGTCTGGCCGGACTCGGGGAAGCCGTACCCCGCCTCGGCGTGCGGCAGCGGCCGCAGCTCGTAGAACGAGTTCAGATAGCTGCCCGGCAGGCCGTGCGGCTCACCCTCGTCCAGGTTCCCGCGTATCCCGATGTGGCCGTTGGAGAGCGCGAACACCGACTCTGACTGGGCCAGCAGGTCCAGGTCCAGCCGGGTCTCCCGGATATGCCAGGGGTCGACGGGGTAGGCCCGTTCACGGATCACGGTCGTGCCTCTCGATGACTGAATTGCAGAGGAGGTCTTACTGCGTGAGGAGCTCGGACAGGTCGGTGACGACCACGTCGGCGCCGTGTTCGCGCAGCGCCTCGGCCTGACCCACCCGGTCCACGCCGATCACGATGCCGAACCCGCCGGCCCGGCCGGCGGCGACGCCCGCCTGTGCGTCCTCGAAGACGGCGCAGTTCGCCGGGTCGAGGCCGAGCAGCTCGGCGCCCTTCAGGAACGTGTCGGGTGCGGGCTTGCCGGGCAGACCCAGCTCACGCGCGACGACACCGTCCACGCGGGCCTCCAGGAGGTCGGCGATCCCGGCCGCCTCCAGGACGTCCTTACAGTTGGCGCTCGCCGACACGACCGCCCGGCGTAGACCGGCGGCGTGTGCGGCCTTCAGGTACTCCACCGATCCGGGGTAGACCTGGACGGCGCCTTCTTTGATCTTCTCTAGCACGAGCAGGTTCTTGCTTTTGCCGATGCCGTTGACGGTCTCCCGATCGGGGGTGTCGTCGGGGTCGCCCTCGGGAAGGAGGATGCCTCGCGAGGCCAGGAAGGTCCGGACCCCGTCGGCACGTTGCCGGCCGTCGACGTATCGGTGGTAGTCGGCGGCCGGGTCGAATGGCACGTACGGCTGTCCGTGCTGTTCGGCCCATGATTGCAGGAACGCGTCGAACGTCTGTTTCCACGCAGCGTTGTGCACCAGCGCGGTCTGCGTCAACACGCCATCAAGATCGAATAAGCAAGCGGTCACCTGTGAGGGAAGTCCGAGCACGCGCCCAATGTAGCCGGACCCGATCCCGCGCGAGAGCCGAAGGGCGCCTTCACATTTCCACGATGGTTTACAAGTAGTTCAAGCTGCGGAATTCAAGATGATCCGCAGTCCGATCGAGGTGCCGATGGGCCCGGTGGCCGTCGTGACCTCGTCGCACAACTGGTGCGCCAGCCACAGCCCGCGCCCGCCGACCTCGAACGCCTCCGGGGTGCGCAGGCCGTCCAGATAGGCACCGGGGATGCCGGGGCCGGAGTCGGTCACCACGCACCACACCGAACCGTCCTCGATCTTCAGGACGACCCGGCCGTTGCCGTCGGCGTGCAGCACCACATTAGTGATCACCTCGTTGACGGCCAGCACGAACCCGTCCTGGCGGTCACCGGCCAGCCCGGCAGCGTGGAGCAGGCGGGTTATCTCGTGCCGCAGCAGGGTGATGTCGTCCGGGCCGAAGGAGCGGTCCAGCAGCACCGGCCACTCCCGCGGCGGGGCGGCATCGGCCGTCGGCTCCCCGTCGAGAGCCGAACGTACGCTCTGGCCGATCCTGTCCTCCACCGTGGTGCAGCCTACGCGCTGAGACCGGCCGGTGGCGGGAGGCCTCGTCGAACGCGCCCGGAAGTGGCGCCGCGCGAACGGTCAGCGCCAGCCGACATCGATGCGGTCCCCGCGCTGGTCGAAGAAGTGCAGGGCCTCCATCCGGACCGAGACGGCAAGCGGGTGTCCCGAGCCGACCTGCGGGTACGGCGCGAGCCGCACGGCGAGCTCGGCGGGCTTGCGGTGATGCCGCCCGGGGTCGGTGGCCACCCCACCCTGACCCTCGGAGGCCACATTGTCCGGGCTGCCCGGGCGGGCCAGTCGCTGCAGGGCCCCGCCCAGCCGCTTGAACGCGCCGCCACCGCTGCGTCCGTCGTCGGTGACCGCGGCGCCGATCTCGTCCACCACGATGGCCGTGGCGCCGACGTCGAGGTACGCCAGCGACTCGTGCCCGTGGTGCTCCAGGTACCGGATGCGGCCCTGGAAGACGTGACCCTGCGTGTCCGGGGTGACCGGGGTCAGCGCCTCGGCACGGATACCAACCACGATCCGCTCGCCGTGGTACCGGGCCACGGCTCGCGCCCGCGGGTCGGCCCACGGCAGGTAGAGAGTCTGCTCGCCGAAGCCCAGCGCGATGTAGCGGTCCAGATGCACGTAGACCGCGGCCTCCAGCAGGTTCATCTTCGGCGATCCGAGGAAGGCGGCGGTGTAGAGCGTGGCCGGGCGGCGGTACACCTCGGTCGGCGTGCCGAGGTCCTGCAGAACGCCCTTGCGCATGATTGCGACCCGGTCGGCCATGGTCAGCGCCTCGGCCTGGTCGTGCGTCACGTACATGGTCGTCACGCCCAGCTCGCGCGTCATGCTGCTGATCTCGGCCCGCAGCTCGGCGCGAAGCCCGCTGTCGAGGTTGGACAACGGCTCGTCCATCAGGAAGATCCCGGGCCGGCGCACCATGGCGCGGCCCATCGCCACCCGCTGCCGCTGACCGCCGGAGAGCTGACTCGGACGCCGGCCGAGCACCTCGCCGATGCCGAGGGCGCCGGCGATGGCGTCCACCCGATCCTGCCGGGGGTTCGGCTCGATCCCGGACAACTTCAGCGGGAAGCCGATGTTCTCCGACACCGTCATGTGCGGATAGAGCGCAAAGTCCTGAAACACCATGGCGATGCTGCGATCCCTGGGCGGCAGCTCCAGCACGGGTTCACCGTTGAGCAGGATCTCCCCCCGCGTGGGATCCTCCAGCCCGGCGATCATCCGCAGCACGGTGGACTTTCCGCAGCCCGATGGCCCGAGCAGGACCATGAACTCACCGTCCTGCACATCCAGGCTGAGGTTGTCGACGGCGAAGGTGCCGTCCGGCCAGATCTTGGTGACATCCTTGAGTGCGACGGTGGACACCGTCTACCTCCCGCGATCGAGTGCGATCCCGGACCCACGACGGTCGGCGATCGGGCACTAACTCTGCGAGTGCCTTCGATGGTCCACCATCGGACGAAAGTGCCATTTGCACATAGTGATCAATCGATTACAGAAACCTGAACATCGCAGGTCCCGCCTGTGCACGTTCACATCTTGATCTCTTTCGGTACGGCCACGCACCCGCCGCCACCCAGCGCACACCGCCGCCTCAACACCCCAGACCCATCAGCAGCGCCCAGCCCCCCAAAAAAAACCGGCTGGACATCACCGCGGTTTAAACGCCCGCGAAACAGCGGTGCGCGCCAGCCGGGGTCTTTGCGGCTGGACACCGACGTTGTCTCGGCGTCGCCGGGACAGCAGTGGTGTCCAGCCGGAGGGTCAGCGGGAGGCGCGCCAGTCGCGGACGGCGGTTAGCGTGAACGCCGCGGCCACCAGAGCGGCGAGCAGGACCGTACCCGCCGTCGCGTAACCGGCCACCGCGGCCAGCACCAGCAGCAGCACCCGGCCGTCCCAGCCGAGCACAGCAAGCCCCGCACCGGTCGCCGGAGCGCCCTTCTCCATCCGCGCCGTCAGGTCGTAATGCCGCAGTGTGAGCGTGAACAACAGCAGGAACACCAGCGGCCCCGGAACTCCTCCGTAGAGCCCGACCGCCACCACGACCAGATACTCCGCCGCACGAAGAGCGGCCGGCACCAGCCAGTCCAGGGGACCGTCGTGGCGGACCCGGCCGGGGAACCCGGCGAGCAGCACCGGGACGGCCACGAAGGCGAGCAGCCAGGGACGGCCGGACGGCACACCGGCGGCGACGGTGACCAGCGCGTACCCCGCGAAGACCGCAGCGAACGGCAGTGGCCACCCGGCGCGCACCCGGCTCAGCACCGACCTCACCAAGGGCCCGTCGTCGCGGTGCCGGGCGGTGTCGACCGTGTGCAGCACACCCACCCGCATCGACAGCGCACGCAAGGAACGCAGCGCCAGCGTGTAAGCGGCGGCGAGCAGACCGAACCCGACCACCGCGGCCAGCGCCACCCGGCCGTTCGTGACCGCGGCCAGCACCGAGATCAACGCCCAGCGCTCACCGATCGGGAAGACCACGATCCGCTTGGCCCAGTAGATCAGCGACCCCCGCTGGCTCTGCGCCTTCACCGAGGCCGCGGTGAGCCGGGCGCCCACGCCGCCGGACACGGCCGGTGCCGGGCGGGCGGCCGCCTCGTCGTGCAGGGCGCCGTACCAGGTGTCGGTCATGTGCCGGGCGGTCTGCAGCAGGATCGCGGTGATCGCGAGCGGCCACGCGTAGGGCAGGCCGATCCGGTCCGCCCCCGCCGCGAGCCCCGCGTAGACGGTGTACTCCTTCGCCCGGTCCGCCATGGTGTCGAGCCAGCCACCGAAGGCGTCGAAGTTACGGGTGTACCGGGCCAGCTGACCGTCCACGCAGTCGAGCACGAACCCGAGGTAGAGCAGGATCCCGCCGAGCACCATGCCGACCCGGGAGGCCTGCCAGAACAGCAGCGCGGCACCGGCCGCGAACAGCACCGACAGCCCGGTGACCGCGGTCGGGCCGAGTCCCAGGCGGGCCGCACCCTTGGTGACGTACGGCGACCAGGTGCTCACCGCGTACGTCGTGAAGAAGTCGTCCTGTTCCTTGACCGCCAGGCGCAGGCGCACCGCGTCCTCGTCGACGCCGTCGATCGCGGCCCGCGCGGCGGCGAGCTGCTCGCCGGTCTCCACCTGCTCAGCGTGCAGCAGGCGTACCCGGGTGGCGACCGGCAGGAACCCGTCGGCAAGCATCTCGGTCAGCAGGTCCGGCCGGTCGGCGGCCTTCTCCAGCAGCGGCAGGTCGGCCGGGGCGACGCACATGGCGCCGAGGTAGCGCACTGAACCTGCGCCGGGCACAGCGGCGATCACCCGCCCCCGCTCCTCGCGGAGGTCACCGGCCGGGTCGGCGGCCACGAGCACGGTGCTGCGCCCGGCCGGCTCGGTCGCCAGCGTCCAGAGCAGGCTCCCGTGGGCGACGAGGTTGTCGGCACAGATCAGCAGCGGCTCACCGGCGTCGCGGGCCTGCCGCGCCAGTTCACGCAGGCGGGCCGCCTCGTCGGCGCCGGGGACCAGGCGATCTACCGTGGAGGCCCCGGCGGCTCGCAACGCCCCGGTGAGCTCTCCAGCGAGCCGATCGGTGTCACCGTCCGGAAGGGCATGGCCGGTTCGAGCGGTCAGAACGGCCAGCGTCACCCGAGCATCACCGTTTGCCTCCTCATCAGCGTCCTTGCACAACGCCGCTACCAGGGCCGAAACGGGATCAGGTTAACAGCGGGCGTCCGGCGGGTACGGGAGACCCTTACGGGAGCAGCACTGCGGGCATCCACCTCGGGAACGAGGGACGCCCCCGCTCCCGCACCTACCGTCGAAGTGGCCACGGCAGAAAGCCGCAGCCACCGAAGGAGTGGATGAAGTGACCAGCCCCCTCAGGACCCGCTCGTTCTCCCGCCCGCGTCACAACCGCCGGATCGCCGGTGTCTGCGCCGGTCTGGCCCAGCGTTTCGGGATGAGTCCCGGCCTGGTCCGGATCCTGTTCGTGGTCTCCTGCCTGCTGCCCGGCCCGCAGATCCTCGCCTACCTGGCCCTCTGGGCCCTCATGCCGAGCGAGTGACGCCGGCATCGTGACTCCGGGCCCCCGCTCCTGCCCCCAGGCGGGGCGCCCGGAAACAGCCGACGGGCCGCTCCCACGGGCAACGAAGCCCGGGGAGCGGCCCGCCGTACTCATCAGGCCGAGTGTGGTGTTCAGACCCGCTACGGCGCCGCGAACGTGACGGTGACCGTCGTGTATCCCAGCCTGGCGAAGAGGCTCTCCAGCATCCGCTGGGTGTTCTCCCGCGCCCGCTGATCGAGGCCACTGGCCCGGGCCGCCTCGGTGATCCGCTCCTGCGCCGTCTGATAGACCTTCTGCTGCTTGCCCGGATCATTGGCGAAGGCGTCACCGATCCGGTTGAACAGGCCGCGTTCCTCCGCCACCACATAACTGCGCTGCATGTCGAGCGCCGCGGTGGACTGCTGCGGCGCCGGCAGGGTCAGCTCGATCGTCTTCTTCTCCTCGTCGATCTTCAGCGCGTCGCCGGAGAGAGCACTGAAGTCGACGTAGGTCTCGACCGTGCCGGAGCCGACGAACAACGTGCGCCGGTTGACCAGGAAGTCCGGGATGTTGTCCCGGCTCTCCTGGAGATCCACGATCACCTGGAAGGTGCCGTCGGCGGCGACGTAACGATGCAGGTCACGCATGGACTGCAGCAGCACCGGCTGGCTGCGGTCGGTGGTCTCCTCAGCGAACGGGTTGTCGAAGCCGGGCAGCACGTTGACGGCGCGCAGCCCCAGGCACGTGAGAACGATCAGCGCGAACACGAACCCGACGAAGATCAGCAGCCGTGCGAAGCCGCTCGGCTTGACCTTGGCGGGACTGGGTTCCGGGTCATCCAGCCGATCAGGCACGGCCGGATACTCGCTGGTGGGGTGATCAGGGGTGGGCGATTCGGCCATGCCCATACGGTACGGAGGGGGTGCGACAATCCGCGACCGGAGAGCAACCTGCTGTGCGAAACCAGCCGAATCGGGTCAGTCCCCCAGGATCAGGACGCGGGCGTGGATCTGGTTGCGTTGCTGCAGGGCCGCGCGCAGCGCCCGGTGCAGCCCGTCCTCCAGGTAGAGCGCCCCCTGGTATTCCACGACGTGCGGGAACAGGTCCCCGTAGAACGTGGAGTCCTCGGCAAGGAGCTTGTCGAGCGCCAGCTCACGCTTGGTGGTGATCAGGTCGGCGAGACGAATCGGGCGCGGTGGAATCTCCGCCCACTCCTTGAGCGTGGTCTGGTGATCGGGGTACGGGGCTCCGTCCCGGACCGCTCTGAAGATCACGGCGACTGCCCTTTCCGTGAGAGACGTTCCACCCGCATGACAGCCTAGCCGCGGGCCGCTCAGACCTCGCCAGACGAAGCCCACCGGCCATGATGCACCACGTCGGCCACCGGCCGGTGGCCACGCCGCAGTGACGGTGACCTCTTGTCGGCTCCGGGGTACCCGACGGTGAGCGCCCCGATCGGGTGGAACTCGTCCGGCACCCCGAACGCGGCCCGGAACGCCGGCACCCGGCCGGCCGGCAGACCGAAGAAGCAGGAGCCGAGGTCCTCGTTGACCGCGGTGAGGTGCATGAGCAGCGCCGCGAACCCGGTGTCGATGTCCCAGTACGGTGCCGTCCAGCGCGCCTCGTCCCGATCCGTCCAGCCCTTGTCGGCCTGGGCATACCGGTCGAGATAGGCCGATTTGTTGGACAGCGCCACGATGATCAGTGGAGCGGTCCGCATCCGGGCCAGCCAGCCGCCGGCCGGCCCGTCGGCGTCCGCCGTGCTCGACCAGTAGAGCTCGCGATCCGCCGGCGACGTGAGGACCAGGAAGCTCCAGCCCTGCGAGAAACCCGCCGACGGCGCCCGGAGTCCGTGCCGGACGATCTTGTCGACCAGCTCGGGCGGGACCGGACGATCCGGGTCGTAACCACGCACCATGCGCCGGCGGCGGACAACCTCGTCGAATTCCATCAGAAGCCGGATTCCATCAGAAGCGGATGCCCCAGGACGCGGCCCACGTCGAACCCGGCGCCAGGACGGTCAGGTCACGACCGGTACGGAAGGCGTCCGGCGGGCAGGTCATCGGCTCGACCGCCACGGACCGGCGGAACCGCTCCCCGCTCAGCGTGTCGGCGGTGAAGACCTGCCAGTACTTGAACTTCTCGTCGGCCCAGACCACAATCCGCGCGTCCGAGCCCGGGTCGGACAGCGTGACCGAGGTGATCCCGTCCGCGTCGAAGTCGATGTCGCCGAAGCTGGCGTCCATCACCAGGTCACCGATCCGGCGCGCCTCGGTGAAGTCGAACTCGGTGCCGGCGATCTTGGTGGCACCGATCGGCAGCAGCCGGGCGTCGGCCTGGATCCGGGACCTGGCCGGGACGTGCAGCACGGTGTCGTCCACCGCGACGCCGGGCAGGCGCAGGTACGGGTGCACCGAGTAACCCCACGGCGCGTTGGCCTCGGACGTGTTGACGACCTCCTGGTCGCAGCGGAGACCGTCGGCGGAGACCGACCACCGGGAGCGCAGCAGCAGCGACCACGGATAGCCGACCTGGGCGGGCAGTTCGTACTCCAGCGTGACCGAGTCGGCGGTCCGCTCGGCGAGCCGCCAGCGGGACCAGTTGACCAGGCCGTGAATGGCCGTCCGCTTGGGCGGTTCGGTGAGTGCGAGCTGGTACGCCTGCCCCTCGAACTCGTACTGCCCGTCGCGGATCCGGTTGGGCCACGGCGCGAGGATCTGGCCGGCGGACCCGGGGGAGATCTCGTCGGTGCCGAATCCGTCCAGGATCTCGACCCCGTTCACCGAGTACGACCGGAGCGTCCCGCCGACCTCGACCAGGACGGCACGGTGGCCGTCCGCCTCGATCGACCACTGGATGCCGGACTTGGCGGCTGACTCTGCGCTCATGACCGCGACACTATCGGTCGTCCTCGGGAACCTGCTCGGGCCGGTATCGGATGAGTGCGGGCGAGATCGTCCCCAGCACGACGGCCAGCCCGGCCGCGAGCAGGCCACCACCCACCCAGGAGGTGGTGACGCTCGTCAGGTCGGCGGTGGCACCGGCGCGGAGGTCACCGAGACGCGGCCCGCCGGCCACCACCACGGTGAACACCCCCTGCAGCCGGCCGCGCAGATGATCCGGCGCGAACGTCTGCATGATCGTCTGCCGGTAGACCGCACTGACCAGGTCGGCCGCGCCGGCCACCGCGAGCATCAGCACCATCAGCCACAGGCTGCGCGCCAGACCGGACAGGGCGATCGCGAGGCCCCAGGCGACGACCGCGACGATCAGCGCGAACCCCTGTCGCCTCACCCGGCCGATCCAGCCCGAGGTGAGCCCGCCGACCATGGCGCCGATGGCGATCGCGCTGTAAAGCCAGCCCACCGCCGACCCGCCGCCGAACTGTTCCTGGGCGACCGCCGGGAACAGCGCCCGCGGCATGGCGAACACCATGGCGACCAGATCGATGGCGAACGAGAGCAGCAGCACCGGCTGGGTGACCAGGAACCGTAGCCCGATCACGATGCCGCGCAGTCCGGCGCTCGGGCGCCCGGCCCCGTCCGAGGGTGCCACCGGCGGGATGCCGGGCAGCTTCCAGGTGGCCCAGAAGGTGACGGTGAAGAGCAGGGCGTCGAGGGCGTACGCCACGGTCACGCCGGTGCCGGTGGACCAGGTGCCGATGATCACGCCGGCGGTGAGCGGGCCGAGCACCCCGCCGGCCGTGCTCGCCGTGTAGTTCAGCGTGTTGGCTGCCGGGACCAGCGACTCCGGCACGATCCGCGGGACGATCGAGTGCCGGGCCGGCGAACTGACCGCGAAACCGGCCGACTGCACGGCGGTCAGCGCCAGCAGCAGATACCCGCTGCGCACCCCCAGCATCGCCTGCACGAGCAGCGCGATCGTGCTCAGCCAGGTCACCACCGAACCGGCCAGCAGCAGCTTGCGGCGATCGACCACGTCGGCGGCGGCCCCACCCCAGAGACCGAAGACGAGCAGCGGTACGAGCCCGGCGACCCCGAGCAGGCCGACCCAGGTGGTCGAGCCGGTGACGGCGAACATCTGCACCGGCACGGCGACCGCGGTGAACTGGAACCCGAAGTACGACGCGCCGTTGCCCACCCAGGTGCGCCGGAACGTGCGCACACTCAGCGGGCGAATGTCGATCATCCAGGACCGGGGCTCCTTGGTGCCCTGGCTCAAGGCGCCAGTCTCTCGACGGTCCAGTCCGCCCCGGTGCGCCGGAACCGCAGCCGGTCGTGCAGCCGGCTGCTGCGTCCCTGCCAGAACTCCACGGTCTCCGGCCGCACCCGGAACCCGCCCCAGTGCGGCGGGACCGGGACCGGCCCGTCGCCGAACCGCTCGGTCGCCGCGGCCAGGTTCGCGTCCAGCGCCTCCGGGCCCGGCAGCACCCGCGACTGCGGGCTGGCCCAGGCACCGAGGCGGGAGCCGCGCGGCCGGGAGGCGAAGTACTCGGCGGACTCCTCGCGGGACACCCGCTCCACCTCGCCGGCCACGATCACCTGGCGCTGCATCGGAAACCAGGGGAAGACCAGGCTGGCGTACGGGTTGAGCGCCAGCTCCGTACCCTTGCGGGACTCGTAGTTCGTGAAAAAGACGAAACCGTCCTCGTCGTAGCCCTTGAGAAGGACCGTTCGTGCCGAGGGCCGCCCGTCCCGGTCCGCCGTGGCCACGATCATCGCGTTCGGTTCCGGCAGTCCGGCGGCCGCCGCGTCGGCGAACCAGGCCGCGAACTGGCCGGTCCAGTCGCCGGCGAGCGACTCCTCGGTCAGCGGCGGCCACTCGGTGTAGTCCCGGCGCATCCCGGCTGGTGACGGCGGTTCGGTGGCCACACCGGCTCCTTCGCTAATGTCTCGACGCCTTCATGAGACGGAAACGACCGTAAGTCGCGCGCCGCGAAACGTCAGTTGAACCAGGATGGGTGTCATCCAGAGCACAATCGCGACGGGTCGACCGTGCGGTTACCCGGCGGGCAAGATGAATCACCCACCGCAGTTCGGTTCCACAGGGAGTGCCGTGACCGACTTCAAGCCGGGGCTCGAGGGCGTCATCGCGTTCGAGACCGAGATCGCCGAGCCCGACCGGGACGGCGGTGCCCTGCGGTACCGCGGCGTCGACATCGAGGACCTGATCGGACAGGTCTCGTTCGGCAACGTCTGGGGCCTCCTCGTGGACGGGAGGTTCGGACCCGGGCTGCCACCGGCCGAGCCGTTCCCGGTGCCGGTGCACTCCGGCGACATCCGGGTCGACGTGCAGTCCGCGGTGGCGATGCTCGCGCCGTACTGGGGCCTGTCGCAGATGTTCGACATCAGCGACGAACAGGCCCGCCGCGACCTGGCCCGGGTGTCGGTGACCGCCCTCTCCTTCGTCGCCCAGGCGGCTCGCGGGCTGGGCCTGCCGGCCGTACCGCAGAAGGACATCGACAAGGCCGAGACCATCGTGGAGCGGTTCATGCGCCGGTGGCGCGGCGAACCCGACCCGCGGCACGTCAAGGCCGTCGACGCGTACTTCATCGCCGCCTGCGAGCACGGGCTGAACGCCTCCACCTTCACCACCCGCATCGTCGCCTCCACCGGCGCCGACGCGGCCGCCTGCATCTCCTCCGGGATCGGCGCTCTCTCCGGCCCACTGCACGGCGGTGCGCCCACCCGGGTGATGCACATGATCGAAGCGGTCGAACGCAGCGGCGACGCCGAGGCGTACGTGAAGGACGTCCTCGACCGCGGCGAGCGCCTGATGGGCTTCGGCCACCGGGTCTACCGGGCCGAGGACCCACGGGCCAAGGTGCTGCGCCGCATCGCGAAGGAACTGGGCGCGCCCCGCTACGAGGTGGCCGCCGCCCTGGAGGCGGTCGCGCTCGCCGAACTCCGGGAACGCAAACCCGGCCATGAGTTGTGGACGAACGTCGAGTTCTGGGCGGCCGTGGTGCTCGACTTCGCCGAGGTCCCGACGCACATGTTCACCTCGATGTTCACGTGCGCCCGGGTGGCCGGCTGGAGCGCGCACATCCTCGAACAGAAAAAACTCGGCCGGATCCTGCGACCGGGTCTCCAATATGTGGGAGCGGAGCCGCGCAAGCCGCAGGAGGTCGAGGGCTGGGATCAGCTCCCGCATAATGTGTGACCGTGACTGACATCCGGATCCCTGACGCGATCAAGCCCGTCGACGGACGGTTCGGCTCCGGGCCGAGCAAGGTTCGTCCCGAAGGCGTCGAGGCGCTCTCCGCGGTGTCCCGCACCTTCATGGGCACCTCGCACCGGCAGAGCACGGTGAAGGACCAGGTGGCACGACTGCGCCGCGGCCTGGCCGAGTTCTTCTCGATCCCGGACGGTTACGAGGTCATCCTCTCCAACGGCGGGACCAGCGCGTTCTGGGAGACCGCCACCTTCGGCCTGATCCGGGACAAGGCACAGTTCGCCGAGTTCGGCGAGTTCGGCGCGAAATTCGTGTCGGCGGTCACCGCCGCGCCGTTCCTGGCCGAGCCGACCGTGCACCGTGCGCCGGGCGGTCAGGCGGCCTACCTGACCGCCGAGGCCGGCGTCGACGTGTACGCGACAGTGCAGAACGAGACGTCGACCGGAGTCGCCGTCCCGGTCCGCCGGGTCGCCGGCGCCGACCCGGATGCCCTGCTGCTCACCGACGCCACCTCGGGCGGCGGCAGCCTGCACGTGGACGTCAGCGAGACCGACGTCTACTACCTGGCCCCGCAGAAGGCGCTCGGCTCGGACGGCGGGATCTGGCTGGCCCTCATGTCGCCGGCCGCGATCGAACGAGCCTTCGAGATCAAGGCGACCGGCCGCTACATCCCGCAGTTCCTCGACCTGGTGACCGCGATCGAGCAGTCCCGCCTGGAGCAGACCTACAACACGCCCGCGCTGGCCACCGTCTTCCTCGCCGCCGAGCAGGTGGACTGGATGAACGCGCAGGGCGGCCTGGCCTGGGCGGCCAAACGCAGTGCGGACAGCGCCGCCGCGATCTACGGCTGGGCCGACCGGTCGTCGTTCGCCGAGCCGTTCGTCACCGACCCGGCGCTGCGGTCCGGGGCAGTGGCCACCATCGACTTCGCCGAAGGTGTGGACGCCGCGGTGATCGCCAAAGTGCTGCGCGCCAACGACGTCGTCGACACCGAGCCGTACCGCAAGCTCGGCCGTAACCAGCTGCGGGTGGCGCTCTACCCGACCGTGGATCCGTCCGACGTGGTCGCGCTGACCACCTGCATCGACTACGTGGTGGAGCGGTTGAGCTGAGCTGAGCTGGCTGGCTTCGCTTCGCTCCGCGGCAAAACGCCTTGTAACCGGTGACGAGGCAGTCGATTTGCGGGGTGCTCTGTGGATACGGGCTTGTGGGGACTACGGGTGGGGTCGGCCGCTTCGGGCCTTTGGGGTGGGGTTGATTGGGGGTCGCTCGGATGGGTAGTGACTGGTTTCATTGCTTGTTACTTGCGGGTGGCCGTACCGGTGAAGGTCCGGTTGGGTTTGAATGGACGCGGCGGTGGAAGGCAAAGATCATCTCCGCTGGTCAGCAGTTTGACGGCGTGGCATACCCCCATCGGGTGACCAAGGCGCGTACCGTGTTCCGAAACGCGCCCGGGTGAATGACTCTCGGGGATGTCAGGCCAACGCGACGAGACGGAGGCAACGCATGCGGCCGGTACGCTTCGTCGCCCTCTCCGAAGACGGTCAGGCTCTCGTGCTCGCCGACGAGGTCGGCAGGCTCCTGGCACTCCCGATCGACGACCGGGTGTCCGGAGTGCTGAACGAGGGTCCGGCCGCGCCGGGGACTTCAGTGGCTGTGCTCTCCTCGGAGCACGCGCCTTCACTGTCACCGCGTGACATCCAAGCCCGCATCCGTTCCGGTGAGTCTGCCGAGGACGTGGCCCGCATCGCCGGTGTCCCGGTCGACCGGGTGCTCCGTTACGCCGGCCCGGTCCTGCAGGAGCGCGCCATGCTGGCGCAGCATGCCCGCCGCACCCGGCTGAAGACGTCGGACTCCGGTCAGCCGCTCGCTGAGGTGGTCGACGGCCGCCTCGCGCAGCACGGGATCGACACCGACAAGATCTCCTGGGACGCCTTCCGCAAGGACGACGGCACCTGGCGCATCGTGGCGACCTGGCCGTCCGGCAAGGCCACCGCCCAGGCCATCTGGGACCTCGACAAGGGTCGCCAGGTGGTCGCGCCGCACGACGACATGGCGCAATATCTGTGCGCCGAGCGGCCCACCCAGATCCTCGGTCAGGAGCCGGCGAGCGAGCGCGGTGGTCACGGCCTGCCCGGCCCGGCCCGCAGTTCCGAGCCGACCCGCGGCGGTCACGGCCTGCCCAGCGCCGACCCGGCCGCGGCCCGTTCGGGTCGCGACTCGATCCGGGCCAGCCGTGACGCTCTGCTCGCCTCCCTGGACCGGCCGCTGGAAGGCTCGTCCGGCCGCAACCTCGAGTCGCCCGCCCGGCGCCCGGTCGCCGGTGGCGCCGCGGCTCTGCTCGGTGGTGGTTCCGGCTCCGCGTTCGACGACGACGCCGACCTGCCGAAAGAGGTGCCGGCCGTGCCGTCCCTGGCGGTTCTCCGGCCGCGCCGCACGGTGGGTCAGCCCGCTCCGGCCAACAACGAGTCCGAGGAGAACAGCAAGCCTCGCAAGCGGCTCCCCAGCTGGGACGACGTGTTGTTCGGCGGCGGCCCGGCGGCCCGCGAGTCCTCCTGAGCCGGCTCTTCGTCGCGGTCTTCCCCTCCGAGGAGGCCCGCGAGCATCTGCGTGGTCACCTGCCGTCCCGCGTCGCCCGGCGCCCGGAGAAGTGGCACGTCACGCTGGCCTTCCTGGGTGAGGTGCCGGACGAGGACACCGATCGGGTTCGCGACGCGCTGTCCACGGTGCCTCCGCCCAGTCCCATGACGTTGCGGCTGGCGGGGAGCGGACGGTTCGGGCCGGTGATCTGGACCGGCCTGCGGGGCGATGTGGAGGCGCTGGAGGCGTTCCGGGAGGAGATCCGGGTTGCGCTGGAGGGTGCCGGTTTCCCGATCGACGAGCGGCCGTTCCGGGGGCACCTCACGATCTCCTATCGGTACGACCGGAGCATCACGACACTCCTCGCCGACTACGCCGGGCCGCTCTGGCCGGTGAGCGACCTGTCCCTGATCCGGAGCGCCGGCGGCGAGTACGTGACGGTGTGGGAGCGACCGCTGCCCCGGTGAGGTGCCCGGCTCCCGGACACGTACGCCGGCGTTGACCGCCATGTGCCGTCGGCGCCGGGCGGCGGTCGTGCCGGGCGGCTCAGACCGCCGGGCCGGCCTCATGGCGTAACACCAGGCCGGCCGCCTCGAGCAGGCCCTCGACCCGGACCCGCTCCAGGTCCAGTTCCACGCCTTCCAGCTTCTCCAGGTACTCGGTGATGCCGAGGCACCGGCAGGCCAGGCACAACCGGGTGTCGTAGGCGGTCATCACGGCGGCCTGGTAGACCTCGGAGTTCAGACCCGGGCCGCTGCGACGCTGGTGGTCGAGACGCCGCAGGTCGAAGGCGATCTGCTCGATCGCCGGAGGCCGCAGCGAGGCCAGCCGCGCGGAAGTGTCCGAGCCGCGCAGCGAACGGTCCAGACGCCGGTACGCCCGGTCGGCACGGCCGCGGGGGCCACGGTCGATGATGCGGCGGCGGTACCGCCGGGCCGGGCGACGGCTCGAGGACCGTTCGAGCAGATGCTCGGCGCGCAGCTCACGACGGCCGTGGCGGGTCAGCAGGCGGCGCAGGTCGGCGGAGCCACCGGTGATCAGGATGGTCGCGGCGCACGGCAGGATCAGCAGCGCCGACAGCGCCGCCGACAGCACAGCTATGTGCGCGATCGCCACGGTTCGACGCTAGGCGCTGACCAGCCGGTCGGGAATACCCGTTCGGGGGAGCCGGTCTGCCAACATCACAGCTAGTTACGGCTCCCCGAGCGCGCGAAGGGCTCGGCCAGCGGCTTCCGGGCCGGCGGTTCGATCGGCTCGGCAGACCCGGTCGACTCGGCCGGCCCCGTCGGCTCAGCCGGCTCCGTCCGCGCCGCGCTCCCGGCGGGCTCCGGCGGGCTGACGATCCGGATCCGCGGGCGCGGCCGCAGCTCGATCCGGATCCGGTCGCCGCTCACCCGCAGCTGCCAGACGAGGGCGCCGAGTGCCGCGAGGAAGCTGACCAGCCCGGCCGCCCAGATGCTCGAGGGCACCCCGAAATGTTCACCCCACCAGCCGGCCAGCGACGCACCGATCGGGGTCGTACCCAGGAAGACCAGCACATACAGCGCCATCACCCGGCCCCGGAACTCCGCGTCCACGCCCATCTGCACCCGGTGGTTGCAGCCCTGGGCCAGGTAGATCGAGAAGAACCCGGTCGGCACCAGCAGCAGCGCGGCGGTCACGAAGTTCGGTGCGAATCCGACGGCGAACTCGAAGACCCCGAAGAGCAGGGCCGCACCGATCACCAGGTAGGCGCCCGGCCGGGAGCGGCGCCGGGTGCCGGCCATCGCTCCGCCCAGCGAGCCGATCGCCAGACACGTGGTGAGCAGGCCGAACGTCGACGGTCCAGCGTTGAAGTCGATCTTGGCGAGAGCAGCCAGGGTGACCGGGAAGTTGAAGCCGATCATGCCGATCGCCGCCATCATGCAGATCGGCAGCAGCAGGTCGTGACGCTTGCCGACGTACCGCAGGCCGTCGATCACCCGGGCTTCGCCGCGCTTCGGGCGCTCGGTGCGGTACAGATCGGCGGGACGCATCCGCAGATAGGTGAAGACCGGGGCGATCGCCAGTGCGGTCGAGATCAGGAATACGGCGGGGGTCGACAACAGGGCCAGGAGTACGCCGGCCAGGGCCGGACCGCTGATCCGGGCCACGTTGAAGGTGGCCGCGGAGAGCGCCAGCGCGTTCGGGAGCAGATGCATCTCGACCAGCTCGGAGACGAACGACTGCCGGACCGGGGTCTCGACGGCGCTGGCGACGCCGAGGAACAGCGCGGCAACGAACACGTGCCACAGCTCGACCACCCCGGCGGCGACCAGCACCGCGAAGATGACGGCGAAGACCGCGAACGCGGCGTTCGCCGCGATGAGCAGCTTGCGCTTGTCGTACCGGTCGGCGAGGCGGCCGCTCCAGAGGGTCAGGAGCATGACGGGTACGAATTGAAGTGCCGTGACCACGCCGAGCGCGCCGGGTGAGTTGCCGGAGAGTTCGAGGACCAGCCAGTCCTGGGCGGTGAACATCATCCACACGCCGATCAGCTTCACCAGTTGCCCGGCGGTGAAGAGCCGGTAGTTCGGGACCTGCAGGGATCGGAACACGGCGTTCAGAACAGCCCCCTCGTTTCGTCGTACGCGTCATCACCAGGTGACGAAGCGGAACGACGGGGCCTGCTCAGCCGCGGGCGACTCGCTGCATGATCTCAGCGGCCTGCGCCAGGGTTTCCCGTTCCTCCGGAGTGAGCCGCTCCAGCTCGGCGGCCAGCCACTCGTTGCGGGCCCGCTCGTGGAACGCGTAGACCGCCCGGCCCTCGTCGGTCGGGGCCAGGATCACCTGACGACCGTCGGTCGGATGCGGTGTACGTGCCACGAGCCCGCGCTCCTCCAGCTTTCCCACGATCTTGGTCATCGTCGGGGGCTGGACCCGTTCCATGTCGGCGAGCTCACGAGGAGTCAGCGCACCGGCCAGCTGGAGGCTGGTCAGCGCGGAGAGCTGACTGAACGTCAGGTCACCGACCGGGCGGGCCTGCCGGACTCGCCGGCTGAATCGGATGATCGCGTCGCGCAGCGTCTTGGCAAGCGTGTCCGCTGCCGTGCGCTCCGTCGTCATCACCCGCTCCGTCACAATACTTAGCCTAGCTAATGAGCATGGCTAACGACATCTGATAACCCGTATGACAGCCGTCACCGGGCACGCTAGCGCACCCGGTGACGGCCTCCTCACTGCCCGGCAAGCCTCAGAGGAGCCAGGACTCCAGCGGCCCCCGGGCGAAGTACAGCACGAACAGCACCGCGATCCCGTACATCAACGGGTGGATCTCGCGCGCCCTGCCGGTGGCCAGCTTCAGGACCACGTACGTGATGATCCCGGCCCCGATGCCGTTGGAGATCGAGTACGTGAACGGCATCAGCGTGACGGTCAGGAACGCCGGCACCGCGATCGTGTAGTCCGACCAGTCGATCTGGCGAACCGTGGTGATCATCAGGAAGCCGACCACGACCAGCGCGGTGGACGCCGCCTCGAACGGCACCACCTTCACCAGCGGCGCGAAGAACATCGCCACCAGGAACAGCGCACCGGTGACGAGGCTCGCCACACCGGTCCGGGCACCCTCGCCGACACCGGAGGCGCTCTCCACGTACGACGTGTTGCTGGAGACGCTCGCGGCACCACCGGCCACCGCGGCGACCGAGTCGACGAGCAGAATCTCCCGGGTACGCGGGGGCATGCCCTCGGAGTCGAGAAGGTCACCCTCCTGACCGACCGCGACCATCGTGCCCATGGTGTCGAAGAAGTCCGTCACCAGCAGCGTGAAGACGAACATCAGCACGACCAGCGGACCGGCCGTGGTCCACGAGTCGAGCACGTTGAACTTGCCGATCAGCGACAGGTCGGGGGTGTCGATGATCTGGTCCGGCAGGGCCGGCACGTTCAGCGACCAGCCACCCGGCTTGACCACGGCCGGGCCCAGCTTCGCCACCGCCTCCACGATGATCGCCAGCACCGTGGTGCCCAGGATGCCGATCAGGATGGCGCCCTTGACCTTGCGGACGAACAGCACCAGCGTGAACAGCAGACCGATCACGAAGACGAAGGTCGGCCAGGTCACCAACTTGCCGCCGAGACCCAGCTCGACCGGCACGGTGGTGTTCGCGGCGTCCGGGATGCGGTGCACGAACCCGGCGTCGACCAGACCGATGATCATCAGGAACAGGCCGATACCCACGCCGATCGCGGTCTTGAGCTGGGTCGGCACGGCCCTGAACACGGCCGTACGCAGCCCGGTCAGCACGAGGATCAGGATCAGCACACCCTCGATGACGACCAGGCCCATCGCGTCGGCCCAGGTCATCTCCGGTGCGATCTCGTACGCCACCAGCGCGTTGACGCCGAGCCCGGCGGCCAAGGCCAGCGGGAACCGGCCCACCAAGCCCATCAGGATGGTGATCACACCGGCGACCAGGGCGGTCCCGGCGGCGAGTGCGGTGATCGGGAGCTTCGCGCCGTCGGCGTCGGCGCCGCCGGCCAAGATGAGGGGGTTGAGGACCACGATGTAGGCCATCGTGAAGAACGTGACGACACCGCCACGGATCTCCCGGCTCAGCGTCGAGCCGCGCTTGGTTATCTCGAAGAACCGGTCGAAGCCGTTCCTCGCGGTGGCGGGTGCGGGTGCCGATTCGGTATCAGCAGACATGCGGACCTTCCGAAAGATGGCGCAAGGGTGAACGCGCGCATGCTTTCAGATGCAAGTACACAGGTAAAAGGGAAGCGATGTTACAACTCTCACGCGCTGCGCCGATGCGATCCGTAATGGTCGTACCCTGTCGGAGTGAGTGACCTGTCTCCCGCCACGCACACCGGCGAACCCCTGCCGGTGCTCGCCATGGTGACCGGGACGAAACCGCGGCCCGAGCCCCTGGACCCACCCATGGTCCCGTTCGCGCTCGCCGGCGTCGCCGCCTTCACCATCGCGTCGCTGATCACCTGGCTGGGCAACGCGCCGCAGTCCTGGGTCGAGATCAGCGTCGCGGGCCTGGTGTGGGGCATCCCGGGCACACTGACCATGGTCGTCCACGATCGGCACCGCAAGCGCCGCCGGGCGCTCACGCACCCGGAGTTCCACGCCGTGGACCAGCCCTAGCTGTGGCCGTAGTCCTCGGCCGGCTCGCCGGACTCCACCGAGCCGTGACCCCGGCTGACGGCCATCGTCTCGACCTCACTGTCGTCGTACACCGTGGGCAGTTCCTCGACCGGCTGCTCGACAGCGCTCAGCAGAGCCTCCGAGTGGGCGCCGCACCCGTGGTCGGCGCTGACAGCCCGCCCGTCGTCGGGAGCGTAGAGGTTGCCGCAGACGCCGAACATCGACCGCAGCGAACCGGCAAGCGGCAGGTAGAACCCGCAGGTGCCGCAGCGCGCGTTGCGAGGCGCCGCGGTGGCGATCGGCGCCTCCGGACCGGCGTCCCCGTCATACCACCGCTGGGCCGTCTCCATCCGGCCCTCCTGCGACATCACCCGGGACCGGCCGAGGCCCAGCTCCCACGAGACGTCCTCGATCGCGGCGTCGTCACTGAGCACGTATCCCGGGGTGAGCCGGTCGTCGTCCGGCGCGGTCGGCATCAGATCGCCGACGCCGAGGTCGCCGGGCTGCACCCGCTCGTTCCACGGCACCCAGCCGGGGGCGAGCAGAGCGTCCGGCCCGGGCAGCAGGACCGTCTCGCAGACGGTCACGTGGCGGCTGCGCGGGACCCGGGTCACGGTCACCGCCCACCGCCAGCCGCGGTAGCCGTCCAGATGGCTCTCGAAGAAATGGGTTACCACGCGGTCGCCCTCGGCGATCACATCGAGGTGGTCGCCGATGTCTGCGGGGTCCACTTCGGTGATGGCACCACGGGCCACCCCGACGGCATCGGCACAGACCTGGTCGAGTCGGGCGGCGCGGGCGGTGGTCCTGGAGGTCACCCGCCCATTGTTGCCTATCACACCCCGTGACCCGCAACGACTCCCCAGATACCGCGCGTGGAACAGGACGCGGGTCGCCCGCATCAGTCAGGATGGTTCCCATGCCGCAGTTCTCCGCGCTCGGACGCATCGTCGGCACCGGCATCAAGGCGGGCCGGCTGATCGTGCGCGGCTCGGTGCGCGGCGGTGCCTGGGCCACCCGCCGGGTCGGCTCGGCCCGTGCCCGTGGCGCCGCCAACGAGGTCGGCATGATCCGGCTGTTCGACCTGCACGCCGTCTCCTGTGCCGGTGACGCCCTCATCGCCATCGGACTCGCGGGGACGATCTTCAGCGTGCCGCTGGGCGAGGCCCGCAGCAAGGTCGCGCTCTACCTGCTCATCACGATGGTGCCGTTCGCTCTGCTGGCACCGGTTGTGGGCCCGCTGCTCGATCATTTCCGGCACGGCCGGCGGTACGCCCTCGCGGCGACCTTCCTGGGCCGGGCCTTCCTGGCCTACGTGATGTCCGTCGAGCTGTTCGGCTGGGGGCTCTACCCGGCGGCCTTCGGCGTGCTGGCGCTCTCCCGGGCGTACGGGGTGGCCCGTTCCGCCGCCGTCCCGCGCCTGCTGCCCGAAGGCATCGGACTGTCCCAGGTGGGCGCCCGCGCCAGCGTCTACGGGACCTTCGCCGGCATCCTGGTCGCACCGATCGGCCTGCTCGCCTTCAAGTTCGGGCCACAGTGGCCGCTGCGGGTCGCCACGATCATCTTCCTGGTCGGCATGGTCGTCGCCCTGCGCCTGCCGCCCCGCGCCGACTCGGACCCGCCGGAGGCCCTGCCCCGGGCCTGGCGCGGCGTGCTCGGCATCGGCCGCGGCTCGGAACGCCCGCTCTCCAACCGCCTGGTCGTCGCCACCCTGATCGGCAGCAGCAGCCTCCGCCTGCTCTACGGATTCCTGCTGCTCTTCCTCACCTTCGCGATCATGGGGAATCAGCTGACCACCGAGGTCTTCGGGATGGAACTCGGCCGCAACACCGCGGCCGGCGTGGTCGGCGGCGCCCTGGCCCTGGGCACGTTCCTGTCCACCGCGGCCGGTACCGGTCTGCGCATCCGCCGGCCGCTGGCGCTGCAGTCCAGCGGCCTGATCGTGGTCGCCGGCGTGGCCGTACTCACCACGATCTTCTACAACCTCGCGATGGTCACCCTGCTGGCGCTGCTCACCGCGACCTTCAGTGGCATCGCCAAACTGGCCGTCGACGCCAGCATCCAGGAGCGGGTCCCGGAACGGCAGCGAGCCACCGCGTTCGCCCACTCCGAGACGGCCCTCATGCTCGCCTGGGTGGCCGGCGGCGGACTCGGCATCATCCCGTTCGACGGCCGGCTCGGCCTGGGCTTCGCCGCGCTTCTGGCCGTCCTCGCCGCGGTCCGGGCCGGCTGGGCGGCGGCGCGACTGCACAACGAACGCCTGGCGGGGCGGCCCGACGCCGTCTCCCCGGACGTTTCCGGCGAGCGTACGGGCGAAGCAGCCACCGCGAAGACACCAGCCGCCGGGCCGCAGCCCGCTACGGACACCACGGACCGGCCCGCCGACACCGGCGCCTGGGTGGACGCCGAGGATCCGTGGGCCGACAAGGACCAGACCGTGCCGCTCGGCGGTGCGGGCCCGCCGAGCGCGTCGACGTGGTCGCCCGCGACGGTGACCGGACGAGGCACCCCCGCACAGCGTCATCCCGCCGCGGCCACCCGAGACACCGCCCCGCGGCCGGCCGCCCACGGCACCGCCCGCGACGCCGGCCGGCCGGCCACCGGCGCACACGACGGTGACACCCAGAGGCTCGACGCCGACGCCGATGTCACGCCTGGCGGGCGGCGCTGGTGGCGGCGCAAGGCGAAGAGCGCGGCCCCGGCCGGACGCTCGGGCGCCGCCGATCGGCCACCACGGAACCGCGGCGGCCTGCCGAACCCCGGCGGCCTGCCGAACCGCAGCGGCCTGCCGAACCCCGGCCCCGTCGCCGAGAGTGACCGGCCGGGCAGCGGACAGACGGCGCGGAAGAGCCCGGACGGGCCGCGGCGTACGGGCCGGCGCGAGCGGGACGACGCCGACCGGAGTGGCAGCGACACCGGATCGTCGGCGGCCCCGCCCGGCTACCACGTGTACCGCCCGTCCTCCGCCGGAACGGAGAACGGTGACCCGGCACAGAATGAGGACTCGTGACGCCGTACCCGATCCTCGTGGTGACCGCGGTGCCCGCTGAGGCCGATGCGGTCCGCGCCGGCCTGGCCCCGGAGGAAATCGTGGTCGAGGCCGTAGGCGTCGGACCGGCCGCGGCCGCCGCCGGAACCGCACGGCTGCTCGCCGGCCGCGAGTACCGTGCCGTTCTGAGCGTCGGCATCGCCGGCGGTTTCCCGGACCGCGCGCCCGTCGGCAGCCTGGTGGTCGCGACCCGCAGCATCGCCGCCGACCTGGGCGCCGAATCCCCCGGCGGCTTCCTGCCGATCGAGGAGCTCGGCTTCGGCAGCAGTGTCGTCGAAACCGACCCGCGGCTGGTCAAGGCTCTGCGGGCGGCCCTGCCGGAGGCTGTGTGCGGGGATGTTCTGACACTTGCCACGGTCACCGGTACCGCCGGCACCGCCGCCCGTCTGGCCGCCCGCTTCCCGGCCGCGGTGGCCGAGGCGATGGAGGGCCACGGCGTGGCCGTCGCGGCCGCCGGTGCGGGCGTGCCGTTCGCCGAACTGCGCGCGATCTCCAACCCGGTCGGCCCCCGGGACCGCGCCGCCTGGCGCCTCGGGGACGCCTTCGCCGCGCTGCGCGCCGCGGGCCCGGCACTCGACGCCCTCCCCTGACCGGAGTTCTCGGCGCAATCGTTTACACGGAAGCTGTTGCTGTTGTCGATCGCGAGCGGCATGCTGCGCAGACAGGAATGTGATCGACACCACGTCGCAGATATCCGAGCGAGGCATCGATGAACGACGGCAAGGGCTCCGAGATGCCCGCCGGCGCACGCGCCCGGCTCATCGGCGCCGGATATGCCGCGCAGGGTCTGGGCTACGCGGCGGTGGTGACGGCACTTCCGGCGTTCAAGGACCGCCAGGGTGTCGACGACACCTTCGTCTCAGCGGTCCTGCTGCTGGTGGTGGTGGCGGCGGCCGGCGGTTCGGTGCTGGCCGATCGGATCGCGGCCCGCTGGGGCAGTCGCTACGCGCTCGCGTCAGGGCTGTTCCTGATCGGGGCGGGGCTCGCCGGAACCACGTTCTGGTCACCCAACGCGATCTTCGCGGCGATCTTCCTGGCGTACGGGGTGGGCCTCGGCGCGGTCGACGCCTCACTGAGCATGCAGGGCGTCCTGGTGCAGGCCCGGCTGGGCCGCAGCGTGATGAGCCGCTTGTTCGCCGCCTACACCGCGGCCGCGATCGCCGCCGCGCTGCTCATGTCGGGCGCGCTGAAGACGGGCGCGGGTGCCGCTGTGGCGGTCGGCGTGGCGGCCGTCTTCGCGGTGCTGGTGGGGCTGGTGGGCTGGCGCCGGTTCGAGCCGGGCCGCACGCTGAGGTCGAGTGCCGCGCATGCCGGGAGCGGCCGGACCGTACGCCCGATCGTGCTGGTCTGCGGCCTTCTGATCTTCACGGCGTTCCTGGTGGACTCGGCGATCAGCACGTGGAGCTCGGTCTACCTGCAGGACTCGCTGGCGGCGGCCCCGGCGGCGGCCCCGTTGGGTTACGCCGCCTACCAGGGCGCCGTCCTGGTGAGCCGCCTGGTCGCCGATCACGTGGTGCCGCGGGCCGGCCGGACGCTCATCGCCGTCGGTGCGCTGATGTTCTGCGGGATCGGGTGCGGGCTGGTGGTGGTGCTACCGGCCATCGGCGCGGCGGTGACCGGTTTCGCGGTCGCGGGCATCGGCGTCGGGGTGCTGGTGCCGCTGGCGTTCAGTGCGGCCGGTGAGGCGGCGCTGGAGAACAGCGACGAGGTGATCGCCAAGGTCAACCTGTTCAACTACGGCGGTGCCCTGCTCGGCGCCGTGCTGCTGGGTGCGCTGTCCGAACCGATCGGCCTGCGGTGGGCGTTCGTGATCCCGGTGATCGCGGTGCTCGTCACCCTGCCGCTGGCCCGGCGGGTCGGCCGGCTGACCGCCCGCGAGCCCGCCGTCAGTTGACACCCCCACCCATCGGCTGTGCAGGCCGGGGGTTGGTCAGGACAGGAGTGCCACCGCGTCGACGCCCGCCTTCGGGTGGCCCTTGGTCGCCAGGTTCACGAGTGTGATCGTGTGCTTGCCCGCGGACGGCCAGGTACGGGTGAAGACCATCTGCCGGGCCTTCGCCGACGCCGAGTACAGGTCGACGGTGCCTGCCGGTTTCCCGTCCACGTAGACGGCGACGCTGCCGCGGGTGCTGTCCCGGGTGGCGACCCAGCCGAACGACCGTGCCGTGACGGTGAAGGTGGCCCTGGCGTTCCTGGCCGTGGTCGTGTGTTCGCTGCCCTCCAGGTACGACCGGCCCTTCGTGGTCGTCCAGGCGCCGGCGTACGTCTTCGCCGGCCGGGCCGGCTGGCCGTCGAGGGTCCCGGCCGTCGCCGGCCCGGCGACGGAACCGGTGTGACCGGCCCTGTCGGTCACCGTCAGCGACCATCCGGTCTTGAAGCCCGCCTCCAGCTCGGAGGTCAGGGTGCGGGCGGAGGCACTCGGCCGCGTGCGCCCGCAGAAGCTCTCGAGGAACGAACAGACGAGCTCCTGTTCCGCGACGCCGGCCGGGTCGCTGACGGCCCACGCCACGGTCACCGGCACCGCGTGGTGGGGCACTGTGCGGCCGGTGTGGAGAACGGCCGTCGGCGCCTGGGACACCTTCGGCGCCGACGTGTCGACGGTGATGGTCACCGGCTCGGTCGTGGTGACATTGCCGGCCAGGTCGTAGGCGTTGACCCGCAACGTGTGCTCCCCGTCGGCGAGACCCCGCACGTAGGCAGACGTCTTCCCGTCAGGGATCGTGGCGATGGTCGTCCCGTCCACGTCGACCGAGAAGCGGTCCATGGCGGTGTCGGCGTCTGCTGTCGCGCCCCAGGTGACGTCCGTCTCGGAATGCGACCACAGAGTGCCCGCGGCGGGTGAGGTGATCGCGAAGGGCTTCGGCCCGGCGATGTCGGGGGCCCGGACGATTCTCAGGCGGGCGGCGGCGGAGTCCGCAGCGTCGATCTGCAGTCCCCACTGCCCGTCCGGCGAGGTCCACGAGTTCCCGGCCGTCAGACCGGGCCGGAACCAGACTCGGTCCCCGTTGGGCTGGAAGTACGCCAGGTGGGTCTCGTTGGGACTGTAGCGGCCGGCCGCCGGGTCGACGTAGCGGACGACGACACCTTCGCCGGGCGCCCACGAGTACGGCCCGTCACCGTTGGTCCACGAGTCGAGGCCGGCGGCGGTCCGGTACTCGATGTAGTAGGTGCGCTGCCCCATGGGCATGACGATCTGCCGGAGACCCGCACCCGAGGTGATCGGCGCGAGTGTCACCTCGGTGTCGCTGATGACGGTCCGGGCGGCGTCCGCCGGCAACAGTCCCAGTTCCGCGAGATGGTAGGCGGACAGTTGCCCGGCCGTGCGGTTTCCCATGACGTCCCACGGGTCCGCGTAGTCGAACCGGGTGCAGTACTGCGACAGGGGCACCTGTACGGTGCGCGCGGCATCGGAATGGCACATGGTTCCGTTCGCATGCCCCAGGTACATGTTGTGACCGAGTTCGTGCGAGAGCGTCTGCACGTCGTAGGTGCCGTTGAGCCAGATGGCGGCGTCATGATGCACGCTGAACCCGAGGCTGCCCAGACCGTCCCACCGGCAGGTGGTGACCTCCGGGAAGTAGACGACCAGATGATTGAGGATCGTCTTGGCGGTGGTGTCGGCAACCTTGCGGGCGGCCGTCATCAGCGCGGAGCTGTCGGGACAGCCGTCCGCACCCAGGCCGGAATCCGCGATCTTGGTCCACGGGGCGACCCGGTCGACGGCCATCCGGATCTTCCCGCCGGAAACCGTGTCGTAGTAGCCGTCGGCCTCGTCCGCGGCTGCCCGCAGCTGTGCGGTGGACGGCTCGCCGTCCGGCACGGTCGCCGTCGCCCAGTACACGGGAACGATCGTCAGGCGGTGTGTGCCTATGACGCTGTTCGAGGCGGTCAGCGCACCCGCCCCGGGTGCCGGTGTGACGACGTCGCCGTCGACCACGACGCGGGTGCCGGACGGGATGTCTCCCGCGGACGCGGGATCGACCGCCACCGAACCGGCGCCGGTGTGCACGACCACCTGTTCCGCATCGGGACTCCCGCCACTGAAGTCGTCGGCGATCGTCCGCACGAGCACCCCGGTCGCCGCCACCTGACCGGCGGGCGGCTCCGGTACCGCGGCGGCCGCGGGCACCGCACCGAAGGCGGCGACCAGCGCGGCGCAGAACACGGGGACCAGCCGCCGGCTGTGTACAGGCATCGAATTCCTCGTTCCGGGGAGGCGATCTCCTGCACGTCATCGACTGCGGAAGCGGCGACCTTGAAGGAACCCGGCCGGGATTCGAACATTCAACTTCCCGGCAACCGAGCGTGATCGGCGCAGGGGACGGCGGTGGTTAAGCTGTGCCCGTGCCGAAGCTGGTGGACCACGATCTGCGACGGGCGGAGCTGCTGGCGGCCGCCTGGCGAGTGGTCCGGTCACGCGGCGTGGAAGGCACCACGACGCGGGCCATCGCCGACGAGGCGGGCTGTTCGCTCAGCGTGCTGGCGCATTTCCTGGGCGGCAAGGACGACATCCTGGTGGCCGCGCAGAAGGCGATCTACGACCGGATCGTGGAGCGGGCCTTCGAGATCGGTGGTGACCTGTTCGGACTCGACGGTCTGCGGGCGGCGCTGGAGGCGGTGCTGCCGCTGGACGAGGAGCGGGCCGCCGACGCGCACGTCAATGTGGCGTTCGCGGGGGCGGCGCTGTCACATCCGCGGCTGGCCGAGTCGCGGCGTGACTCGCACCGGGCGATCCGCGTACATCTGATCAACTGCCTGCGGGAGGCACGGGAACTCGGCGAGTTGCGGGCCGGTGTCGACGACGAGGCCGTGATCGACGACTTCATCATCCTGGTCGAGGGCAGCACCCTGCTCAGCCTGGTGGACGGCTGGGCCGAGGAGGGACGCGCCGACCGGCTGTCCCGCCTCGCCAACCAGTTCGTGGATCAGCTCCGCGTCTGAGCCGCGATCAGATCCCGGTACCAGTGGTACGAGTCCTTCGGCGTCCGCGACAGGTCCGAGAAGTCCACGTAGATCAGGCCGAAACGCTCGTCGAAGCCGGCCGCCCACTCGAAGTTGTCGATCGCTGACCAGACGTAGTAGCCGTCCACCCGGACGCCCGCGTCGATCGCGGAGGCCACCGCCGAGAGGTGCGCCTTGAGGTAGGCGATGCGCTGATGGTCGTGGACCCGCCCGTCCGGCCCGGGTGGCGAGTCGTGGAACGACGCACCGTTCTCGGTGATGATCACCGGGGGTAGCGACGGGTATCGGTCCTTGAGGGTCACCAGGATCTCGGTGAGCCCGGACGGAACGATCGCCCACCCGAAGTCGGTCCGTTCGTCGCTCTTCACCGGCACCGGGGAGAACGGCATGCCATCCGGAATGTCCACCTCGAGGACACCGCTGTAGTCCTTGCCGGCCTTCGGCGCCTCGATCATCGTCGGCTCGTAGTAGTTGACGCCGTAGAAGTCGAGCCGGGCCTTGATCAGCTCGAGGTCCCGGTCGAGCTGAGCGTCCGGCACCCCGGCCCCGGCCCGGATCAGCTCGCTCGGGTAGTCGCCGAGCAGGATCGGATCGGAGAACGTCCAGTTGGTGAGGTCGGAGAAGAGTGCCGCCGCCGCGCCGTCCTCGTCGGAGCCGGTGGCCGGCATCACCGGGAAGTGCTGGCTGGCGACCCCGACGCTGCGAGCCCCATGGGTACGCAGAACCTGCACCGCCAGCCCGTGGGCGAGCAACTGGTGGTGCCCGGCCGGCAGCGCGCCGAGCCCGAGACCACGCGCCGGGGCGTGATCGGTGAGCGCGTACCCGTAGAGGGTGTGCACGTTCATCTCGTTCATGGTGATCCAGTCCCGGACCCGGTCGCCGAGCCGCAGCGCCAGCGTGCCGGCGTAGTCGGCGAGCCGGTGCGCGGTGTCCCGGTTCATCCAGCCACCGGCGTCCTCGAACTCCTGGGGAAGGTCCCAGTGGTAGAGCGTCGGCACCGGCCGCAGCCCGTTCGCCAGGATCGAGTCCACGAGCCGGTCGTAGAAGCCGAGGTCGCCGGCGAGGACCCGGGGCCACGAGAAGGAGAATCGATAGTCCTGCACACCCGCCGCGGCGATCAGTGCGATGTCGGACTTGTACCGGTGGTAGTGGTCGATCGCCACCCGGCCGTCCTGGCCGTTCCGGACCGTCCCGGGCCGGGCGGTGAAGGTGTCCCAGATGCTCGGGCCCTTGCCGCCCGCGTCTGCCGCCCCCTCGATCTGATAAGCCGAGGTCGACATGCCGAACCGGAAACCGGGTGGGAACTGGGGGTACAAGATGGATCCTTTCAGTGGATCGCCCGGAGGCGGGGTAGCAGGGCCAGCGCGAGCACCGCGAAGCCGGCCGTGACCAGGTAGAGCGTGCGGTAACCACCGAGCCCGGTGACGATCGGCGCGGCCAGCACCGGGGCGAGCATCTGCGGCAGGGTGCCCGCCACGTTCGCGACGCCGAGCATGGTGGCCCGGGTGTCCGGGTCGGGAAGTACCTGGGTGAGCACGGCCATGTCGACCGCGATGTAGGCACCCCAGCCGATGCCGACGAGCACCGACGCGGCGATCACCACGGGTACGACCGGCACGAGGGCCATCAGCGTGGTGCCGATCGCGAGGACCACCGCACCGGCCGCCACGAAGACCCGGCGCTTCTCCCAGCGGTCGGACAGCACTCCCCCGGCGAAGCCGAAGATGCCGGCGAACAGCACGTTGACCACGGTCACGATGAGCACCCAGGTGGCCGCGTCGCCGACGCCGACCTCGTCCGACAGGTAGTAGAGCAGGTAGACCAGGACCAGGGCGTTCACCAGGTTGAGCAGGAACCGGATCACCCACGCGACGGCGAACTGCCCACCGGGCCAGTGCAGCCGGCCCCGGCTCCCACGGGAGATCGGCACCTCCCCGTGCATGATCAGCAGGGCGGCACCGAGAGCCGGTACCGCGATCGCCACTGCCACGTAACCGATGGCGGAGGAGCCGGCCGCGACCGCAACCGCGGTACCCAGGATGACGCCGATGATCTGGGCCACCCCGAAGAGCGCGCCGACCGTGCCCCGCTGCCGCTCCGGCACCCGGTCACCGATCATCGCGGCCAGCGCGGCCAGCGGGCCGTTGAGCCCCGCCTGCACCAGGATCCAGCCGGTCACCATGGGCGCCGTGCTGTCGGCGACGGCCAGCACCAGGAGTCCGGCGACACCGACGACGGTGCCGGCCACGAAGATCGGCCGCCGGGTGCCCAGCCGGTCGGAGAAAACTCCCCACAGTGGATTGGCCACCATGGACGCCGCCGCGCCCCAGGCGGTGACCAGGGCGAGCAGCGCCTCCTTGCCGTCCTCGCCGGCCAGCCGCAGCGCCTGCTCGGGCAGCAGGATCTGGATCGGGCCGAACCAGCCGGCCGCGACGCCGACCATGGCGAGCCCGTACGCCACCATCCAGCGGCGGCGTACGGGCGCTTCAACCAGCGTCACGCACGGGACCTTTCCCACATCACCGTGTACGCCTCAGCCCCGCTGAGCAGATGCTTGCGCAGCAGCGGCCCGTCCGATCCGGCCTGGTTGATCAGGTCGACGATCCAGTCGGCGTAGAGCCCGTACTGGGCGACGCCGTCGGTGTTCAGGTCGAAGGTGCGGGAGCCGTAGACCTGCCGGGTGACCGTCGTGCCGTTGGTCGCGGTGAACGGGTAGGTGAGCGGCCTGGAACCGGCGTTCAGACGGGGAGCGGCCTGCGGGCCCAGCCCGTTCACATCGGTGCCGACGCCGTACCCGGTGATCTTCGAGCCGTTGGAGAGCGCCCGGTGGGTACGCCACTCGTCGAGGAAGGTGCCGGTGTCCTGGCCGTCGTCGGTGGCCGAGAACGCGTAACTGGCGACGAAGCCACCGAGGCCGAGGATCCGGTTCACCAGCGCCGGGTCGGACCAGGTGTGCACGGACGCCACGCCGGGGTAGTTCGCCTGCTGGGCGAGGTCGAGGACCGCGGACGCGGTCTTCACCCCCATGTGGTCCAGGTGGATGATCATGCCGCGGTCCATCATCTTCTGGATGAGGTACGTACCGAGCTCGGTCAGGCCTCGCGTGTTGCAGATCTTGCCGCTCGGGTACACCGGCAGGACCGCGCCGGCCGGCAGACCGACCCCGAGCTGGAGCAGTTTCGCGAAGTCGTCGCTGACCAGCGGCTGTTCGTTGTCGGACGGGCCGGTGCAGCTCGTCGCCTGCCACCAGTGACCGGTGGAGAGCAGGTTGCCGAGGTTGATCGCGGCGCCGGTGACGCCCTCGTCGAACCGGGTGCCGCCGAACGCGTTGTCGAACTTGTGCACCGGGTACAACCCGCTGACGCCGATACTCTCCAGCTCGTTGAGCCCGGCGTCGATGTCGGCCTTGGTGCACTGCGCGACGCCGTTGATCTCGCGGCAATTGAAGAGCTCGGAGTTCTCCACGCCGATCGTGACGGCGAGCTTGCCCTGGGCGGCGATGCTGCGTACCTCGGCCGGGGTCTTCGCCAGCCGGAACCAGCCCTTGCCCGGACCACCGCTGCGGGCGTCCACATAGTCCTGCATCTTCTTCAGGTATGTGGCCTGCGCGCGGATCTGGTCCATCTCGTTGCAGGAGGTGTGCTCGGGGGTGAGCTCGCAGATCACCCGGTTCGCCACCAGCAGCACGTTGAGCACCCGCTGACCGGACTGCCAGGCCCGTTCCACGCTGCGGAAGTAGGACGCCTCGTGCAGCAGCGTGTCGTACTGCGGCCAGTCCCCGAAGGTGGGCCAGCCGTCCTCGGCCGAGTTGATCGGGTCGGTGCCGGAAAGGATCGCCTCGAGCAGCGCACCCCAGCCCAGGGTCCCGTGCGACGGGCAGCCCTTCAGAGCGACCGGGGCACCACCGGAGGCGTACGCGTCCCCGCAGTGCAGTGCTCCGCCGAAAGCCTCGCCGGCGGTGATGTGCGCGTGCGCGTCGATCCAGCCGACGAGCTTGCCGCTCGCGTCGACGCCGGCGGCCGGGGTGCCGCTGACACCGGTGGCGATGTCCGGGATCGCGGCGCAGCCGGTGGCCGGGGCGAGCTTGAAGGTGCTGCTCCCGGTGCCGAGCCCGCCCAGGTAGGAGCCCATCTGCTGACCGGTCGAAGTGTTCACGAACTTGTGGGTGCTGCCGTCGGTGGTGACGGTCCAGTCGGCGCGGACACCGTAATCGGCTCCGGCCCAGACCCAGTTCATCACGCTCTGATAGGGCGGCGCGCCGTCCTGGTCGCGAAGCAGGTAGCGGCCGAGCTGGGTGGCTTCCAGGCGGAACGGTTCAGCGCTCGACACCGAGCTCTTGAAGCCGTATCCGACCGAGTCCTTCCAGACGTACCCGAGTGAATTCGATCCGTTGAAAGCCTGGAGGGTGACGCAGGCGCCCTCCAGGTTGTAGGCGGGCGTCCAGGTAGCGGCTCCCTGGGCGGGCGCGGACAGCCCACCGACGAGGCCGAGTACCAGGACACCCGCGGCGAGCTTACGAGCCACGCGACACCCCCTTGGTCGATCACTTGATCCAACAAAGCGGAGTGTAGGAAAGATCACACCGTTTCAGCCAGAGGAGGACATGAATATTTTTCTCTGGAGCCACCTGAGGTGTGTGCGGCTAGACAGGTCCGCATGCGGGCGTTCCACGAGCCGAGGGGACTAGCGTGAAGAACGTGGCGCTCTCCCTGGCGGTTTCCCCCTGCCCCAACGACACCTTCGTCTTCCACGCGCTCGTCCACGGGATCGTCCCCGGAGCGCCGCCGGTCGACCTCACCTTCGCCGACGTCGACGTCACCAACACCGCCGCGCTCGACGGCAGGTTCGACCTGGTCAAGGTGAGTTATGCGGCGCTGCCGTGGCTGCTCGGGGACTACGAGCTGCTGCCCTGCGGAGGCGCGCTCGGCCGGGGCTGCGGCCCGCTCGTGCTCACGAACGGTCGCGCCGACCTCAACGGCGCGACCGTCGCCGTTCCCGGTGACCGCACCACGGCGTACCTTCTGTTCCGCCTCTGGGCCGCCGGCCAGCACCCGGCCCGCATCGAGGTCGTCCCGTTCCACCAGATCATGCCCGGCGTCGCCGACGGCCGCTTCGACGCCGGCCTCGTCATCCACGAGGCCCGGTTCACCTACCAGAGGTACGGCCTCACCGCCCTGGTCGATCTCGGCGAGTGGTGGGAGAGCGACACCGGCCTGCCGATCCCGCTCGGCGCGATCCTCGCCAAGCGGGGCAGCGTCGACCCGGCGCAGGCGACCGGGTGGATCCGCGACTCCCTGCGGCACGGCTGGCGTGACCCGGCCGCCAGCCAGGACTTCATCCTCGCCAACGCGCAGGAGATGGAGCCGGCCGTGGTGAAACAGCACATCGAGCTCTACGTCAACGAGTTCACCCTCGACTTGGGCGAAGACGGACTCGCCGCCGCCGACGCCCTGCTCGGGCGTGCGGCGGCGGCGGGTCTCACGCCTGCTGTGCCGTCCCTGCGGTGACCGCTCAGATCTCGAACTCGCGGGCGACCGCGTGCACCAGCTGCGCGATCTTCAGCGAAGTCTTCTTGTCCGGGTAACGCCCCCGCTGGAGGGACGGCTGCACCGAGCTCTCCAGGACCTTGATCATGTCCTCGATCATGCTCGCCAGCTCGTCCGCCGGGCGCCGGCGCAGCTCGGCCAGGGACGGCGGAGCGTCCAAGAGCTTCACACCCATGGCCTGCGCGCCCTTCCGGCTGTCGACCACGCCGAACTCGACCCGCTGGCCCGTTTTCAGTTCCGTGACCCCCGCCGGCAGCGCACCCTTGGGAAGGAACACGTCTCCGCCCTCATCACTGGTGACGAAACCGAACCCCTTCGTAGCGTCGTACCACTTCACTCGACCCGTGGGCACCGCTGACCTCAACTTCACTCAATGGACACAACCGCTCACGGCTAGGCTATCCAGCCGACGGCCCGGGCCCAACTGCAATCTCAGCGAGTAATGCGGGGAACACGGTCAGATCGGGCAGGACATGCGCGGCGCCGGCCTCCCGGAGCTCCGCCTCGGAACACGGGCCGGTCGTCACCCCGATACCGGGCACACCCGCGGTACTGGCCGCCACCATGTCAGCCACGTGATCACCGACGTACCACCGCACGCCGTGCTCCGTCAGCGCGGCCGCCTTGCCCTCGGCGAACAGATCGCCGGCCAGCTCGTCGGGGTGCATTCCCAGGTGGTCGAGGTGCAAACGGGCCAGCCGGCCCAGTTTCGAGGTCACCACCACGATCCGCAGACCAGCCGCGCGTACCGCCTCGAGCGTCTCGGCGGCGCCCGGGAGCGGCAGGCTCGGTGTGATCGCCAGCTCCCGGTAGAGAGCGCGATAGGTGGTGACCGCCTCCTCCACCCGGTCCTCCGGGAACCAGTGCCTCAGCTCGGTCCGCAACGGCGGACCGAGCCGGGACACGGCGAGATCGGCGTCCACGAAGACGCCGGTCGCGGCGGTGAGCGCCCGATACGCCTCCCGGATACCCGGACGGGAGTCGATCAGGGTCATGTCCAGGTCGAATCCGACCGCTGGAGCGTCAGTCACCCTGACCGTGGGAGGCCCGGTAGGTCAGGCTCTCCACCGGAAGAGGGAACGTCTGGTCGTCGCCGAAGGGGGACGGGGCCGCGGCACGGTCGGAGATGAGCTCGGAGACGTGCATCCGGCCCTTCATGTCCACACCACGCGGTCCAACAGAGTGCTCCCCCGTCGACACATTGGTGCCCGGCAGCTTGGCCTTCGCCACTTTCGGTCCTCCTCAGATCGAAGGTCCGGCCACGCCCGGACCCACCACCATCGTCCCATGAACGTTAGCGTTGAAGACGATGGCCACCACATTCGCCGATCAACTTCGGTCGCTCCCCGACGAGGCTCTGGGCGCGCTCATTCAGCTGCGCCCCGATCTCGTCATCCCGGTGCCGGCCGACATCTCGGCTCTCGCCGTACGCGCACAGTCCCGTAACTCGGTCGCCCGCTGTCTGGACGGCCTCGACGAGTTCACCCTCGCCATCCTCGACGCGGCCCGCCTGAGCCGGGCCGCCGACACCGCGCTGACCTCGGTCGACGCCATTCTGGAGCTGACCCCGGGCATCTCCGGCGACGACGTCCGGGCGGCGATCGACCGGCTCCGGGACCGGTTCCTGCTGCACGGGCCGCCGGAAGGGCTGCAGGTGGTCGGCGCCGTCGACGAGGTCACCTCCCCCTACCCGGCCGGACTCGGCCGCCCCGCCGACTTCCTGGACCCGCAGTCCGCCGCCCTCTGCGCCGACCGGGCGCGGCTGCGCCGTACCGTCCTGGCCGCCCCGCCCGGCGCCCGTGCCGTCCTCGACCGGCTCGCCGCGGGTCCCCCGATCGGGGCCCTCACCCGCGACTCCGTCGCCGAACCCGTGCGCTGGCTCGTCGAACAGCACGTGCTCGTGCCGGTCTCGGAGGCCGGCCGGGCACCCCGCGCCGACGGCGAACTCGTCGAACTGCCCCGCGAGGTCGGCATGCTGCTGCGCCGGGAGACCGGCCCGCTCGGTGTGCTCCGCCCGCGGCCGCCGGTCCCGGACGGCCCGTCCCGCGGTCCCCGGTCCGCCGACTCGGCCGGCGCCGGACAGACCATGGAGGCGGTCCGGGCCACCGAGAGCCTGCTCGAAGCCCTCGCCACCGAGCCGGCCCCGGTCCTGCGCACCGGCGGGCTCGGCGTGCGAGACCTGAAACGCCTGGCCAAGGCGGCCGGCATCGACGAGGCCGGTGCGGCGCTGCTGATCGAGACGGCGTACGCGGCCGGGCTGCTCGGCGAGGCCGAGATCGGCCCGTCCCAGGACGTCTTCCTACCCACCGGGGCGTACGACCTGTGGCGCGCCACCGGCCTCGCCCACCGCTGGGCCGCCCTCGCCCGCGCCTGGCTCGCCATGACCCGGCAGCCCGGACTCGTCGGCCGCCGCGACGAACGGGACCGGCCCATCAACGCCCTCGCACCGGACGCCGAACGGGCCGGGTCACCGCTGGCCCGCCGGGAAATCCTGGGCGCGCTCGCCGAACTCGAACCCGGCGCCGCCCCCGGCCTCGACGACCTGCTGGCGCTGCTCGCCTGGCAGGCGCCCCGGCGGGCCCGCGGCCGGGAGGCGGTGCACACCGACGCGTACACCGGAGCGGCCCTGCTCGGCGTCACCGGGCTGGGAGCGCTCACCTCGTACGCCCGGCTGCTGCTGGCCGACGGCGGGCCGCACGACAGCGACCCGCTGGGACTGCATCCGGAGGACGCCCACGCCGATGCGGTCCGCGCCCTCGACCAGTTGCTGCCCGCACCGGTCGACCACATCCTGCTGCAGGCCGACCTGACCGTGATCGTTCCCGGACCGCCCGAACCCGAGCTGGCCGGCGAACTCGACGTTCTCGCCGACCCCGAGTCGGCCAGCGTCTTCCGGGTCACCCCGGCCAGCGTCCGTCGCGCCTTCGACATCGGCTACCAGGCCGCCGACCTGCACGAGTTGTTCCAGCGCCGGTCCCGCACCCCGGTGCCGCAGACACTGACGTACCTGATCGACGACGCCGCCCGGCGGCACGGCGGCCTGCGCAGCGGCTCGGCAGGCTCCTACCTGCGCAGCGACGACGAGGCACTGCTCGCCGAGGTCGTCGCCGACAAACGCGTGACCGGCCTGGACCTGCGGCGGATCGCGCCCACGGTGCTGGTCAGCCCACGACCGGTGACCCGGCTGCTCGGTGCGCTGCGCGAGGCCGGCTACGCGCCGGTCGCCGAGGACGCCGGCGGTGCCACCGTCCTGACCAGGCCGAAAGCCAGACGCGCACCGACCCGCTCGCCGCGGACCGCCGAGCCGGCCGGCCCGGTGCTGATCGGCCCGCGCCTGGCCGGGGTGGTCGAGCAGCTACGGCGCGGCGACATCGCCACCCGGGCCGCCCGCCGCGCGCCGGTCACCGTCCGGGCCGCGCACGGCCAGGCGATCCCCGGGCTCACCGCCGTTCAGCAGCACACCCAGGCGATGGCGGTGCTCCAGCAGGCGGTCCGGGACAAGGTCCGCGTCTGGGTCGGTTACGTCGACTCACACGGCGCCACCCTGTCCCGGCTGGTACGCCCGGTCTCGATGTCCGCCGGTTACCTGCGGGCCGAGGACGAGCGGGGCGAGAGCCTGCACACCTTCGCCCTGCACCGGATAACCGCCGCCGTGCCCGAGGAGTAGTCGCCCTAGCAGATGGCTTGCGACTAGATGGCTGATGACAGTAGTCTTTGGCCATCTAGTCGTTTGCTTCTCAACGGGGAGGCAGTGCAATAGCACCTGCAGCCAATCAGTACGACGTAGTCACCAAACGCATCGTCAACGTCAATCCGGCCTTGTTCGGCCGGATGTTCGAGATCGCTGTACCAGTCGATGCCAAGGCGGGAGCCACCGAGCTCAATCTTGCTGAGGTCCACGCCGACCGGCGAAACGCCGATCTGGTCCTGTCGGGGGACGACGAGGTGCTCCATCTGGAGTTCCAGCGACGTGCCGACCCCACGATGGCCGATCGGATGCTGATCTACCGCAGTCTGCTCCGCGTGGAACCTGCCTGCTCCGGAAAACGAATCGAGCAGCACGTCATAGTCCTCGGCGAGGGCACATCACCGAGCCGAATCGACGAACCGCCGAACCTCGTCTTCGCATTCGAGACGCACTACGCCCGAGACCTGGATCCAGCGAAGGCGATTGCCGACCCGCTCACCGCGCCGTGGGCGATGCTCGCTGGAGCCCGCGAGGGCAAGGAACGGGAGACGCGGCTCGCCACGATCCTGCGGGCCGCCACATCGGTCGAATCGAAGTCCCTCGCCCGGGACCTCACCATGACCACGCTGGCCTTTGCCGCCATCGTGATGAAGCGAGAAGATGTCGAGAGAGCCTTGAGGGAGGCCGGCATGTCCACCGACAGCAGCAACGACCTGGTTTGGGCCGATGAGCTCCACGCCGAGGGCCGCGCGGAAGGCGTGCGTGACAGCGCTGCGAAGCTACTCGTGCATCGTGGCATCGACGAAGGCAAGGCGAGACTGATCGCCGAAGTGCTGATCGGGCAAGACGCCGACACCGCGACGGAACGGGCCGCTTTCGACGAGCTGGGCGGGCTCACCGCGCTCGTCGCCGACAAGTAGTGATCTTTGCCGGGTCGTGCGCCCCCGTATTCGACGCACGACCCGGCCGTTAAGTCCGACGCGCGAGAGACCCGAAAGGTTGTAAAGAAATTTCGTGGCACACTTGAGGGTCGTCTTTTCGGCCTTCGGAGGGTGTGCGAGTGAGCGGCGGACCACTGATCGTGCAGTCGGACAAGACCCTCCTTCTGGAGGTGGATCACCCGGACGCCCAGGCATGCCGGATGGCGATTGCGCCGTTCGCTGAGCTGGAGCGTTCGCCAGAGCATGTGCACACCTATCGGCTGACACCGCTGGGCCTGTGGAATTCACGGGCCGCCGGCCATGACGCGGAGAGCGTGGTGGACTCGCTGATCAAGTTTTCGCGCTACCCGGTTCCGCATGCGCTGCTGGTGGACGTCGCCGAGACGATGGATCGCTACGGCCGTCTGCAGTTGCTCAACGACCCGGTGCACGGGCTCGTCCTGCGCGGGCTCGACAAGATCGTGCTGGTCGAGGTGGCGAAGTCGAAGAAGCTGGCCGGCATGCTCGGCGCCCGCCTCGACGACGAGACGATCGCGGTGCACGGCTCCGAGCGGGGCCGGCTCAAGCAGGCACTGCTGAAGCTGGGCTGGCCGGCTGAGGACCTGGCCGGTTACGTCGACGGTGAGGCGCACGAGATCGATCTCGCCGAGGACGGCTGGACGCTCCGGTCGTACCAGCAGGAGGCCGTCGATGGTTTCTGGGCCGGTGGCTCCGGCGTCGTCGTGCTTCCGTGCGGTGCCGGGAAGACGCTGGTCGGCGCCGCGGCCATGGCGACGGCAAAGGCGACCACGCTGATCCTGGTGACCAACACGGTCGCCGGCCGGCAGTGGAAGCGGGAGCTGCTGGCCCGCACCACGCTGACCGAGGAGGAGATCGGGGAGTACAGCGGGGAGCGCAAGGAGATCCGGCCGGTCACGATCGCGACCTACCAGGTGCTGACGGCCCGCCGGGGCGGGGCGTTCACGCATCTGGACCTGTTCGGCGCGCGGGACTGGGGCCTGGTCATCTACGACGAGGTGCACCTCCTGCCGGCGCCGATCTTCCGGTTCACTGCCGACCTGCAGGCCCGCCGCCGGCTCGGTCTGACCGCGACCCTGGTGCGGGAGGACGGCCGCGAGGGTGACGTGTTCTCACTGATCGGCCCGAAACGCTACGACGCCCCGTGGAAGGACATCGAGTCGCAGGGCTGGATCGCTCCGGCCGAGTGTGTCGAGGTCCGGGTGACGCTGACCGACGCGGAGCGCATGGCGTACGCGGTGACCGAGGCCGAGGAGCGTTACCGGGTCGCTGCGACCGCCCGGACCAAGCTTCCCGTGGTCAAGGCGCTTGTCGAACGGCACCCGGGTGAGCAGGTGCTCGTGATCGGTGGGTTCCTGGACCAGCTGCACGAGCTGGGCGAGTTCCTGAACGCCCCGATCGTGCAGGGTTCGACGACGAACAAGGAACGGGAGCGGCTGTTCGACGCGTTCCGGGACGGTTCCCTCCGGACGCTGGTGCTGTCGAAGGTCGGCAACTTCTCCATCGACCTGCCGGAGGCCGCGGTCGCGATCCAGGTGTCCGGCACGTTCGGTTCCCGGCAGGAGGAAGCCCAGCGTCTGGGCCGGGTGCTGCGCCCGAAGGGAGACGGCCGGCAGGCACACTTCTACACGGTGGTCTCCCGGGACACCATCGACACCGAATACGCGGCGCACCGTCAGCGTTTCCTGGCCGAGCAGGGCTACGCCTACAAGATCGTCGACGCCGACGACGTGCTCGGCCCGCCACTCCCCAAGATCGACTGAGTGCCATACTCTCCCCGGTTCCTGCTGTTCGGACTCGGGTTCTGTCTGGTGTTCCCGGAATTGCTCGCCCTGGTGTCCTGGTATCCGCAGCGGCACCAGGCGGGCGGGGTGACGCGCTACGAACTCGACGGCACCGGGATCCGGATCCGGACCACGACCAGCGAGGTGAACCTGAGCTGGTCCGGCATGGCCTGGATCAAACCGCAACGTCACGCCTGGATGGCGAAGCACGGCCTGACCCAGCTTCCGATCCCCCGGGACGCCTTCAGCCCGGAGGAGCAGGCCACGATCGACGCCTTCCTGATCGAGCGAGCCGCCGCCAAGGCTCAGAGCCCGTCGTGCACCGTGCGGCTCCGTCGCGGGTGGACGAGCTTCGCCAGGCCGAGACCCAGCAGCGCGCCCACCGTGTTGTGGACGACGTCGACCGCGTCACCGCCGCGGCCGATGAAGGCCTGCCACAGCTCGATCGTGAAGGTCAGGGCGGCGAGCAGCACAAGGGCGGCGGCATACCGTCGCCGGAGCACCCCGGCCAGCAGGCCCAGCGGCAGGAACAGGCCGAGGTTGGCGATCTTCTCCCGGCTTCCGGCGAAACCCCCGACGAGGTACGCCGGATCGCCGAATCCGTCCAGGTAGGCCGGGATGAGCGCCGCCGACGGCCGCCACGCTCCGGTCGTGGTGGTTGCCGCCAGAACGGCACCGAGCGTGAACACGAAGAGTGCCCCGAGCCGGCGCCTGTCCGGGCTGACGAGCCGGCCGAGCGGCCAGGCCAGGATCGCGCTGATCGTGAGCAGCACGAGCAACGCGGGCCTGCTGACCACGGCCAGTACGGTGTCGGACGTGAGCATGTGACCGACTACGTCGATCTCCACCGCAGGGACAGGCGGGTGGCTGCCCGCTCCGCGCGGATCTCCATGAGGTCGCCGAGGATGACGGCCCGGTCGAAGACCACCGGCTTGTCGTCCATCGCGAAGGTGGTGCGCTCACTGACGAACACCGCCCCGCCGGCCGGCCGCTGGAGATGTCCGGCGATGGGCTCCTCGAGCAGGCCCGGAACGATCCGTTCCGAGGCCCGCACAATGGTCACCCCCGCCTCGGCGAGCGCCGCGTAGAGCGAGGTGAGCCAAAAGGTCTCCCCGTGGACCCGGGAGCCGTGCGGCTCCGGCACCCACGACGTCTGGTGGATCACCGGGCGTCCGCCGAGTGACCGGAGCCGCTCCAGCCGCAGCGCCGGGTGCCCGGTCTCCGGCTCGGACTGCAGCGAGACGGACAGCACCTCGGTGGTGACGTCGTGGCCCTGCTCACGGAGGTCCTCGACGAAGCTGCGCAGTGTGTCGACCCGGTAGGCGGCCTGCACCGGCGCGATGAACGTGCCGCGGCCGGCCTGCTGGACGATCAGTCCCTCGTCGCGGAGTTGCTGAAGTGCCTGGCGCAGGGTCATCAGCGTGACGCCGTACCGAGCGCTCAGGTCGCGCTGCGCCGGCAGGGCGTCACCCGGCCGGTAGGTCCCTTCCCGGATCTTGTCGGCCAGATCAGCGGCGATGCGCCGGTACGCGGGAACCCTCACACCTCACAGTCTGGCCCACCCAGGTCGAACGCTATTCGGGGACCGCCGGCCCCGGCTGCATGAGGCCGACGAGCAGATCGCCCAGCTCGGAGACCCGCTCCAGCACCTCAGCCGCCGAGAACTGCACGGCCGGCATCTCGCCGGTCGCCATGGCGATGACCTCGTCCCAGGTCAGCGGGGTCGAGGCGGTCGGCACGGAGCCCGCCCGCAGGGAGTACGGCGTCACCGTGGTCTTGGCCGCGTTGTTCTGGCTCCAGTCGATGAAGACCTTCCCGGGCCGCAACTGCTTGGCCATCTTGGCGGTGATCGAGCCGGGCACCATCGCGGCCAGTTCCTCGGCCACCGACCGCGCGAAGGCCGAGACGACGTCGGCCGGCTGGGTTCCCGAGATCGGGCAGCACAGCTGCATGCCCTTCTTCCCCGAGGTCTTCGGGTACGCGTCGATGCCGGAGGCGGCCAACCGGTCCCGCACCAGGACGGCCACGGCGCAGCACTCCTTCAACGAGGCCGGCGCACCCGGGTCCAGGTCGACGACGAGCAGGTCCGGGCCGGCACCGATCCGCCACTGGGGGGTGTGCAGCTCGATCGCTGCCAGGTTGGCCAGCCAGACCAGCGTGGGGAGCTCGTCGACGACCACGAACTCGATGGTCTCCCGGCTCTTGGTCGAGCCGGGCACCGGTAGGGTCTCCAGGCGCACCCACGTAGGCGTACCCGCCGGTTTGTTCTTCTCGAAGAAGTGCGCCTCGTCGACGCCGTTGGGATAGCGGATCCGGGTGACGGCGCGATTCCTCAGGTGCGGCAGCATGACCGCGGAGATCCGGGTGTAGTAGTCGATCACCTCGCCCTTGGTGAAGCCGGCCGCCGGGTACATGACCTTGTCCAGGTTGGAGAGCTCGAGGTCACGGCCCTCGATGGCCACCGGGATCCGGTCACGAGGCATCGTCGGCACACTCCGCGGGCGACTTGTCGTCACGCAGCCGCAGGAAGCGGGGGAAGCGCAGACGGCGGTCGGGTGTCTGGTTGCCGTACCTGATCTCGGCCACCAGCTCCGGACGTACCCAATGTGCTCCCCGGGAATCCTCGCGGGGCACCGCACCGGGAGCGAAAGGCGACTCGGCCGACGCGAGCGGCGCCAGCCGCGAGAGGAGGTCCCTCTCCGCGGCCGCGCCGATGCCACCGCCGACCCGGCCGCGGAAGGCCAGGCCGTCCGGCGTGGGCACGCCGATCAGGAGTCCGCCGAGTTTGCGGGCGCCGGGCCGCCAGCCGCCGATCACGTAGTCGCCGGTCCGGTCGAACTTGACCTTCACCCAGTCCGGGGACCGGAGTCCGGGCAGGTAGACCGAGTCGGAGCGTTTGGCCATCACGCCCTCGAGCTGGTTCTCCCGGGCGGCCGCCGCGGTGGCCGCCCCGTCGCCGAACGACGGCGGCACCATCCAGTGCGTACCGGCCAGGCCGAGTTCCTCGAGACGTTCGCGCCGGGCCAGGTACGGCAGCCCGGTGTAGTCCATGCCGTCGTGAAAGAGCAGGTCGAAGACCATGTAGGTGACCGGCGCGGTGATCGCCAGCTTGGCCGCCCGGTTCTTGTCGCGGACGTGCATCCGCTCGGCCAGGGCGGTGAACGAGGGACGGCCGGCCGCGTCGAGGACCACCATCTCGCCGTCGAGCAGCGTCCCCTCCGGCAGGTGCAGGCCGGCGACCTCGGGGTAGGCGGCGGTGACCACCGCTCCGGAACGCGCGAACAGGGCGGGCGGCCCGCCGGTGAACAGTGCGAGAACCCGGACGCCGTCCCACTTGAACTCGTAGCTCCAGTCGGCGCCCACCGGCAGATCGCCCGCGGTCGCGAGCATCGGCGTCAGTGGAGGTCCCGGCACTCGATCACCATAGGCAAAAGCAATCACCTTACGCAGGCGTCTCAGTGATGCCATTCTGAGGTCATGCGAGCGATCTGGAAGGGCGCTGTCTCATTCGGTCTGGTGTCGATCGCCGTCAAGCTCTATTCGGCGACCGAGGAGAAGGACATCCGCTTCCACCAGGTGCACCGCACCGACGGGGGCCGGATCAAATATCAGCGCACCTGCTCGGTCGACGGCGAGGTGGTGAGCTACGACGACATCGCCAAGGGGTACGACATCGGCGGCGGGGAAATGGTGATCTTGACCGATGAGGATTTCGCCGAGCTGCCCCTGAGCACGTCCCGGGCCATTGACGTGCTGGAATTCGTGCCGTCCGAGCAGATCGACCCGATCCTCTTCGCGAAGGCCTACTACCTGGAACCCGAGGGTCAGGCGGCGAAACCGTACGTGCTGCTGCGAGACGCCCTCCGGGACGCCGACCGGGTCGCCATCGTCAAGATCGCGATCCGGCAACGGGAGCAGCTCGCCACCCTGCGCGTCCGCGACGACGTGCTGGTCCTCAACACCATGATGTGGCCCGACGAGGTGCGCACGCCCGAGTTCGGCTTCCTCGACGACGACATCGAGACCCGACCGGCCGAACTCGCGATGGCCAGTTCCCTCATCGACTCGATGGCCGGCAGCTTCAAACCGGAGGAGTTCACCGACAACTACCGGGCCGCGTTGCAGGAGGTCATCGACGCCAAGGTGGAGGGCCGGGAGGTGGTTCAGCCGGAGGAGGCCGAGGAGGCGCCGGCGGCGGCCATCGACCTGATGGCGGCACTCAAGGCATCCGTCGAACGCGCCAAACAGGCGAGAGGCGAAAGCCCTTCATCGGGTACGGACGGAGCAGCCGCGAAGAGCACACCGGCGAAGAAGGCCGCCCCCACCGCGAAGAAGACGACCGCTGCCAAGAAGGCCACCGCCGCGAAGAAGGCCACGAGCGCGAGGAAGACCACTACCGCCACGAAAGCCACGAAGAAGTCAGCATGACTAGGCTTCTTCCATGGGTCTTGGATGCGGGGTGTCCCGATGGCGCTGACGTGGGCGGAGTCCTATCTGGGCCGGGTGCGGGCGAGCGTCGGTGACACCGACACGATCTTCTTCGTCGGCGCGCGCACGGTGGTTCTCGACGAACAAGGCCGGCTCTTGCTCATCCAGCGGTCGGACAACCACCGCTGGGCGATCCCGGCCGGCGCCATGGAGCTCGGCGAGAGCATGGAGCAGTGCGCCGTCCGCGAGTTGTGGGAGGAGACCGGCCTGCGGGCCACCTCCCTGACGCCGTACGCGTTCTACACCGCCTACACCTACACCAACGAGTACGCGCACACGTACCAGCAGGTGTTGATGACGTTCGTGGTGAACTCCTGGGAGGGCGAGCTGGTCCGGCAGACCGAGGAGAGCGTGGACGCCGGTTTCTTCCCGCTGGACGCGCTGCCCGGCCAGAAGTCGTTCGTCATCGACGAGGCGCTGGCCGACCTCGCCACCTTCCGCGAGACGGGCATCCTGGTGATGAAGTAAGGGTGGGCTAAATCGCGGTGCGCCGTCCGGCCCGCTGGGGCAGGATGGCCCTTCGTGAGTAGTAAGCGCCGGCTGAGCCTGGACCTGTCCCCGTTACGCACCTCCCGGGACTTCCGGCTCGTGTTCATCGCCGGTCTGGTGACCGCGTTCGGGTCGTTCATCAGTTACGTCACCATCCCGTACCAGGTGGCGAAACTGACCGAAGACCCGCTGATGGTCGGCCTGATCGGTGTCTGCGAACTGCTGCCGCTGATCTTCATGTCGTTCGTGGGCGGCGCCCTGGCCGACTACATCGACCGCCGGCTGCTGGTCTGGGGAAGCGAGGCCGCGCTCGCCGTCATCTGCGGCATCCTGCTGATCAACTCGCTCTCCGACGAGCCGCAACTGTGGCTGCTCTACGTCGCCGCGTTCCTGACCGCCGCGGTGGCCGGCCTGCAGCGTCCGGCCCTGCAGGCGATGGTCCCCCGGCTGGTGAAGCCGGAGGAACTGCCGGCCACCATGTCGCTGCAGTCGCTCAGCATGCAGTTCGCCCAGCTCGCCGGCATGCCGCTGGCCGGCATCCTGCTCGCCAGTTTCGACCTGGCCTGGGTGTACGCGTTCGATCTGCTCACCTTCGCCGCGTCACTCATCTGCCTGACCCTGGTCAAGGCGGTGCCACCACCGGTGGCCGCCGACCGTCCGTCGATGAAGAGCGTGGTCACCGGCCTGAAGTACGCGAGATCGCGTCCCGAACTGCTCGGCACCTACCTGGTCGACATCAACGCGATGTTCTTCGGCATGCCGTCCGCGTTGTACCCGTTCCTCGCCGACGACCTGGGCGGCCCCAGGGTTCTGGGCCTGCTCTACGCCGCTCCGGCGGTCGGTTCGCTGCTGGCCACGATCGGCTCCGGCTGGACCGCGCGGGTGCATCGGCACGGCCTCATGGTCCTGATCGCAGCGGCCCTGTGGGGTGTCGGCATCGTCGGCGTGGGCCTGTCGGACACTCTCTGGCTCACCCTGTTCTGCCTGGCCTTCGCGGGCGCGGCGGACATGGTCTCCGGCCTGTTCCGCATGATCATCTGGAACCAGACGATCCCCGACCACCTGCGTGGGCGCCTGGCCGGCATCGAGATGCTCTCGTACACCACCGGCCCGTTGCTGGGTCAGCTCCGGGCCGGTGCGATGGCGCGTACCGGCCTGGGGGTGGCCGGTTCGATCTGGGTCGGCGGCGTGCTCTGTGTGGCCGGCACTCTGGCGCTGGCCGCGGCTCTGCCGAAGTTCCTGCGCTACGACGGCGAACACGGCATGGCCCTGAAGAAGGCCGCCGACGACGAGTGGAACGCCACCGCCGGGGCCCGTACCGGGCAGTGAGTGCGGCGGTGGCATCGGACCCGGCTACTTGACCTTGACCCCGTCGAACCTGGTCCGCGGCTGCCGGATGCTGCTGCCGGCGTAGACGACCATCCAGGTGCCCGGCCGGGTGACCTTGATCTTCTGGCTGTTCGACGGACGCCACGGTGGCGAGCCCGGTGAAGACCGCCAGAGCCGAGACGACGGCCGGGCCCACTTCCGGGGCCCGGCCGTCGGTGACGCTGCTGGAGCGGTGCTCAGAAGTTCCGGTTCCCGACCGCGGCGCGGGCGAAGGCCGGTGGCCGGCCATTGGCGACTTCGCCGCCGAACCAGGCGCCGAACCCCGCCAGCCCGAGGGCGAGCAGTTCGACGGTGAACACGCCACCACTGACGACCCGGTCGTCAGCCTGGACCCGCAGCATCGCGATCACCGCGAACACCACGAGCACGCCCATGTTGATCAGGCTGCGCAGCGCTCCGAGGCGGCGGTCCTGCGAGCGGCGGGTGAACATCACGTCGACGGCTCCGGCCACTGCTGCCAGCGCGCCGCCGACCAGGCCGGCCACGATGTTCCAGTAAGCCAGCGCACCGAGGATGCTAGGACCCCCGAGCAAATCCGCCATATCGAACATAACGGCCATCGCGAACAGCCCGAGCGGGAACATCACGAGAATGGGCTGCACCGCCTGACCGGCGACACTCAATCGGCTTTCCATTCCGTTATCGCCTTCCCACCTGCGCGAATACAGGTTCGTAAGGGCATCGGGGCTTGGCCTACCCGGTGACCTCCGGGCGCAAACACGTAGGCGGCCGCCGATGGGCGCCTACTCGAACCTCCCACAGCTTGTACGCAATCTGCAACATGGCAGGTTGAGTGATGGCGGTCTGCTGGGTGGCGTGCTTCACTGCTAGTAGGGCAACAAAGGGCGGAGTTGGAGGGAGAGACAAACAACGGCTCCCGGCGGCAAACGGGAGCCGTTGTCCACCTCTGCGACTTCGTTCGTTGCGACACGAGCGAGGCGGGAACGGGTCTCTCGCGCCAATGGTGGCCCCGCTCCTTCCCTCTCGCAAGAATCTGCGAAGAGGAGTTCGCCATGCGCACACGGATCTACTATCGCGGGCCGGACGCTCTGGTGTCCGACGATCGGTTCGTCTGGCACCCCACCACCGCACCGCAGGTCTTCGCCATTCCGGATCTCCGCAACGTGGGCCTGGTGCAGGCACCGGCCCGAGTCCGTCCCTACGCTCCCGCGTTCGCTGTCGTCGCCCTGGCCGCGGCAGCCGCCGGCTGGCTCCTGCTCCCCGATCCGGCGGTCTACGTTCTCGTCTTCCTGGGTCTGGCAATACCCGCCGTAGCCATGATGTGGCGCGAGCCGGGCCGCTGGGAGCTGCACGCGCAATACCGGGGAACCGCCGTGGTGCTCTACTCCTCACCGGACGCACGAGTTTTCAACCAGGTCGGCCGGGCGCTGCGGCGGGCCATGGAGGACCGGCGCCGCACCTCCTGGGGTGCTGGCCTGGCAGCCGCCTGAGCTGGGGTTTCATGAGGACCTCTCGGGTGAGATTGCGAATTGATCAAAACCGCACCTTGCACCCGTCGTTCTGATAGGACAGTAATAGGATGTCCGCGACCTCGCTGGTTGCTACCTGGCAGTCAGCGAGGTGGCGGAGTGGAGTTCAGCCGCTACAGGACGTCACCGCACACTTCGACGATGAAGGACTCATGACTGAGGGTGACTCGCCGACGATCGCGCGCCGGCGCGTACGTCTCGCGCTCCGTGAAGCGCGCGAGCGAGCAAAACTCACCCAAGTTCAAGTCGCCGAGGCGATGGAGTGGTCGCACAGCAAGGTCATCAGGATCGAGAACGGGGATGTCAGCATCTCCACGAACGACCTGCGGCCTCTGCTGGCCTATCTCGGAATCAAGGACAAGACGGTCGCCGCCGATTTGCTGGCCGCCGCGCGCATCGCACGCACGCGACAGCAAAAAGCGTGGTACCAGGCCCCCGAATTCCGCGACACCCTCACCGACGATCTGCGTAAACTGATCGAGTACGAAGGTGACGCATCAGAGATCCGCTCGTACTCCATTTATTACATACCCGGTCCTCTGCAGACGCCGGACTACGCGACCGCGCTGATGGCCCGGTACGAGGACGAGCTGTCCGAGGAACAACGCAGGTGGCGCATCGAGGCCAGGAAGAAGCGTCGTGAGGCACTGCTCGCCCGGTCCAGCGAAGTGCAGATCCTGCTCATGGTCGACGAGTCGGTGCTCCGTCGTACCGTCGGCGGCCCGGCGGTCTTCGCCGCGCAACTACGTGACCTGAGGAAACACAGCGAGGACGGCTCCATCCGAGTGCGGATGGTGCCCTTCTCGCTCGACGCCTCGGTGACGAACAACGCCAGCTTCGACCTGCTCAAGCTCGGCGAAGGGGAAGTGCTGTACCGGGAGACCGGTCTCGGCGACGAAATGATCGAAGACCAGGGGACGGCCGCGAAACATCGCGCGCGATGGGACCGGGTCTGGCAGGAGGCCGCGGATGAGGCGGACACGATTCAATTCATCGAGCGGCGAATAAAGGATCTGGAGCGGGCCGATACGGACCGGCAGCCCCGGTAGCGACATACATAACCAACAACACCAGAAGAATCCTTGAAAGGTCCCCGATGGAAGAGATGAACGTGCCCGCATGGCGTAAGAGCAGCCGTTGCGGAACGTCGACCTGTGTCGAAGTCGCTAAAGTGGAGGAGCAGTACCTTATTCGCGACTCGAAAAACCCTGAGGCTGCGGCCCTCAGCTTTACGCAGGAAGAGTGGGACGCCTTCGTCGAGGGTGTGGCTGCGGGCGAGTTCCGCTTCTAAAGTCGTCAGGTCCGCCCGCTCCGCGATCGGTTTCGTGGAGCGGGACGGCCCAAAATACTCGCATAATACTTAAATAGCTACAATTCAACGCCGCATACCACTCAACGAGTGAGGTAAGCGGCATTTTCTCTGTTTCATTCATGTTCGTGCCCGGTCAGGTCCGGTCCATTCGCTTAACGTGGATTCCGAACCGTCACGGAGGTGCACACAACATGATCAAAGCGACGGAAGTGCTGCAGTGGCGTCGGAGCGGAAGATGTTCGACCGGCACCTGCGTCGAGGTGGCCCGAGTCGGGGACCGGTTGCTGGTCCGCGACTCCAAGGACCTCGACATCGCACCCCTCCGCTTCACTGAGGAGCAGTGGGAGTCGTTCCTGACCGGAGTCAAGGCGGGAACCTTCAGTTCCTGATGACTCTCCTTCCTCCGGTGCACCCGGACGTCGCGGGCCGAGCGCGGCATACTGCAGTGGTGGACGGCAAACCGGGTGCCACCGAGACCGACCGCTTCGCCACCTTGCACGAGGCGGCCGAATCCCTGCTGGACGAGCTCACCGACCTCTACCTGGTGGAGCGCCGGGAGAGCAAGGAACCGCTCGGGCTCGACGACGCGCTCGTGCGGACCGTCCGGCTCATCCCCCGCATGCCCACCGGCGCACCGATGGCGATCCACTTCACCGACCGCGGCCTGATGGTCCGGTTCGGGCGCTGGTGGGCCGAGGCGTATCCGGCCTGCCTCTGCGGCATCTGCGACGAGGATCCCAAAATCCTCGCCGACCAGTTGCGTACGCACGCCGACGCGCTCGTCGAAGGCGGGCTGTGGGAACGGGTCCGCCGCGGGCTGAGCGGATCCTGGTTCGAGACCCGGCTGATCGGCGCGGGCGTCAAATCCGACCGGGAGGGGCCGCTGTCCGCAGCCGGAGCCCGGGACGCCCGCCGCGGTGGTTTCGCCGCACCGATCCAGTGGGCCCCCTGGCCCCGTCGTCCCCTCTGATGCGCTGGGTACGGTGATCAGAGCAAACGCTCTCACAGTCGCACCGGAGTCCTCGTTTGAGTACGGTCGAGACAGCTGACCTGCGGGCCACCACCCGATCGGTCTACGTCACCTTCATCTTCCTCGGCGTGGCCATGGCCAGCTTCGCCGCCCGCATCCCGCAGATCCGTGACGAGCTCGGGCTCACCCCCTCCGAGCTCGGACTGGTGCTGCTCGCCATCGCGGCCGGATCGATCACCTCGCTGCCCCTGGCCGGCCACCTGGTCCACCGCTTCGGATCGCGGGCCATGGTCGGCACGATGGCGGTCGTGCTCGGCGCGGCTCTGGCCGCCACCGCGGTCGGCTACAAGTTCGGGGTCGCGCCGGTCGTCGTCGCGCTCTACGTCTACGGCTTCGCCACCGGCGCGTGGGACGTCGCCATGAACGTCCAGGCCGCCGTGGTGGAACGCCGCCTCGGCCGGTCGATCATGTCCCGGTTCCACGCCGGCTACAGCGTCGGCACCGTCGCGGGCGCACTCGCCGGCGCCGGCGCCGTCAAGGCGGGGCTCCCGGTCACCCAGCACGTGGTGATCGCCTGCGTGCTCGTCACCGTGGCCGTGGTTCTCGCGGTCCGCGGCTTCGTGGCCGACGAGACCGAACCCGAGAACGAGACGGGCAAGTCCGGCGGTGGCGCTCTGGCCGCTTGGAAGGAACCTCGAACGCTCCTGATCGGCCTCTTCGTGCTGGCGTTCGCGCTCACCGAAGGCGCCGGGATCGACTGGATCAGCATCGCGCTGATCGACGACCAGGGCACCGAGGCCTTCACCGGCACCCTCGGCTTCGCGCTGTTCCTGGCCGCGATGACCGTAGGCCGCTGGTTCGGCCCCAACCTGCTGGACCGTTACGGCCGGGTACCGGTACTGCGACTACTGGCCGTCACCGGGCTCGCCGGTCTGCTGATCTTCGTCTTCGGCCCGAACCCGGCGATCGCCTTCGTCGGCGCCCTGCTCTGGGGGCTCGGCGCCTCACTCGGCTTCCCGGTCGGCATGAGCGCCGCCGCCGACGAACCCGCGAAGGCATCCGCCCGGGTAGGCGTCGTCGCGTCGATCGGCTACTGCGCCTTCCTGGGCGGGCCGCCGCTGATCGGTTTCCTCGGCGACCACTTCACGGTCTCCCGCGGCCTGCTCGCGGTGGCCATGCTGCTGGTGCTGTCGATCGTCCTGACCCCGGCACTGCGCGAACCGAGCCGCTGACCCCGGCTCGGCCCTCCGGAACTTCAGCGCCGGCCGTCCCGCTTGTGCTTGGAACGGCTCGTGAATTCACCACCGCTCCTCGCCGGCGCGACGGGCCGGCACGGCCTCCGACGCCGCGCCCGCATACCGCAGATACATCGTCGTCGAAGCGCTGGCCCGGTTGCCGCCCTCCTTCGTGATCCGGTCATGGACGAACGCCTGCGCCGGCACACCGGTGGCCTTCAGCTCGACCTTCCAGGCCTCGAGGATCAGGGACGTGTGAAACGGCAGCCACAGCAGCAGTCCGCCGGCCACGACCAGCGACACGCACCCGATGACTTTCCAGATCGACGAGGACCGCTGCGGGATCACGCGATCATCATGGCGCAGACACAGGTCCTCCGACCCGCGGGTTGATCCCTTCAGTCACGTTCGGCCTGAGTGACGCCACGCCATCCGCCGGTTCGCGGATCCCTGACGAGCATCGGCTGGTGGAGGCTGCCCCGGAGCCAGCGGCTCAGCCACTCGGCCAGCGAAATTCCCTCCGGAAAGAACGACTGCTCGGCAAGCCCCGAGTTCGGGTCGAAGCCCCACATCATCGCCGACGGCTCGGTGCAATCGACGTACGAATAGATCGCGCATCCCCAGGAAGCCACGGGGAAGAGCCCGGACGGCTCCCGTGGGTCGAGCCGATCGACTGCCGTCCTCTCCAGGTCATCGGTGCAGCCGCCGGCGACACCGAGCACACCGGGGCCGAAGCCGCCGTTGGCCACCTCCAGATAGAGACGACGCAGCAACGGTGGCAACGGGTGGCCGAGCCGTCGTTCGGCGTCCTCCACCGCCTCAGCGGAGGCAGGCTGAAGCGGCGGCAACGGGTCGACGGCTCCCACGGCCAGTGCGGCAAGGTGTTCCGGTGATCCCCGCTCCTCCAGCCCTCGCACGTCATCGGCCACCGGAGTGAGCACCCAACGGCCGTCCCCATCGAGGTGGCCGGGCCGGACAAAGACGTCGTCGGTGTAGTCGAGGGCGGCCACGCGGTCAGCAATCGCTTGGAAGATCTCCTCTTCGCGCATCCCGCGAGTATCGAGTACGCGAGGCGACCTACTCCACTCGTCGGCAGAGTCCGCCGACGATGAGCACGTAGTCCGAGGGCAAGCCGCGAAGCGGCGCGGCAGCGATCGCTGGACGACTGGACCAGGCAGGGGTCCGTGGCGACCGGGCGGCTCAGTAGGGTGCGGGACTGGCACCTCTGGAGGGACCGTCGTCGGGCTGATCAATAGAAGAAGCCCAGGTCACTGACCTGGGCTTCCCTCTGAGCCGCCTGACGGAATCGAACCGTCGACCTACGCATTACGAGTGCGTCGCTCTAGCCGACTGAGCTAAGGCGGCAACGAGACTGATTCTACTGCATAGACGGACACGGTCTCACCGGGGGAGGATCGTTCGGTGGCCATCGTTCCCCGACAGCGACCCGCCGAGTCCGAGACGAGTGTGCCGAATCGGCCACGTAGCCTCGATCCCCAGGAGCTGGGGTTCACCCCGCAAGGGCAGATCGGCTGGCTTGCGCCGTTGCTGCTGCTCAGCACCGGGTTGCGGACCCTTCTGCATGTGCTGTTCGGGGCCTACCTCGACAAGCGGGAGCTGCAGAACTCGCTCGACGGCGACGTGTTCGATCATTCCGCGACCGCGACCGGTGATCTCTGGCTGGATTACGTGGCCGACCTCGGGGACGGGTTCGACGCCACCTACTCGGTGGCCTACCTGCTGGCCCGGGAGGAGCTGGAGGTGGACGGCGAGCGCCTGCCGCGTGGCCGGCTCCTGCTGATGGGCGGGGATCAGGTCTATCCGCTGGCCAGCGGGGACGGTTACGAGAACCGGTTGAAGGGACCCTTCCGCGCCGCCCTGCCGGAGGCTCCGGCAGGGGCGCCGCGGCCCACGTTGTTCGCGCTTCCCGGCAACCATGACTGGTACGACGGCCTGACGGCGTTCCTGCGGCTCTTCGCGCGGCGCAAGGACGGGCACATCGGCGGCTGGCGGACCGAGCAGCGGCGGTCGTACTTCGCGGTCAAGCTCCCGGCCAACTGGTGGCTGTTCGCGGTGGACGAGCAGTTCGGGGCGTACATCGACGACCCGCAGCTGCTCTATTTCGAGCGGGCCGCCGAGCACCTCGGGCCGGACGACCGGATCATCCTGATGACGCCGTCGCCGACATGGGTCAAGGCGCGCCAGAATCCGGATGCCTACGACGCGATCGACTATTTCATCCGGACCATCCTCGCGCCGACCCAGGCTCATGTGCGGGTGCTGGTCTCCGGGGACCTGCACCACTACGCGCGTTACTCGGGCGCCGATCGCGAGCTGATCACGTGCGGTGGCGGTGGGGCGTACACGCTCGGCACCCAGAACCTGCCGGATCATCTGATGGTGCCGCCGAAGGAGTCGCTGGCCCGCAGCAGCAGCCGCAGCCGGCGTTACGAGCGGGAGGCGACCTTCCCGGATCCGAAGAGGTCCTGGCGGATGGGCTGGGGAGTCTTCTACCGGGTGCCGCGGCGCAATCCCGGGTTCGCCACGATGCTGGGGATCATCCAGACGCTGACCATGCTCGCGATGGCCGGCGCGGCCAGCCAGGGCGGCAACATCCAGCGGTTGTTCAGCATCCCGCTCGTTCTGATGCTGGTCCTGATCATGCTGGGTACGGTCCTGTTCGCCAAGCCGGACGGGAAGGCCCGCCACTGGATCCTCGGTGCCGCGCACGGTCTGGCCCAGATCGGGCTGGCGGTCGGCGGCACGTGGTTGTGGATGCAGTTCCCGTTCCGGGACTGGCCGTGGCCCGGCCCGCTGGCTGTGGCGGCGTTCGCATACGGCCCGTTGGTAGCGCTCGTCTCCACCCAGTTGCTCGCGCTCTATCTGCTGATCGCTGCCCGTTTCGACGTGAACCTCAACGAACTGTACGCGGGTCAGGGCGTCGAGCACGCGAAGAGTTTCCTGCGGATGCACGTCCGCGCTGACGGCACGCTCACGATCCACGCTCTCGGCATCGACCGGATCTGCAAGAGCTGGGTGCCCGACCCCGATGGTGACCCGCACATGTCGTGGCTGCGGCCGCGCACCCCGCTGAACGTTCACCGCATCGAACCGCCGGTCGACGTCGTCTGATCCCCGCGCGCCGGATCGGGGCCGATGATCAGGGTGCGGGCGATGCCGATCATCCACAACATGGTGAAGGCGATGATCGTCGGATTCTTCGCGGCCACGACCCATGCGGTCACCAGGTCCCGCGCTGACTCCGGTACGACGGTGGCGATCAGCACGTTCGGCACCAGGTCGAACCCTGCGAAAGCGGCAACGAGCAGCACCCACTGGCCCCAGAAGGCGACCCGGTGTGCGTCGATTCCGGCTTTCAGCCGGGCCCATGCCACCCGGCCGGGCAAACCGGTCTCGAGGATCATCAGTCGTACGGCGAGCACGACGAGCAGAACGCGGACCAGCGCCACCAGGACTTCGCTGGTGATCGAGACGGCGGTCGGCGTATCCCAGCGGACGACGGCGAACCGCTGCAGCGTCGGGATCAGGGACAGGCCGAAGACCAGCGCGAAGTGGTGCAGGTAAAAGCCGCCGGCCCAGGCGGCGGCGGCACGGCCGAGTGGCACGATCGTTTTCAAGTCAACCTCCAGATATTCCACTACGATGGACTATCCAGAGCGGCGAAGTAAAGGGGTGAGGTCGTGCCACGCGATTACGGGTGGGAGTTGAGCACCGCGGTCGTGCTCTTCCACGAGGCGGTCGCCCGCCGGCTCGGGCTCAGCGCGGCCGAGCACAAGGCCCTGGGGGTCATCCTGCGCGCCGGACCGATGCCGATCGGGGCCCTGGCGCCTGAGCTCGGGGTCGGTGCGACCGCACTCACCGGCATCGTCGACCGGCTGGAGAAGGCAGGTTACGTGCTACGACAGCCCGATCCGGCCGACCGCCGCCGCACGCTGCTCGTGGCGAATCCGTCGAGAACGCCGGACCTCGGCGGCATCTTCGCCGACCTGGGACGGGCCATGGCCGAGTTCCAGAGCCGCTACGACGAACGGGAGATGGCCGTCATCACCGACTATCTCGACAACACCATCCGCGTTCTCCGCGACCAGGTCACCAAACTGACCACAACCTGAACCGGCTGTCACACCGTCGGCTCAGGGCGCAATAGACAGCGGTGCGCGACAGCTGGTGACCACGCAGCAGTCCGGCGGCCGCGTTGGGCCCCCGCGCCGGGCCTGCGTCGCGGTGCAGGCACGGGAGTGTTCGAGTGCGGTTGGGGCTGTTGTGGCCCGTACCAGAAAAGGTCTTGATCAGCTGTTGTAGTGGGTGTCGTGAGCCTGGCGCGGGGCGCAGACCGAGGCCCGGCTGCACGAGCAGCGGGACCCGTCGGCGTCGAGGCGGACGACGACCGAGTCCTTGGGAACGCTGTGCGCCACCACGCGTCCGTCACCCTCCGGGGTCGTGACGCGGGAGCCGATCGACGGAGCCGAGGCCTGGAACTGCTGGTAGAGCGGGTGCTCGTACTTGAGGCAGCACATCAGCCGCCCGCACGCTCCGGAGATGCGCAGAGGGTTGAGCGGCAAGTCCTGATCTTTCGCCATGCGGATGGTGACCGGTTCAAAATCGGTCAGGAAGGTGGCGCAGCACAGGTCACGGCCGCACGATCCGATGCCGCCTTGGACCCGGGCCGAGTCGCGGGCGGAGAGCTGGCGCAGCTCAACCCGGCAGTGCAGGGTGGCGCCGAGGTCGCGGACCAGTGATCGGAAGTCGACACGGTGCGGTGCCGTGAAATAGATCGTCGTGCGCGCGCCGCCGTTACCGGGCGAGTCCAGCACGTGGTCGACGGCGACGACCTTCATCGGCAGCTCGTGTGCCTTGATCAGCTTCTTGGCGGCGACTTTCGCCTCCGCTTTCCGTTTGCGCAGCGTCTCGTCGCGGCGCACATCGGTGTCGTCCGCCAGCCCGGCGACCTTGGGGAAACCCGAGGTGTCCTCGTCGACCCATTGCGGCGCCCAGACGCACTCCGCCACCTCGGGTCCGTCGTCGGTCGGCACCAGCACACGGTCGCCGACGGCCGGGGTGAAACCGGCCGGATCGAGGTAGTAGAGGCGGCCGTACCGGTTGAAGCTGACCGCGCACAGCATGCCCATGCGACCAACCCTACGACGATTGGCAAGCCGCACCAAATGCCGGATTTGAACTACCCGCGAGGGTTGTCGCATAGATGCCGCGCAACCGGCCCAATCGACCGTCGTTGGCCAGTCCCGTAGACGCTCCACGCCTCGAAAGGACCTGACATGACTCCCGCCCGCTCGGTGGCCGCCGGCGTCGTAGCACTCGGGTTGGCGGGCACGCTGACCGCCCCGGCCCCGGCCTTCGCGGCACCGGCCTCGATGTCGGCCCTCGCGGCGGCGCCGACCTGCGATCGGCCTCAGCACTATGCCGCACAGTCCGGCGCCGAGCTGCTCCACATCGATCGGCTCGACCTCGGTCCGGCCGCCAAGATCACGAATCGGAGGCCGGCGGAGAACAAGGCCGGCGATTCGGCTTCCCCCTCCCCCGGCACCAAGAAATCCTCCGGTACGGCGAAAGCCGGCACCGCGTCCGGGCCGAGCGCTGGTGGCGGCGGGTCCGGATCTCCCGGTCGCCCGGGTACGGCAGGATCTCCCTCCGCCGTCGGCGGACCTGGCTCGGCCAGCACGGGTGGCGCGCCGGGGACCGGTGGAACCGCGGGCGGATCCGAGACCGGCGACCAGCTGGGACCCTCCGGGGCGGGCGGCACCTCCGGAACGGGCGGCACCTCCGGGACCAGCGGTATCGGGAGCGGCTCGGCAACTCGCGGAGCCGGCGACCGCATGGGGATCGCCGGTACCGGCGGCGGTTCGGGGACCGGCGGGACAGGCGGCGGCACCGCGATCAGCGGGACAGGCCCCAGCGCCGGGGTGACCAGTGGTGGCACCGGCTCTTCGGGCCTCGGGGATGCTGGATCTTCTACCGTCATCGACAGGTCCACTGCGGCCGATGCGCTGGCAGGGCTCGCCATCGGGGCGGACTCCGGGACTGCGCACGATGCCCGGACATTGCCCGCGTTCGAGCGGGCGAGCGGCGGACAGGGTGGCGGCGGGGCCGACCCGGTCGTCGGCGGCGTGGGACTCGGGGAGGCACGCAGCGTACTGATCTCCGACGGGCCGGTCAACTCGGCCGGAGCGGCACGTCTGCTGAACGGGAAGGTCGCCGGCTCGAAGGAACGTGACGAACTGGTGGTCCAGCAGGCGCCCCCGGTCAGCCCGAGGGCGAACACGCGACGGACCGGGTCGAAGAAGTACGGGCCGATGAAGGTGGGCGCCGGCAAACTCAGCGCCCGCGCGATCTGGGCACCCGCCATGGCCTGCGGAAACGCCACCGGCGACACGTCCTCGGCAACGGCCGAGATCAGCCGGGCCACCATCGCCGGCGGAGGCGGTGCGGCGCTCGTCCGCGTACCCGAGAAGATCGCCAGCCGCAGCGGCACCGCCCTGCGCAGGCGCGGAGGCGAACCGCAGTCGGTGGCGTCCGCGACGATCACCGCGGGCCGGATCAGCCTGGCCGACAACGAGGTTCGAATCCGCGTGCTGCGAGCCCCGGAGCTGCGCGTCAGCATGACCGCGCGCGGCAAGAGCCGGGTCGATTACCAGCCCGCCGTCGTGGAGATCTCCGGCAAGAACGGCAGACAGACCCGGCTCAGCACACCCGGTGACTACCTTGACATCACGCTCAGTGATGACATGCGCCCGCTCGAGTCGTTGCCGCCACGACTGGACCCGATCAGCGACATTCCGCTGCCGAAGGTCACCGGTCTGCCTCGTATCGGCGAACTCGAACACACCCCCGATTCGGGTGACAAGCCGGGCGCGACCCTCCGAATCGGACTCGGCGACGTACGCCAGGCGACCAAGGGCAACGCGATCGCGGCCCGCGCGACCGCCATCCGGGTCACCGTGCGGCGCAATGTGGACAAGGCGGACGGCGCGCCGTCCGGTCTGGTCGCCGATTTCGGGATCGGCATGCTCGAAGCCGCAGCCGTGGCGCCCAACGGCATCGCCGGCCGGCAAGGCGGTGGCACTGCGTCCCGGCAGGGCGGTTCGGCTCAGCAGGGCGGGGCTCAGCAAGGCGGTTCGGCTCAGCAGGGCGGGGCTCAGCAAGGCGGTTCGGCTCAGCAAGGTGGGGCTCAGCATGGTGGGGCTCAGCAGGGCGGTTCCGCCAACCAGGGTGTCTCTCCGGCCGGCCCCGGGTCCGGCGCGGCGGGACTGCCGATCACCGGCCCCGGCCTCGTCCCGCTGCTGATCACCGGAGTAGGCCTGATCATCGGCGGTGCTTGCGCGATCGCCCTGACAAGCCGCCGCCGCCGAAATGAACCCTGACCAGCGGCGGGCGCTCGAACTCGCCTATCCCGCATCCCAATATGTCCTGACGCGGGACCGCTGGGCGGAGGTCAGTCCAAATGAGGCCACGTCGGGCCCGTTGCGATGACGTGGCGGCCCGACGCGGCCCCGCCACGCCCGGCACCGATGCCAGGCGTGGCTGAGTTAGAGCGGCCGGCGGGCATGGCCGCGCGGCGGCGGCCAGCTGGCGTGGCGCGGTGTGGCCGGGCTGGTGTGGCCGGGCTGGTGTGGCCGGGCTGGCGTGGCCGGGCTGGCGTGGCGTGGCTGGCGTGGCCGGGCTGGCGTGGCGTGGCTGGCGTGGCCGGGCTGGCGTGGCGTGACTGGCGTGGCGTGACTGGCGTGGCGTGACTGGCGTGGCGTGGCTGGCGTGGCGTGGCTGGCGTGGCGTGGCTGGCGTGGCGTGGTCGGGCTGACGCGGCCCGGCTGGCGTGGCCGGACTGGGAGTCAGACGGTCAGCGGGGACTGCAGGTGCGTGGCGCCGGCCATCAGGGCCTCGGCCTCGTCGTAGCTGTCGGCGACGGTTTGGAGGAGGCGGGCGCCGATCGTCGCTGCCGCGGCCGCACGGCCCGTGGGTGGGTGGTCGTCGGCCAGGAGGTTCATCGCCTCGGTGGAGAGCATCACCTCCGCCAGGGTGGCTGCCAGGTCGCCGCGTGCTCGCAGCATCCAACCGGTCAGGGCGTCGGCCAGGTCGGCGGTCGCCTCCATCCGGCTGCCCAGGCTGTCGGGGCCGCCGTTGAGGTGTTCGGCGGCGCCTCGGCGGGCCTGTTCGTACGCTTCGGCGGCCTCTCCGGACCAGCCGCCGGCCAGCGGTAACGCGTCGGCCAGGTCAGCGTAGGCGCGGGCGTCCGCACGCAGCTCGACGGTGGCGTCCCGGATGGCCGCCGGGTGCAGGGCGGCGACCGCCCGGGCCGCGTCACCGGGGAGCAGGCGCACCCGGCGCAGCTCTCGCCAGACGTCGTGGCCGCCGGGTGCCCCGACGCCGGACAGGGCCTCGTCGACGCGGCTCAGCAACGGCGTCGCGGCGGCCAGCAGCTGGTCCAGCTGGTCCGGCCGGCCCATCACACGCCTCGCTGAAGTCTGCGGCGGACCAGGTCGTCGGTCTCGTTGTAGTCCCGGGCTCCGGCCCGGACGGAGTGGGCCATCTCGCTCAGCTTGGCGGAGGCGTCGGCGGCCTCGCGGGCGCGGGCGGCGAGCACCGCCGACCAGCCGGCGTAGAGGGCACGGCCGATCCGCCCGGGGCGGCCGGCATCGTCGGCGCCGAAGTCGGCGGCTCCTGGGACCAGCTCTGGCACCCGTCGGTCCATGATGGCCAGCGCCGCGGCGGCATGGTCGATCTGGTCGGCGACTCGGTCCACGTCAGTGCTCCTCCAGCGTGCGGAACGATCCGAACACCTCAGCGTGCAATTTCTCCCGCGCCCACCGTGCGGCCTCGGCCGCACTGGTCACGACGGAACGGATCTCCCGGGCGAACTCGGCCGGCTGACGATGGTGCAGGCCGCCGTGCATCCGCACGTCCACAATGTCTCCCGCAGCGGTGACGACCACTTCGATCGACTGGTCCGGCGAGTGCACCGAGACGGTGTGCGCGGCCACCGCTTTATCGAAGTCGGCACGTAGCTCCTCGATGTGCCGATATCGGTTGATCGCCTCGTCGATCCACGCCTCGTCGATCTCGCGGGCCATCCATGGCTCCTCACCGCGCGTCATGTCGCCGTCGCGTTCCGGGTTGAGACCGTACCCCCTCGGGTGACCGCGTCGCTACGGCTGTCCGTCCCCTGTGGATAACCAGGGGCGGCAGTACGCAGCGTCACCTGAACGACACGAAGGGACTACCTTGAGTGATCAACTCGAACCGGTGGCGGTTTCTGTAGGCGGCTCGCCATACCATCGTCGGGTGAGTCACCAAGACGTCTTCTCGGAGCTGGTCGGCCAGGACGAGCCGGCCGAGACTCTGCGCCGGGCCGCCGCCGCGGCCGCCCGCATCGTGGCCGGCGAGCCGGACGGTGGTGGCATGACCCATGCGTGGATTTTCACGGGTCCACCCGGGTCGCGGCGCACGGTCGCGGCACGGGTCTTCGCCGCGGCGCTGCAGTGCGTGCGGGACGGCGCGGGCTGCGGTGAGTGCCATGGCTGCCACACCACGCTGACCGGTACCCATGCCGATGTGCAGGTGGTGACGACCGAGGGTCTGACCATCAAGACCGAGGAGACGCGCGCGGTGGTGCTGCGGTCGGCGAGCGCACCGACCGGCGGCCGGTGGCAGGTGGTGATCATCGAGGCGGCCGACCGGCTCCACGAGCGAGCCAGCAACGCGCTGCTCAAGGCGATCGAGGAGCCGGCACCGCGGACGGTCTTCCTGCTGTGCACGCCGTCGGTCCATCCGGACGACATCCTGGTGACGATCCGGTCCCGGTGCCGCCTGGTGTCGCTGCGTCAGCCACCTTCGTCGGCGGTCGCCGACTTCCTGGTCCAGCGGTTCGGCATCGCGCCGGAGCAGGCGGGGTGGGCGGCCGCCGCGTCGCAGGGTGACGTGGAGCGGGCGCGTCAGCTGGCCGCCGATCCGGAGGCACGGATCCGCCGCGAGGAGGTTCTCTCCGTGCCGCGCAAGCTCTCCAACATCGGGGCCTGTTTCGACGTCGCGGCGAAACTGGAGACGGCCACGAAACTGGAGGCGGCGAACGCGGTCGCCGAGCTGGACGTGGCGGAGCGGGCGGCGCTGGAGCGGGCGCTCGGCGCGGGCGGCACCGGCCGGGGGGCGACCACGGCGATGCGGGGAGCCGCCGGCCAGCTGAAGGAGCTGGAGCGCAATCAGAAACTGCGGGCCACCCGAGCGCAGCGGGACGCGTTGGACCGGGCGCTTCAGGACCTGATCGGTTTCTACCGGGACGTGCTGGTCACCTCGATGCGGGCGCCGGTCCCGGTGGTGCACGGTGATCTGGCGGCGGTGTCGGCCGCGGCAGCGGAGAAGTGGTCACCGGAGAGCACACTGCGCCGCCTGGAGGCGGTGCTCACCTGCCGTGACGCGATCGACCGGAACGTGAAGCCGCAGATCGCCCTGGAGGCGATGATGGTCACCCTCTGGAAAGGGTGACGGTGCGGCCGTGCCGGCGGACGGTACCGGCACGGCCGAGACCCCGGCCCGGAAGTTCCGATTCAAGATCCGATGTCCGGTGAGACGCTAACCACAGACGGCGTGCGCGGTCAACACGTTGACATAGACAAACGTGCAGTGACTCGGTTCGTTCAGCAGCATGCATCGATGCTTGACGAGGCGATCAGGGTGACCATACGTTACGGGAGCCCGATCGTCCTGTTTCCGAAAATTTCGGAGTTCGCATGTCAACTCGCCGCGAGGTCCTGGCGCTGGCTTCCGGTGCCGCGGTCACCGCCGCTGCCTTTCCTGCTCCGGCGTACGCGGGTGGCCGTGACGACGGCTGGACCGCGACGTGGGCCGCGGCGCCCACGACCGTCCCGCCCGGACCCCCACTCGAGCTGACCGGCCAGACCGTCCGGCAGGTGGTGCACACCAGCCTCGGCGGCGACCGGCTCCGGCTCCGCCTGACCAACGAGTTCGGTGCCACCGGCCTGCGTGTCGGCGAGGTGCACGTGGCGATCCGGGCCGGTGCTGGCGCCAGCACCGACGCCCGCCCGGGAACCGATCGGCGGGTCACCTTCGGCGGACGCGAGTCGGTGACCGTACCGGCCGGTGCGCCGCTGGTCAGTGACCCGGTCCGGCTGACGGTGCCGGCCGGTGCCGATCTGGTGATCAGCATCTACCTGCCGGAACGCACCCCGGTCACCACGCTTGCGGCGTTCGCCTTCCAGGAGAACGTGTTCGCCGCGGGCAACGTCACCGGGGACGCGCACATCACCCCGGCCGGCACGATCACGCAGAACCCGTTCCTGTCCGGCGTGAGCGTGCAGGCCGGCGCGGGCGCGGTCGTCACGCTCGGCGACTCGATCACCAACGGGGCCAACACCGCGACGAACGCGAACCACCGCTGGCCCGACCTGCTGGCCGCCCGGTTCCGGGCCGCGGGGATCCGGCGCGGGGTGGCCAACGTGGGGGTCGCCGGCAACCGGCTGCTGCACGACCCGAACCCCGCGCCGGGCAGCCCGGCCGAGACGTTCGCGGCGTACTTCGCACAGAGCGCCCTGCGACGGTTCGACCGGGATGTGGTGGCCCAGCCCGGTGCCACCCACCTGGTGGTGCTGCTCGGCGTGAACGATCTCGGTCACCCGGGTACGGTCGCGCCGTTGAGCGAGACGGTCGGGGCGGACGACCTGATCTGGGGGCACCGGCAGCTGATCACCCGGGCACGGCAGGCGGGACACAGGGCGTACGGTGCGACAATCCTGCCGTTCAAGGGCGACACCCTGGGCTTCTTCAACCCGGAGAACGAGCGGAAGCGGTCCGCCCTGAACCGCTGGATCCGAACCTCGGGCGAGTACGACGGGGTGATCGATTTCGACGCGGCAGTCCGCGACACCGCCGACCCCGAGCGGCTGGCCGCTACCTACGACAGCGGAGACCACCTGCACCCGAACGACGCCGGGATGGCCGCGATGGCCGCCGCCGTCCCGCTGCGATTCTTCAGGTGACGGGCGTCTCGGCCGGGCTGAGCAAACTGGACAACCGCTGAGTGACCGCGTCGGCGATCTCGTCGACCGGGCGGGACGCGTCGAGTACCAGGTACCGCTTGGGGTCGGACGCGGCCAGGTCGAGAAAGGCGTAACGGACCCGCTCGTGGAAGGCCCGGGACTCGCTCTCCAGCCGGTCGGTGCCGGCGCCGCGGGAGTCGACCCGGGTCAGCCCGACGCCGGGGTCCACGTCGAGCAGGACGACGAGGTCGGGCTTGAGGCCGCCGGTGGCCCAGGCGGAGAGCCAGGAGACTTCCTGGACCGGCAGGGTACGCCCGGCGCCCTGGTAGGCCAGCGAGGAGTCGACGTACCGATCGCTGATCACGACGGCACCGCGGGTCAGGGCCGGCCGGACCACCGTGGCGACGTGGTGTGCCCGGTCGGCGGCGTAGAGCAGCGCCTCCGCCCGCGGTGACGGCGCCTCGGTGGAGTCCCGGTCGAGCACCAGCCCGCGGATCCGGGCGCCGATGTCGGTGGCTCCCGGCTCGCGGGTGACGACCACGTCGCGACCCTCCGCCTTGAGCGCGTCGGCGAGCCGGTTGACCTGCGTCGACTTGCCGGCGCCCTCGCCGCCCTCGAAGACGATGAACAGCCCGGAGCGGGCGAACTCCTCCGGCGGTGACAGTGGCCGGCCGCGCAGTGACCCGATCAGGTCGGCCAGCACGGGCACGCCCCGTTTGTCGTCCATCTGCCGGAAGGCGCCGATGCCGACCCAGATCCCGATCGCGCCGGCGACGAGCAGCAGGATCCGGGTGGAGGAGACGTCGAAGCCGATCGGCCCGAACTGGACCCGGCGGGAGCTGCCGAGGCCGACGAGCACCCCGGCCAGGGTGATGGCCAGCAGCAGCACGGTGCGGACGCCGATCTGCACGACGGCGAAGACCCGCCCCCGTACGGCGTCCTCGATCTCGCCGTAGAGCAGGGTGGTGCCGGCCAGGAACGCCATGCCCGCGCCGGCACCCACCATCAGGGCTCCGATCAACGCCATGGAGAGGTGGAACGCGAAGCCGAGGAACATGACGGAACCGCTGGCCAGCACGATGCTCATACCGAACCAGCGGCGCCGGGACAGCTCCTTGACGATCATCGGGCCGAGACCGATGCCGAGTGCCAGGCCCATGAAGATGAAGCCGAACAGCAGGGAGAACGCGGCCTCACCGGCACCCAGTGAGTAGGCGAAGGTGCGGGCCGCGCCGATCACCACACCGCCGGCCGCGAAAGCGCCGAAGATGCCCAGCACCAGGCCGCGGACCAGCGGGGTGCTGCCCAGGTACTTCCAGCCGTCGAGGAACTGGTGGGTCATGCTCTGCTGGGCGGCCCGCTGCCGTTCCTCGCTCTTGCCGCCGATCTCCTTGATGCCGAAGAAGACGACGAGCGCGGTGGCCAGGCGGGAGAACGCGTTGATGTAGAGGGCGATCTGCACCGGCTGTGCCCAGCTGGGCAACGAGACACCGGACTGCTGGACCCCGGCTGTCAGCGCGGAGAGCGTGAGCGCCGCGAGGATCGGCGTGACGCCGTAGGTGGTGATCAGCGTGAGCTGGTTGGAGATCTCGATCTGCGACTTCGGGATCAGGTTGGGAACCGCGGCCTCCTTGGCCGGGATCCAGATCAGTGTGATCGCCTCACCGATGAGGGTGGCGATGGTGGCCCAGGCGACGGTCTGGGCCGGGGTCGCGCCGAAGACGGGGGCGAGCGGGATCGATCCGTAGATGACGAATCGCAGGAGGTCGACGATCACCATCGTGTAGCGGCGGTCGAACCGGTCGGCGAGAACGCCCGCAATCGGCCCGAGGACAAGGGCGGGGAGCAGGCGTACGGCGATGGTGCCACCGAACGCGGCGCCCTGGGCCGCGGTGTTCTCGAACTGGGCGGACGCGAACAGGGCGGTCGCGAGGATGCCGATCCAGTCGCCGAAGGAGGCGGCCGCCAGCACCAGCCAGAGGCGCCGGAAGCCGCGCAGGCGCAGGACCGAGCGCAACGCCGCCACACCGGAGAGGTCAACGGGCGCCGCGTCCTGCTGCGTGTCGGTGTTGATGGCCCTACCTCCCGTGGTCAGTGCTCGGAGCACTGTAACCGGCCATCCCCACGTGTGAGGGGCAAGCACGATCGGGTGGAGCAGAGATGAATGTCTTTCGTGTTACCCGTGTCACGGGATACCGTGCTCGCGTGCTCACTGACCGCATCGCCCTGCGCCGGCGGCTCGACCGGGTCACCGATCATCTGGAGACCCCCGTCGCGGTGATCGACCTGGCCGCCTTCGACGACAACGCGGAGCACCTGAGCGCCCGGGCGGCCGGCAAGCCGATCCGGGTGGCGAGCAAATCGGTCCGCTGCCGCACGCTGCTGGAACGGGTACTGGCACGGCCCGGCTGGCACGGCGTGATGGCCTACACACTGCCCGAGGCGATCTGGCTGGTGCGCTCCGGCGTGACCGATGACGTCCTGGTGGCGTACCCCACGGCCGATCGTGCCGCACTTGCCGAACTCAGCGCCGACGCGGACCTGGCCGCCGCCGTGACCCTCATGGTGGACCATCCGTCGCAGCTCGACCTCGTGGACCACATCACCTCGCCGGAGGGGCGTCCGGCCGTACGCCTCTGTATTGATCTTGATGCGTCCTGGCGTCCCGCCGGTCCGTTGCACGTGGGTGTGCGTCGTTCGCCGGTGCATTCCGCCGCCCAGGCCGGTGCCCTGGCCAGGACAGTGACCAGCCGCAAGGGTTTCCGCCTGGTCGGGCTGATGTGTTACGAGGCGCACATCGCCGGCGTCGGTGACGATCCGCCCGGACAGGCGCTGCGGGCGCGGGCCATCCGGCTGATGCAGAGCCGTGCCTTCCCCGAGCTGCTCACCCGGCGGGCGGCCGCCGTCCGTGCGGTCCGGGAGCACGCCGACCTCGAATTCGTGAACGGGGGCGGCACCGGGAGCCTCTCGGCAACCAGCGGCGATCCCGCGGTCACCGAGGTGACCGCGGGTTCGGGTCTTTACGGGCCCGCCCTGTTCGACGGTTACCGCAGCTGGCGGCCCACCCCGGCGGCGTTCTTCGCCCTGAGCGTGGTGCGCCGCCCAGCGCCGCGGATCGCCACGGTGCTCGGCGGTGGCTGGGTCGCCTCCGGCGCCGCCGAGCCGTCACGTCTGCCGGTGCCATGGCTGCCGGAGGGCCTGCGGTTCAAGCCGGACGAGGGAGCCGGCGAGGTGCAGACACCGCTGATGGGCGCCGCCGCCGAGCAGCTGCGCCCGGGCGACCGGGTGTGGTTCCGGCATGCCAAGGCCGGCGAGCTGTGCGAGCACGTCAACGAGTTGCAACTGGTCGACGGCGAGACGAGCGCGCCGGCTCTCACGTACCGCGGAGAAGGCCGTGCTTTTCTCGGATGAACCGGTCTCAGGCCGAGACGTGCCGGTGCAGATATTCTCTTATCAAAGCTTTCGCCTCGGTGAGGACGGATTCGTCGCCACCGTTGTCGCGGCGGAACGCCAGCTTGATCAGCGCGTCCGCGGCCTCGACCGAGATCTGCAGCGCGAACCTCAGCCGGCCCCGGTCGGAGAGCTTGAACTGCTCGATCAGCAGCTCGGCCAGACGCTCCGCGATGACCGCGTTGTTGTCCCGGTCGGAGTCCAGCAGATGCAGGTCGACCACATCACCGAAGTGCAGCGTCCGGAAACCCGGCACGCTGCGGTGCATGTGAATGTAGGCGTCGATCGCCGCATCGACCGCGTCCCACCAATGGGTGAACACCTCACTGGCGAAACGGTCGGAAAGACTCTGCAGGTACGCGTCCATGTTGCGCAGCGCAAGCGCCTGGACGATGGCTCGCTTGTCCGGGAAGAACTGGTAGACCGAGCCGATGGCGACCTCGGCGCGCTCGGCGAGCAGCGTCGTGGTCAAGCCCTCATAACCGACCTCGTCCACCAGCTCAGCGCATGCGTCGAGCATGCGTTGCACCCGGGCAACGCTTCTGCCCTGCACCGGAACCCGCCTCAGCGGTCCGGTGCTGACGGTTGGTGTCGACACGCGTCGCCACTCCCTCTCAGCAGTATTAAAAAGGAACGTTACTCGGATCAACGAGCGAGGCGCATCGACGGGACGCCGGGTCACGGTGTCCGCTCGGACGGAGGACAAAGGCCGGAATGACTACGCCCGTCAACGCCCGCCGTTGGGCCAACTGGGGACGCAATCAGGAGTCGATCGCCGAGGTCCTGACCCCCGGCACCGTCGACGAGGTAGCCGCTCAAGTGAATCAGGCCGTGGAAAGCGGGCACCGGATAAAGGTGGTCGGCAGCGGCCACTCGTTCACCGCCATCGCGGTCGCCGACGATCGCCGGATGTTCGTGCACCGGCTCAACGGGCTGGTCGCGGTGGACGGCCCGCTCGTCACCGTCCAGGCCGGAATGACCCTGTCCGCCCTGAACGCGCTGCTGGCCAGGCATGGCCTGGCCATGCCCAATCTCGGCGACATCGACGCGCAGACCGTCGCCGGGGCCATCTCCACCGGCACGCACGGCACCGGACTCGGCCACTCCACGCTGGCGTCCTGCGTCGAGGCGGTGACGATGGTCACCGCCGGCGGCAAAGTGGAGCGTCACACCATCGGGGACCCGGACTTCCCGGCCGTGCGGCTCGGGCTCGGTGCGCTCGGCGTCCTTGTCGAGGTCACCCTGCGATCCGTGCCGGCGTTCACCCTGCTCGCCGATGAACGGCCGATGCCGCTCACCGACGTGCTGGCCGGGCTCGACGAGTGGCTGCCGGAGAACGATCACGTCGAGTTCTTCTGGTACCCCTACACCGACCGGGCGTCGGTGAAGCGCAACCGGCGGGTTCCCACCGACGACAAGCCGCTGTCACGGTTCCGCGGCTGGTTCGACGACGAATTCCTGTCCAACACCGTCTGGCAGGGCGTCTGCGCGCTCGGGCGGCGCTTCCCGGCTGTCGTTCCCACGATCAGCGCCGTCTCGGCCCGCGCCTTGAGCCCGCGCACCTACACCGGGCCCTCCCACGAGGTCTTCTGCTCCAGCCGCAGGGTCAAATTCACCGAGATGGAGTACGAGGTACCGCGCGCCGCCCTGCCCGAGGTCCTCGACGCGCTCCCCAAGATCTTCGACCGGCTGCCGTTCCGGGTGCAGTTCCCGGTCGAGGTGCGGTTCACCGGAGCCGACGACGTGTGGCTGTCGCACGGGTACGGGCGCGAGTCCGCCTACATCGCGGTGCACCAGTACATCGGCGTCCCGTACGAGCCGTACTTCCGGGCCGTCGAGGAGGTCTGCTCGGCGCTGGACGGGCGGCCGCACTGGGGGAAGCTGCACTACCGGGACGCGGAGTCGCTGCGTGGCGCGTACCCCCGCTTCGACGACTTCCTCGCCGTACGGGATCGCCTCGACCCGAACCGGGTCTTCACCAACGACTACCTGAACCGCGTCCTCGGTCCCTGAACCCCGAACCGGCTGGCTCTCACCGCTGTCTCAGCATGACTGAGACAGCGGTGAGAGCCAGCTGGGTTCTACTCGGCGGCGGTGGTCGCCTTGCGCGGAGCGGCCCGCTTCGCCGGTGCGGCCTTCTTGGCGGCGGTCGTCTTGGCGGCCGTCGTCTTCTTCGCGGCCACCGCCCGCTTGGCCGGCGCCTTCTTGGCCGGCGTCGCGCCGTCCTCGCCCGCGGCGGCCTTCGCGGTGGCCTTCTTGGCCGGGGCCTTCCGAGGCGCGGTCTTCTTCGCCACCGGCCCCTTGGCCCGCTTGTCGGCGATCATCTGGGAGGCCTGCTCCAGGGTGAGCTCCTCCGGCGTCTGATCGCGGCGGAGTGTGGCGTTGAACTCCCCGTCGGTCACGTAGGCGCCGAACCGGCCCTCCTTGACCACTAGCGGCTTCTGGCTGACCGGGTCGGGACCCAGCTCACGCAGCGGCGGCTTGGCGGTCCGGGCCTGGCGGGTCTTCGGCTGCGCGAGCAGCGCGAGAGCCTCCTCCAGAGTGATCGTGAGCAGCTGGTCCTCGCTGGCCAGCGAGCGCGAGTCCTTCTCCCGGGAGATGTACGGCCCGAACTTGCCGTTACGCGCCACGATCTCGTTGCCGTCGGCGTCCTTACCGACCACCCGCGGCAGTTTGAGCAGGTCGAGCGCCTCCTCCAGGGTGAGCGTCTGCGGCGACTGGCTCTTGAACAGCGACGACTTGCGCTCGCCGGCCGAGACGTACGGCCCGAACCGTCCCGATTTCACGGTGACCTCGTCGCCGGTGGCCGGGTCCTGGCCCAGCACCCGGTCGCCGTTGCCGGCCAGGAAGAGTTCTTCGACCCGCTCGGGAGTCAGCTCGTCGGGGGCGATGCCGTCCGGCAGCGACGCCTTGTCCTCGGGGGCGTCGTCGCCGGCGTCGACCACCCTGCGCTGCAGGTAGGGGCCGAACTTGCCGACCCGGACGACGACCCGGCGGTTCTCCTCGTCGACGAAGAGCGGGATCGAGTTGACCTCGCGGGCGTCGATCGCGCTGAGGTTCTCGGTCACCATCTTCTTCAGGCCACCGGCCCTGGCGATCTCGGCGTCCGCCCCGGCGTCCTGGCTGCCGAAGTAGAAGGAGGTCAGGAACGCGAGCTGGGTGCCGTCACCGGCCGCGATGTCGTCGAGCTGGCCCTCCATGGCGGCGGTGAAGTTGTAGTCCACCAGCCGCGGATAGTGCCCCTCGAGCAGGCCGATCACCGCGAACGCCAGGAACGACGGGATCATCGCCTGGCCGCGCTTCTCGACATAGCCGCGGTCCTGGATCGTCTGCATGATCGACGAGTACGTGGAGGGGCGGCCGATGCCGAGCTCCTCGAGCGCCTTGACCAGCGACGCCTCCGTGTACCGCGGCGGCGGCGAGGTGTGGTGACCGGTCGCGTTCAGCGCGTCGGCGGTCAGCGGCTGGTCCTTCACCAGGTTCGGCAGGCGGCGTTCGGCATCCTCGGCCTCGGCGTTCTCGTCGTCCGAGGACTCCACGTAGGCACGCAGGAAGCCGGGGTCGGTGATCGTCTTGCCGGAGGCGGCGAAGTCGGCCTCCTCGTTCGCCGTCGAGACCGCGCGGATCCGGACACTGATCGAGTTACCGATCGCGTCGGTCATCTGCGACGCGATCGTCCGCCGCCAGATCAGCTCGTACAGCCGGAACTCGTCGCTGCTCAGCTCCTTGGCCACCTCACCGGGGGTACGGAAGTTGTCCCCGGCCGGGCGGATCGCCTCGTGCGCCTCCTGCGCGCCCTTGGCCTTGGTCGTGTACTTGCGCGGCTGCGGCGGCACGTTGTTCGCGCCGTAGAGCTCGGCGATCTGCCGGCGGGCGGCGGCGACCGCGGTCTCGGAGAGGTTCACCGAGTCCGTACGCATGTAGGTGATGTAGCCCTTCTCGTACAGGCTCTGCGCGGTGCGCATCGTCTGCTGCGAGGAGTAGCGCATCTTGCGGGCCGCTTCCTGCTGAAGCGTGGAGGTGATGAACGGCGCGTACGGCCGGCGGCGGTACGGCTTCTCCTCGACCCGGGTGACGGTGAACGGGCGGCCCTCCAGCCGCGCGGCCAGCCCGCGGGCGCCGTCGCCGTCCAGCTGCACCGTGGTGGAACCGGCCTTGAGCTGCCCGGTGGTCGGCTCGAAGTCCTTGCCGGTGGCGATCCGGTCGCCGTCCAGCGCGATCAGCGTGGCCTGGAAGGCGCGCGGCCCCTCGACCTGGCCCTGTACGGCCAGGTGGGCCTGGATGTCCCAGTACTCGGCGGAGCGGAACGCCATCCGCTGGCGCTCACGCTCGACGACGATGCGGGTGGCGACCGACTGCACACGGCCTGCCGAGAGGCCGCGCATCACCTTCTTCCACAGGACCGGGCTCACCTCGTAGCCGTACAGCCGGTCCAGGATGCGGCGGGCCTCCTGCGCGTCCACGAGCGAGCGGTCGATGTCACGAGGGTTGGCCACCGCGGCCTGGATGGCCGGCTTGGTGATCTCGTGGAAGACCATCCGCTTGATCGGGACCTTGGGCTTGATCGTCTCGACCAGGTGCCAGGCGATGGCCTCGCCCTCGCGGTCCTCATCGGTGGCGAGGAGGATCTCGTCGACCTCCTTGGCCAGCCGCTTCAGCTTGGCCACCTGCTGCCTGCGGCCCTCGGAGATCACATAGAGAGCGTGGAAGCCGTTGTCGACGTCGACGCCGAGCCGTGCCCACGGCTGGCCCTTGAACTCCTCGGGCACCTCGTCGGCGTTGCGCGGCAGATCGCGGATATGGCCGACGGAGGCCTCGACCAGATAGTCGGGGCCCAGGTAACCGGCGATCGTCTTGGCCTTCGACGGGGACTCGACGATGACCAGACGGGTCGTCCTGGTTTCACTCGGCACGGCACTCCTTATTGACCTTCAATGCTCCCTGCCCCGTCCGGCGGAGCACAGACGTTCAACGTAACGCGCCGGACAAGCCCACATTCCCGGGTCACCCCGCAGTCGGATGGTAACGGTCCGGCCACCGCATGCGTCTGACCGCGACACCGTACACCGGGAAGTGACTGTAATGTCGGACACAATCCAGGAAGATCACGCGACCATGCCGCCGGGCCAGAATTCCTCCGGTGCCGCGGCCGGACGTTCTCCGACCAGTTCAGCGAGCCGGCGCAGCCGCTTGGCGCCGGAGATCAGGTATCGCCGTCCGTCATCCGACACCCGGCCCGCCAGACCGGCCCGGACCAGTGCGGCTTCCACCGCGTGCCGGTCCTTCCCGGGGTCCAGTCCGAGCATCCAGCCGCCGGGCCGCGGGGCGCCCGCGGCGGCCACCCAGAGCCGCAGCCGCGGGCCGGAGAGGAAGAGCTGTGCGGATGCCTCCGGCCAGGCCCGGGCAAGACCGTTCAACCTCCGGGAGTACGCGGTACGCACCTCGAAGAACTGGCGGGGTGGCTCCGGGGTGTGATCCTCATCCCCGGCAGTCGCGTCCGGCTCACTGTCGGACGGGCCACTGTCGGCCGGGTCACTGTCGGCTGCGTCACCGTCGGACGGGGCGTCGTCCTCGGGGCCGCCGGGTGGCTCCGTGGGGCCCGGCACGTCGTCCGTCGACGGGTGTTCCGGCGTGACGATCGCCTCATCAGCGTCGGCCGGCTCGTTCACCCGTACGACATCGTGGGTCTCGATCGGCTCCCACGAGGCCGTGAGGCCGCGGGTGACCAGCTCGCTGACCAGGACGTGCACCCGCCAGGCCGCATCCACCCGGACCGTCACGCGGGCCGTGCCGCCCATCCGGCCCAGACGGCCGGGACCGGCCAGCAGACCGGCGAGGTCGGCGGGTGAGGGCTCGGTCGTCTCCGCGCCGAACATCGACAGCTGGCGGCCGGCCGCGCTCGCGGGTGCGCTCCGCGGAACCGCCCTCTTCGCCACCGGGACCGGCGGAGGCAGCACCTCGCGCGGGATCAGCGGCCAGCCGGTCTCGCTCATCGGGTCACTGGCATTCGGGTAGGGAGTCGAAGGCCTGTCTCAGCTCCACCGACTCCAGGTTCGTGGTGTCCAGGTCGCTGCGCCGGTATTCCACGGACAGCTGCTCCACGACCTTGCCGACCTCGGTGTAGAAGTTGGTCGGCGGATTCGTGGCGAGCGCCTGGATGCCGTTGCGCGCATGGCCGTACGCGTCCCGGATGCCGGCGAGTGAACTGAGGAAGCCGTCGGCGATGGCCTCCCCGTTCGTCACGTCGGGGACACCTGCCTTCTCCACCCCGGCCCGTGCCGTCTCGCTCGCCGTCGCGGCGCCGTCGAAGAGCCTCGCCAGGTTCTCCTTCGCTTGGAAGGGTGTGGTCTCCGCGGTCATCTGCTGCTGGGTGCGGCTGGTCAGCGTGTCGATCTCGCTGCGCCAGGGACTGAGCGTGGTGCAGACCACCGCCGCCCAGGCCTGCGCGCCGGGCTTGCTGGAGCAGGCGGTCAGCGGTGCGGCGAGCACCAGGACGAGAGTCAGGGAGATCGGTCGGACCGCGCGCATGGAAGCAGGGTACGACTACCGGCGGACAGTCCACACGCCTCGATCGAGTCTTGCTGCCGCCCCAAGCGAAAGGCACCCGGCGAACCGGGTGCCTTTCGTGCTGCTCGGACGGGAAAATCAGACGTTGTCCTTGATCCGGCTCGTCTCGGACGTACGGGCGTCCTGCACCGCCCGGCCGGTGTCGGCGGCACCGGCGGCGGCCGCCGTGGAGCTGTCGTCACCCATCGAGATCGGCTTGCGCTTGCTCCAGACCACCGCGGCGGTCACGATCAGCACCGCGAGGACCGCGACGCCGATCCGCAGAGCCGGGTTCGCGTCACTGCCGTAGCTCCAGGTCACCACGGCCGGAGCGATCAGCAGTGAGACCAGGTTCATCACCTTGAGCAGCGGGTTGATCGCCGGGCCGGCGGTGTCCTTGAACGGGTCACCGACGGTGTCGCCGATGACCGTGGCGGCATGCGCCTCGGAGCCCTTGCCGCCGTACGACCCGTCCTCCACCAGCTTCTTCGCGTTGTCCCACGCGCCGCCGGAGTTGGACAGGAAGACCGCCATCAGCGTGCCGGTGCCGATCGCACCGGCCAGGTAGGCCGCGAGCGCGCCCGGGCCCAGGCCGAAGCCCACCGCGATCGGCGCCATGATTGCCAGCAGACCGGGGGTGAGCAGCTCACGCTGCGCGTCCCGGGTGCAGATGTCGACGACCCGGCCGTACTCCGGACGCTGCGTGCCGTCCATGATCCCCGGGAACTCCCGGAACTGGCGGCGGACCTCCATCACGACCGCGCCGGCCGACCGGGAGACCGCGTTGATCGCCAGGCCGGAGAAGAGGAACACCACGGCCGCGCCGATCAGCAGGCCGACCAGGCTGCGCGGGTTGGAGATGTTCAGCTGCTGCAGGATCTCGTTGCCGACGTTCGTCACGCCGGCCTCGGTCAGCGCGCTGGCGAGACTGTTCGTGTACGACCCGAACAGCGCCGTGGCCGCCAGGACCGCGGTCGCGATCGCGATGCCCTTGGTGATCGCCTTCGTGGTGTTGCCGACCGCGTCCAGCTCGGTCAGGATCTGCGCGCCGCGCTCGTCGACGTCACCGGACATCTCGGCGATGCCCTGCGCGTTGTCCGAGATCGGGCCGAAGGTGTCCATCGCCACGATGACGCCGACCGTGGTGAGCAGGCCGGTTCCGGCCAGCGCTACCGCGAACAGCGACAGGGTCAGCGACGAGCCGCCGAGCAGGAAGGCGCCGAAGACGCCCGCCCCGAGCAGGATCGCCGAGTAGACCGCCGACTCCAGGCCGACGCTGATGCCGGCCAGGATGACGGTGGCCGCACCGGTCTGCGACGACTTGCCGATGTCCTGCACCGGGCGCCGGTTGGTCTCGGTGAAGTAGCCGGTCAGCGCCTGGATGGCGGCGGCCAGCACGATACCGATCACGACCGCGCCGACGGCGACCCACTGCGGGTTCTGGCCGCTGTTCAGGATGTCCTCGGCGATGCCCGCGTCGCCGAACCCGGCGAAGCTGTTCGGCAGGTAGAGGAAGCTCACCACGGCCACCGCGATCGCGGAGATCGCCGCCGAGATGTAGAAGGCCCGGTTGATAGCGGTGAGGCCGTTGCGGTCACTGGCCCGCAGCCGGGTGATGAAGACCCCGATGATCGCGATCAGTACACCGATCGTGGAGACGATCAGCGGGAAGATCAGACCGTCCTGGCCAAACGCGGCCGAGCCCAGGATCAGCGCCGCGACCAGGGTCACCGCGTACGACTCGAACAGGTCGGCGGCCATACCGGCACAGTCACCGACGTTGTCGCCCACGTTGTCGGCGATGGTCGCCGCGTTGCGCGGGTCGTCCTCCGGGATGCCCTGCTCGACCTTGCCGACCAGGTCCGCGCCGACGTCCGCGGCCTTGGTGAAGATGCCGCCGCCGACCCGCATGAACATGGCCAGCAGGGCGGCGCCGAAGCCGAAGCCCTCCAGGACCGTCGGAGCGTCACCGCGGAAGATCAGCACGACCAGCGCGCCACCGAACAGGCCGAGGCCGACGGTGAGGAAGCCGACCACGCCACCGGTACGGAAGGCGATGCCCATCGCCTTCTCCCGGCCGCCCTCCTCGCCGGCGGCCGCCGCGACCCTCAGGTTCGCCCGGGTGGCGAGCGCCATGCCGGCACCGCCGATGAACGCGCTGAACACCGCGCCCACGATGAAGAACAGCGAGCGACCGATCTTGACCAGGGTCTCGTTGTCGGTCTCGTGCACCGGCAGGAGATACAGCAGGACGACCGCGATGACGACGAAGATTGCGAGAGTCTTGAACTGGCGGAACAGGTACGCCGAGGCGCCCTCCTGCACGGCGCCCGCGATCTCCTGCATCTTCGGTGTGCCGCGTGCGTTACGCAGCACCGATTGCACGAACGCCGCCGCGAAGCCCAGCGCCACCAGGGCGAAGACCAACGCGACGACGACGAATGTGATGTTCGACCCGCTGAGGGACGCTCCGCCGCCCTCGGCGGCGAGGTCTATCGAGGTCCCGGCCATCCAAAGTCCTCCTGTGCACCGATGGCGCCCGGACGGCGGACGAAGCCCCCGGACGCATTCCCCGGGGAGACGGGGAACGACCGGCCGGACCCGCGGACGCGGGACCAGCAGTAGCTGACAGCTCGCGTACTGTATAGGGCTTACGTGTCGGTCGTCACATCTAGCACCAGCCGTGTCGCGGTGATGATCACCGCTGTGTTAATCCGGAGTCGATCTCGGGCAGACGGGTAGCCGCGAGTGTCTGGATTCTGGCCTCGGTGAGTCCACTATTTCAGGAAATATCGCCACTAAGTGGGCGCGGCGGATGACCGTACACCCGTCGGTTGATCTTTTTGAGATTGCCGCGTCAGCGGCGGGTGACCGGCCAGACCATCCGGACCTCGGTGCCCGGGCCGTCATCCACCGGCCGCACCTGGAGGTCGTCGACGAAACCGGCGAGCAGCGCGAAGCCCACGCCGGTGGTGAGCGCGTCGTCGGTCAGCGACTCGGCGGCCAGCTCGTCCGGAGGCAGTTTCGTCAGACCCACGCTCGCCTCGATCGGGGCATGGTCGATGACCCGGACCATGTACGAGTCCGAGTCGGACATCTCGACCGTGACGAGGTCGGTGAGGCCGTACTGCCGGTGCAGGGTCACCGCCCGGGTGCACGCCTCACCGATCGCGAGCCGGACCTCGTCGAGCAACTCCTCCGCGACCCCGGCACGCCGCGCGACGGCGACGCCGACGAGCCGGGCGGTGCGCACGTGCACCGGGGCCGGTGAGAAGGAGAGTCGGACGGTAGCCATCACGAAGCGGAACCGCTGCCGTCGCGTTCCGTCGCCGCATCGACCGTCGGGAAGATCGGGAAGACCTGATCCAGCGCGGTGATCCGGAAGATCTTGAGAAGTGGCTCTTTGGAGCAGACCAGCCCGAAGGTGCCGTGTGCCGTCCGCAGCCGCTTCAGGGCGCCGACCAGCACACCGAGCCCGGTGGAGTCGAGGAAGTCGACCCGCTCCAGATCGACCACCACGTCGCGCGCACCCGCATCCACCAGCTCGATGAGGCGCTCGCGCAGCCGGGGGGCGGTGTAAACGTCGACCTCACCGCCGACCTCCAGCACGGTGTGCCCGGCGACGGTCCGGGTCGTGAGTGACAGCTCCATCGGTCCTCCTCCCTGATCTCTCCCCCGCGAAATCTAACCACCGACGGGAAGGGGGCGACGCGTGGCACCCACCGTCCTACCCGTTTGAGGTTCGGGGCACACCGGTGTCACAGTGCAATGCGTGACCTCCACCGCCTTCGGCCCTGCCGAGCTGCTGCACCGGCTGCGGGCGCGCGGCGGCGGAGCGACCGTGTCGCCGGTCACACATATCGAGCGGGTGCCCGCCCGTGAGGGTCGCACGGCGCCGTGGCCGGCATGGACCGACCCCGTGGTGCGTGCCGCGTTCGCCGCACAGGGGATCAGCGCGCCGTGGGAGCACCAGGCGGCCGCGGCCACCCTCGCCCGGGAGGGCACGCACGTCGTGCTGGCCACCGGCACCGCCTCGGGCAAGTCACTGGCGTACCAGCTGCCGGCGCTCGACGCGCTCGTCACCGACCCGCGAGCGACCGTGCTCTACCTGTCGCCCACCAAGGCGCTCGCGGCCGACCAGCTGCGCAATCTGGTCCGGCTCGGGCTGGACGGGGTACGGCCGGCCACGTACGACGGTGACACCCCGCGCGAGGAGCGCGAATGGATCCGGCAGCACTCCCGCTTCGTGCTCACCAACCCCGACATGCTGCACCACAGCATCCTGCCGGGGCACGGCCGCTGGGGAGTCTTCCTGCGCAGGCTGCGGTACGTGGTGATCGACGAGTGCCACACCTATCGCGGCGTCTTCGGCTCGCACGTGGCGCACGTGCTGCGGCGGCTGCGGCGGGCCACCGCGCGGTACGGCGCCTCCCCCACGTTCGTCCTGGCGTCCGCCACCTCGGGAGATCCGGCCGGCTCGGCATCCCGGCTGACGGGCCTGCCCGTGACAGAGATCACTTCGGATGCTTCGCCGCGGGGTGCGATCACCTTCGCCCTGTGGGAACCCCCGCTGCTGGAACCGGTCTCCGAGGACGCCTCCCCGATCCGGCGGTCAGCCCTGCGCGAAACCGCCGACCTGCTCACCGACGCCGTGGTCGCCGGCACCCGGACCATCGCGTTCGTACGCTCCCGGCGTGGAGCCGAGGTCATCGCCTCCGCCGCACGGCAGTCACTCGACGAAGCCGTTCCCGGCCTCGGCGACCGGGTCGCGGCCTACCGGGGCGGCTACCTCCGGGAGGACCGGCGGGCGATCGAACGGGCGCTGCTCTCCGGCGAACTGCTCGGACTCGCGTCGACCAACGCGCTCGAGCTCGGCGTCGACCTGACCGGGCTCGACGCCGTCCTGATCTGCGGCTACCCCGGCACCCGGGCGTCGCTCTGGCAGCAGGCCGGGCGGGCCGGGCGGGGCGGCGACGAGGCACTCGCCGTGCTCGTGGCCCGCGACGACCCGCTCGACACCTACCTGGTGCACCACCCGGAGGCGGTGTTCGGGCGGCCGGTCGAGGCCACCGTGCTGGATCCGGGCAACCCGTACGTACTCGGGCCACAGCTGTGCTCCGCCGCCTCCGAGGCTCCGCTGACCGACGCCGACCTGGAACTCTTCGGCGATCCGGCGGGTGAGATCGCGAGACAGCTCGTCGCCGAGGGCGTGCTGCGGCGGCGGCCGTCCGGCTACTACTGGATTCATCGGGGACGGCCCGAGGTCGACCTGCGCGGCACCGGCGGAGCGCCGGTCTCCGTGGTCGAGGCCGCCACCGGACGGCTGCTCGGAACCGTCGACCACGGCTCGTCGCACGCGATGCTGCACCCCGGAGCGGTCTACCTGCACCAGGGCGTCAGCTATCTGGTGGACGACCTCGACCTCGAGGACGCCATCGCGCTCGTGCACCAGGAGGAGCCGGACTGGACCACCCACGCGCGGGACGTCACCAACCTGTCGGTGGTGAACGTCCGGTCCTATGTGGACGCCGGACCGGTCGGGCTGTTCCTCGGCGAGGTCGACGTCACCAACCAGGTCGTCTCCTACCAGCGGCGGCGCATCGGCAGCGGCGAGGTCATCGACACCCGGCCCCTCGACCTGCCGGTACGCGAACTCCGTACCGTCGCCGTCTGGTTCACCGTGTCGCCGAAGGCGCTGACCGCCGCCGGGGTGGAGGCGAGCGAGTTCCCGGGCGCACTGCACGCTGCCGAGCACGCCGGGATCGGCCTGCTGCCACTGATCGCCACCTGCGACCGCTGGGACATCGGCGGGCTGTCCACGGCCAACCACGCCGACACCGAGGCGCCGACCGTCTTCGTCTACGACGGGCATCCCGGTGGCGCCGGGTTCGCCGAGCGCGCCTACGGCACCGCCCCGGAGTGGCTGCGGGCCACCCGCGAGGCCATCGCGTCCTGCGGATGCGATGCCGGCTGCCCGTCCTGCGTGCAGTCACCCAAGTGCGGGAACGGAAACAATCCACTGAACAAGGAGGACGCAGTGAAGGTCCTCGACACGGTACTGGCCGCGCTCGGCGGCAGCCAACGATCGTTGTCGATCTCATGATCAGGGAATGTGCAGATCTTGGCCGATACCCGACGATCTCCGGATATGGAACCGGTAGCCTGCCTCACCGATGATTCGACACGACGAACGCACCGAGACCGACGACCGCACCCGGACCGCCGGGCCCCGCCTGGCGGCACTCGACGGCCTGCGCCTGATAGCCGCGCTGGCGGTCGCCGTGTTCCACCTCAGCGTCTCGTGGCGCATCGACGGCAGCAGCCCACCGAACCACTTCCTGCCCGACCTCACCCAGGCCGCCGTCTACGGCTTCCTCGGTGTCGAACTGTTCTTCCTGATCAGTGGCTTCGTCATCGGGATGAGCAGCTGGAGGCGGGGGCTCGGCGACTTCTTCGTGTCCCGGGCGAGCCGGCTCTATCCGGCGTACTGGGTATGCGTCCTGATCACCGCGGCGGTGGTGACGATCGCACCGGTGACCGGAGGCGTGCCCGTCACCGGCACCCCTGATCTGCCGCAGATCGCGGCCAACCTGACCATGCTCCAGGAGCCGCTGGGCATTCCCGCGGTCGACACGGTTTACTGGACCCTCTTCGTCGAACTGCGGTTCTATCTGTTGTTCGCCGCGCTCGTGGCGTTCGGGCTGACGTACCGCCGGACGGTGATCTTCTGCGCCGCCTGGATGGTCGTCGCGGTGATCGGGCCGTCGCTGGACAGCCGGCTCGTCGAGATCCTCGCCGTCCCGCAGTACGCGCCCTATTTCATCGCCGGGATCGCCATGTTCCTGATCCACCGGTTCGGCCGGTCGCCGCTGCTGTTCGCGATCGTCGGATTCTCCTGGCTGGTCAGCGTCAACCGGGTGGCGGACCGGGTAGCCGGCGTCAACCCCGGATTCGAGGTGCCGGTGTGGCCCGGCATCGTCATCGTGACACTGTCCTATCTGGTCGTTCTCGTCATCGCGCTGGGCTGGACCGACCGCATCCGGTGGTCGTGGCTCACCACCGCGGGTGCCCTCACCTATCCCTTCTACCTGCTGCACCAGCGCATCGGGTACAGCCTCATCCGGCCCGCCCACGAACGCACCGGGCTGCCGGCCTGGCTGCTGATCGCGGGGGCGATCGCGGTGGTGCTGGCGATGGCCTGGCTGGTGCACCGGCTGGCCGAGCGGCCGCTGGGACGCCTGCTGCGCCGGGTGCTGCGGCAAGCCATCGCCGATGTACGCCGGGACTCCGCCGCCGAGGCCGGCACGTCCTCCCGCGACGCCGCCCGGACCGGGCACAGCGAAGGACTCGAGCAGGCACGACGGCCGGACGCCGGCCCCGCACCGGAGGCCGACCCCGCGCCGGGCGTCAGCCCGGCGCAGCGGCAGCCGTCGTCCTCGCGGCTGCAGAACGTCACACGCTGACTCCGCGCCTCGTCACGGCTCGGCCTCCGCCGCCCCCGAGATCGGGCCCGCCCGGGATGCCGCCTCGGCGCTCGCCGGGACGATCCGGAGCGGGACCTCGGTCCGGACCACGATGTCCAGGCCGGTGATGGTGCAGGCCGTCATGCGGGCGTGATTGGCCGCCACGTAACGCTGCGCCTCGGCACACGCGGCGGCCTCGCCCTCGATCGCCCGCGGCCCACCGGCCAGGGCACCGAAGTCCGCCGCCACCTTCGCCTGGTGCCTCGCCACCCGGGCCGCGCCCACGGTGGCGCCGGCCGCTCCCACCGAGACCAGCACCAGTCCGACGGCCAGCACAAAGATCGACGCGGCCCCGCGATCGTCCCGGAGCCGGTTCACGGGATCGCCACCTCCTCGGGCTCGCGGGCCGCCACCGCGTCGCCGCGCACCACGATGCCCGGCAGGTCGGTACCGAACATCCGGATCCGGGCGGACACCTGCGCCGTCACGCTGTCGCCGCTCCCGCCGACCCGGATGGTGGCGCCCTCCGGAGCCAGCCGGGTCGCCGCGGCGGTGCCGTCCTCACCGCGGGAGGCCGCCAGGACCGCCTCACGGGCCGCGTCGAGGCACTGCATCCGCGCCGCCACCGCGGTGACCGCCGTGATGCCGAACCCGAGCAGAAGCATGAGCGCCGGCAGCCCGGCCGCGAGCTCGGCGGTGAAAGAGCCCCGATCGTGGCCGGGCCACCGGCGCCGGCTCACTTCAGCGCCCGGCCGATGACCGCGCTGAGCGCCGACTGGACCGCCCCGCTCGTCACGACCTTGAGCAGCACCCCGGCAAAGGCGACCGCGGCGAGCGTGCCGATGGCGTACTCGGCGGTGCTCATGCCGGCGTCCGCAGCCTCAGCCTGGAGCCGCCGGTAGCGGGCGATCAGTTTGAACACAGGACCTCCTAGGTTCCGGTGGTGCGGCGCAGGGCACGCCGCACCGGATTTCACACAGCACGCCACCCGGAAGGTGGCGAGGTCTCAGAGCACCCGGCTCAGCAGGGCGATCACGGTCGGGACGAGGCCGGCCAGTACGAAGGCGGGCAGGAAGCAGAGGCCGAGTGGCAGCACGATCAGGACGCCCGCCCGCTGGGCCGCGGCCTCGATCGCCACCGCACGGTCGGCACGCAGGTCACCGGCGAGGCGTTCCAGGGCTCCGGCCAGGGCTCCGCCGCTCGCGCTGGACCGGACCGCCGCAGCGATCAGCCGCTCGGCGTCCGGCACGCCGGTCAGGTGGGCCCACGCCTCGGCCGGGTCCGCACCGAGCCGCAACGAACGGGCGGTCCGTTGAAGCCGCTCACCGAGCGGTCCACCCAGTGCCTCGGCGACCGCGCCGATCGACCGGTCCACCGCGGTCCCGCCCTTAAGAGACGCCGCCAGCAGGTCGGCGCCGAGCGGCAGGTCGGCGAAGGCCTCCTGGCGTTCCCGGCGTACGGCGGCGGGTTCGCGCCCCCGCAGGAAACGGTCCGTGCCGACGGCCACGGCGAGCCCGGCCGGAACGCCCCAGCCGGAACCGATCAGGCCGCCGACCGCCAGCCCGGCCAGCCCGGAGAGCAGCAGCCGGGTCCGTGGACCGGAGTCGTCCCGCGCTTTCGGCCTGGGCAACCGTAATCGGCTCGCCGGCAGCACGAGAAGGATCGCGGCCATCACGGTGCACAGCGCCACGACGGTCCCGCTCATCGCGCTGCCTCGACCGGTTCGTCCCGGCGCGGCGGCGACTCCCGCGCGGCCGCACATCTGGTGACCACTCCGTCGGCTCCGACCAGGGCCGCCACACAGCATTCGCGCAACGGGACCCGGACCGGTCCACCGGGCCGCAGCAGAGCGGCCACCCCGCACACCGATGTCACGGGACCGCCCTCTCGGAGAGCCGCTGTGCCCATTTCAGGCCGGCGCACTGCAGGAGCACCGCGGCGGCCAGAGCGGCCGCGCCCAGCGGGGTGCCCAGCAGCACGGCCAGCGGATCGGCGCCGATCCCGTGCCCCAGCGCGATCCCGGCCAGCGGCAGGGCCGCGAGCAGCAGCGCCGTGGTCTGCGCACCGGACGCCTGCGCGACCGCGGTCTTCGCCGAACGGTCCGCCGAGCGGGCGTCGGACTCGATCCGTTCGAGCAGGTCGGCGGCGGGTGCCCCGGTGCGTTCGGCCAGGCCCCACACCGCCTCGGTGAGGTGGCCGAGTCGCCCGGCCCCGGCACTGCCGCGACGACGGCCGGCTTCGGCGGGCCCGGCGTGTCCCGGACGTTCGGCGGCCAGGACCGCTGCCGGGATTCCCGCCCGCAGATCGGCGACCAGCGTGGACAACTCGTCCAGGCCGGCGGCGCGGGCGGCCGCGGCCAGTTTGCGGGCGGCACGGCGGCGCCATTCGTGCACGACCACCACGGTGTAGACCACCGCCACCGCGGCGGCGACGGGTCCGCTGTTCAGGCCCGCGGGCACACCGGTCAGTGCGGCCGCCACGAGAGCGGTCCGCCACACCGGTCCACCGACGAGCAGGGAGCCCGCACGCCGCAGCCGGGCCGGATCGAATGCCGCTCGCCGCCGGCCGGGCAGCCGGTCACGTGCCGACTCCCCCGGCCGTGCGACAAGCGCCGCCCCGGCGATCAGCAGCGTCGCCAGCAACCACGTCACGACGGCCGTCCAGGGTCCGCCGGCGGCTGCAGGACCGCCGGCGCCGGAACACCGCGGTCGGTCAGCAGCCGCGCCAGCGTCGCGGCGCCCGGCCCGGGGCCGCGATCGCGCAGCCACGCCGGCACCACGGTGGCCAGGCTCCGCTCGCCGGAGGGCACCAGGACGCTTATCGACTCGAGGGTGCGGCCCTCACCCGTACGCCGGACCTGAAGAACCACCTGAAGCGCGGCAACCACCTGGGCGTGCAACGCTGCCCGCGGCAGGCCGCCCAGCAGTCCGAGCGCCTCCAGCCGGGCCGGCACGTCACCGGGCGCATTGGCGTGCAGCGTCCCGGCTCCACCGTCGTGACCGGTGTTCAGTGCGCCGAGGAGGTCCACGATCTCGGCTCCCCGGCACTCGCCGATGACCAGCCGGTCCGGGCGCATCCGCAGCGCCTGCCGCACCAGGTCGCTCAGGCCGACAGCGCCGGCACCCTCCACATTGGCGGTACGCGCCTGGAGCGCCACCACGTGCGGATGCAGGGGCCGCAGTTCGGCGGCGTCCTCGACCAGCACGATCCGCTCGTCCGGCGGCACCAGCCCGAGCAGCGTCGCGAGCAGGGTGGTCTTGCCGCTGCCGGTGCCGCCGGTGACCAGGTACGCCAGCCGGGCCGCCACGACAGCGGCCAGCACCGGCGCGGCCACGGGCGGGATCGTCCCGTGTTCGACCAGGTCATCGAGGGTGAACGGCCGCTGCCGGAAGGTCCGCAGGGAAAGATACGGTCCGTTCGTCGCGACCGGCGGCAGCACCGCGTGCAGGCGGGTGCCGTCGGGGAGCCGGGCGTCGGCGTAGGGCTGCCCGTCGTCGAGCCGCCGCCCGCAGGCCGCGACCAGTCGCTGGGCGAGCCGCCGCACCTCGGCGGCGTCGGTGAACCGGACCGGTGCCCGTTCCAGCCCCGCGCCCCGGTCGATCCAGACCTGCAAATTGTTGACGAGTACGTCGGTCACCAGCGGATCCGCGAGCAGCGGGGCGAGCGGCCCGGCCCCGATCAGCTCGTCCCGGACCCGGCCGGCGAGCCGCAGCACGGCCGTGTCGCCGAGTACCGCGTTCTCCCGGCGGACGGCACTGACGACGGCGGCCGGTGTCGCGTCCAGCCCGTCGTACGCGAACTGCCTGCGCACCCGATCGGCGACCGTCATGCCGCGGCCGCTTTCGAGGTCGTACCCATGAGGTCGTCGACCAACCGGCGACAGAGCCCGGCCAGCGCCCCCTTGCCGTCGGCGGTGGGCGCCGTGCCGCGTTCGATGCCCTGGCAGACCGAGGTCTCGGGACGGAGGGTCCCGGCGAGTGGCAGCCCCAGCGCACGGGCGATCTCGCGGGCCCGCAGTTTGCCGGGTGCCGGGCCGCGCACCACCACGGCGATGTTCTCGCAGTGCGCCGCGACGGTGGCCGCGGTCCGTGCCGCGGACGCGGTGGCCCGCAACTCGGCCGGGACGACGAGCAGCGTTCGTTCGGCCGCCTGGAGTGCGAGGACGGCCGCGTCGTCGAGTTGCCGGGGCAGGTCGGCGACGATGACGTCACGGCCTCGGCGGGCCGCGTCGAGGGTGGCGGCCATCGCCTCGATCGGCACACCGGGCAGTTCGTCCCGGTCGAACGAGAGCAGCACCAGGTCGCCGCGGTGCGGAAGTGCGCTGAGCAGGGTGGGCGGGTCGACGCGGCCGTCGGCGCCGGCGAGGGCGGGCCAGCGCAGTCCGCCGACCTGTTCCCAGCCGAGCACCAGGTCGAGGCCACCGCCGAGCGGGTCGGCGTCGATGAGCAGTGTCCGGTGGCCGGTGCGGACCGCGGTGGTGGCCAGCCCCGCGGCGAGGATGCTGGCTCCGGCGCCGCCCCGTCCGCCGATCACCGCCAGGGTCCGGCCGTCACCTCGTGGGGCGGACGGTCCATCGGTGGCGAGATGGTCGACGACCCACGGTTCGGCGTCGGGCAGGACCGCCACGTTCTCGGCGCCGATCAGGTCGGCCACGTTGAACGCGGGATCGGTGGCGCCGGCGAACCCGATGAGGACCACTCTGGGCCGGCGCGGCAGGCGGGCCCGCAGGCAGGCAACGGCCTGATCGGCGCCGATGAGCACGAGTGGCGCGGTGGACCAGCGGGCGCGGGCACCGGGCGGATCGGGTGACACCTCGGCCTCGACGCCGCTCACCGCGGCGAGACGTAGCAGTTCGTCGAGCAGGTCCGGGTCGGCGGTCACGATCAGGGGACGACGCGGGGCAGGCATCGCTGACCTCCAGCGGGACGGCGGGTTGAGGCGCCTACCGTGGCCGGGCCGCTCCGGCACGGCCAAACCCCGCCGCTTCCGGGCTGTGGACAACGTGGAATCGTGGACAACGCGCCGGCCGCGGTGATGATCTGCTACGGGCGCGGGCATGTCTCCGGCCCGATTGGGTATGTTGGTGATTCTGGTCAAGCGCTGGAGTTCGCATGCAGAGTTCGATCCGTACGACGCTCGCTGACGGCGGCACGGTCATCGTGATGGTGTCGGGCGAGGTCGACTACTCGAACTCGGACGAGGTCGCCCGGCGACTCCGTGACGCGGTCACCGACTGGGCACCGCCGGCCGTCGAGGTCGATCTGAGTGCCGCCACGTTCATCGACTCCACCGGCCTCGGCGCGCTGATCGAGGGATACCGTGTGGCCACCGCGGCGGGCGTCGCCTTCCGGGTGATCAACCCGAGCGAGACGTTCCGCCGGGTGCTGACGGTGACCGGTCTCTCCGACTTCTTCGGGCTGATCGACGCGGGCGACGTGTCCGCGCGTGACAGTGCGGCAAGTCAGGCGACCGGCACCTGAAAGGGAACGACCCCCGCCGGGGGGCGACGGGGGCCGTCCTGGGATTCGGCTCCGGGGGGGTCGAGCCGAATCGCTCGGCAACCGCGGGGGGCGCGATCACCGAGGCTTGCAGCCCGGGGGCTGGGTAACTGAGTGAAGCGGGAACAACACACACCTCGTAACAAACACAAGTTTGCCTCAGAATCACTGCCCCCGTCGAGTACCGATTGTCACGTCACTGGGTACCTCATACCCGTGTGCCCGATTTCACGCCGCGTCACCGCCGGGTGGGTCGGCTGCACGGGGCAACCGTCGCGAGCGTGTTGCGGCTACACTTTCGGCCCGTGGGCCTGAGCGCCGCATTTTTCGACCTCGACAAGACCGTCATCGCCAAGTCCAGTGCACTGGCCTTCGGACGGCCCTTCTATCGGGATGGCCTGATCAGCCGCCGCGATGTGGTGAAGACCGCCTATGCCCAGTTGATGTTCCGGCTCGGCGGCGGCACCGATGAACAGTCCATGGCCCGGACCCGCGACTACATGGCCGCCCTCTGCAAGGGCTGGCGCGTGGAGCAGGTGCAGCAGATCGTCGCGGAGACACTCAACGATCTGATCAACCCGTACGTCTATGCCGAGGCGGCCGCGCTGATCGCCGAGCACCAGGCGGCCGGCCGCGATGTGGTGCTGGTCTCAGCCTCCGGTGACGAGATGGTCCGCCCGATCGGGGCGCTGCTCGGCATCACCGACGTCATCGCGACACGGATGGCCATCGTCGACGGGCGTTACAGCGGTGCGGTGGAGTTCTACTCGGCCGGCGCGGCCAAGGTCATCGGGGTGCGGCGGCTCGCCGAGGAACGCGGTTACGACCTCACCGAGTGCTACGCCTACTCGGACTCCAGCAGCGATCTTCCGCTGCTCGAGGCGGTGGGCCACCCGAGCGCGGTCAATCCTGATCGGACACTGCGTCGTGTCGCGTCGCTGCGCTCCTGGCCGGTTCTCGAGTTCCGGCACCCGGTTCCGCTCGGCCGGCGTCTCCGCGACCGCCCGGCGGTCCCGGTCGCCGCGGCGATCAGTGTGGGCGTCGGCGTGGCCATCGGATTCGCGCTCTACGGCCGCCATCGCCGCACCCGCGCCGCGGTCGCCTGAAAAACCTCTCCTTTCGTACGGCTGCGTAAGCCCCGTGGCATCGATGCGACGTGGCGGCGACGGCAAGGTCGCAGCGCCGCCGCCGGGCTCGTGCGAGCCTCACCGACCCGCGCGGTGAGATGCGGCGGTGCGCGGCCGGCGGTGCCCGACTGCACGTACCCGGGCGTGCCGGATTTGGTCTGATCTTTTAGCTTTCGGTGGCGTTTCCGCCGGATGGCTGGCGATCAAGCCGGGCACGGCGTAGAAATGATTTGCGGGCCCGGAACATCGGGCACCGTGCACGGCCACCGGGAACCCACGCGCGATCAGCCACGGCAGGCACGTTGCGACGGGACCTCCGCCCGCGAGGGCCTGGACCGTCGACAACGAACTCAGGTGCACGCCTGATAACCCGGTCCGGACGCGCACAGCCGGCGCCCCCGCGCGGGACGCCGGCTCTTCCTGTCCTCAGGCCTGCCCGCCTCCCGCCTCCTGCCACCGGCGGCTGCGCGTTTCGCCTCACCCGTCCGCAGCGGCCCGGTGACGGCGGCGGATCTCCTCGTAGACAGCTCGGAAGAGCTTCGGCCGGGCGTGGAAGTCGACGCCCTGCGCCCACATCTCGGTCCCGACCGCGGCTCCGTCGTGTCGTTCGATCACCACGGTCATGTCCCGCTGCAATTCCCACCGGCCCAGGCGGTGGATGGTGTGGTGCAGGCGGACGCCCGCGATGTCACGCCAGCGCATGGTCCGGGAGCGGACCAGGCCGCGGATCAGCACACCGTCGGGGCTGACGTAGACACCGTGCTGGATGATCCGCCAGGCGCCGATCACCCAGACCGCCGCACCGGTGCCGGCGACCGCGCGTATCCCGTGGCCGATCAGGTCGAACTGCCGGACGGTTGCCCAGGTGAGGAACAGCAGCGCGGCGGCCTCCCAGGCGATCACGAGCCAGCGCCCGGTGCCGGGCGGATAGGGACGGACCCAGTACGAACCCACGTTCAAAGTATGCAGGCGTCAGGCGGCGGCCAGTACGCCGTCTCCGATGACGGTGATCTCCTCGGCACCCGTCGTGATCGCCGCCGCGTAATGCCGCAGCCAGGACCGCACCCCGTCGGTGGTTCCGGTCGCGTAGGCGCCGGCCGACCCGACGTACTCCGGCTCGCGGGAATGGTGACCGACCTCGACGGTGACCAGACCGCGCGGGTCGAAGCCGCGCCCGATGAGGGTGAGACGGGCGGCGGCCCGGGCCACGACGCCGGACGGCCCGGCGAAGGGCTGGAGGGTGAGCAGTTCGGCGTGCACGATCGCGGCGAGCAGCATCGGCGGGGTGGTCTCGTTGCCGGCGACGAGCCCGGCGAGGGCGTCGATACGTTCGGCGCCGCCGGTGAGCCGCCCGAGGTCGTGGTCGTGGACGACACCGCGGGCCGCGAGCACATGCAGCTTCGCCAGTACCTGCCGGGGCGCGCGGGACCAGAGGTCGACCAGGCCGGGCAGCGACTCGGCGACCCGGAGGGCTCCCTGCACGACCGGATCGGTGACGGTGCCGCCGCGTACCTCCTCGAGGTCGTAGGCGCTGCCTTCGAGGGCGGCGCTGGCGACGGCGGCCCGGAGGCTCGCCTCGGCCGCGACCTGGCCGCCGTGCCGGCGCAGTGCGCGGTGCCGGTGGGCGGCGTCGACGGCGTGCCGGGCGTCGGCGAAGGCGGGCGCGATGTCGGCGAGATCAAGCAGGGGTGCCAGTGGATCCACATGACCACGGTAGTGAACGCGGCCGACGGTAAAACAGCGGAAACACGGGGTGCACAAATGAGCTTGGAACTGGCAAGATTCGCGCAGTAGTGAGCATCGATTCACCAGTCGGCGCGCGCACCACACCATCGGGCGCGGGCTGGCACGCAAACCTTCGCCGGGCTTACCGGCGCAACTAGTGTGCAGTTGAAGAGACCCCGGTCACGGCAGAGGAGCCGCCCTCATGAGCGAGACATTGGAGAACCTGTCGTCGGAGACGCGGCAGTTCCCGCCGCCCGCCGACCTCGCGGCGAACGCGAACGTCAAGGCCGACGCCTACGAGGAGGCCGCCGGTGACCGGCTGGCCTTCTGGGCGAAGCAGGCCGAGCGGCTGGCCTGGACCAAGCCCTGGGATCAGATCCTGGACTGGTCGAACCCGCCGTTCGCGAAGTGGTTCGTCGGCGGCGAGCTGAACATCGCGTACAACTGCGTGGACCGTCATGTCGAGGCCGGCCACGGCGACAAGGTGGCGATCCACTGGGAGGGCGAGCCGGGCGACACCCGCACGGTCACGTACGCCGACCTGTTGAAGCTGGTCAGCCAGGCCGCCAACACACTGACCGATCTCGGTGTGACCGCGGGCGACCGCGTGATGATCTACATGCCGATGATCCCCGAGGCCGCGGTGGCGATGCTCGCCTGCGCCCGGATCGGCGCGACGCACAGTGTCGTGTTCGGCGGCTTCTCGGTCGACGCGCTGGCCACCCGGATCGACGACGCCGACGCCAAGGTGGTGATCACCGCGGACGGCGGCTACCGCCGGGGCAAGCCGTCGGCGCTCAAGCCGACCGTCGACGAGGCGGTGGCCCGGACCGGACGTATCGAGCACGTGCTGGTGGTACGGCGTACCGGCCAGGACGTCGACTGGACCGACAAGGACAAGTGGTGGCACGAGACGGTCGAGCAGGCCAGCCCCGACCACGAGGCGCAGGCGTTCGACTCGGAGCACCCGCTCTTCATCCTCTACACCTCGGGCACCACCGGTAAGCCGAAGGGCATCCTGCACACCACCGGCGGCTACCTGACCCAGACGTCGTACACGCATCACGCGGTCTTCGACCTCAAGCCGGAGACCGACGTCTACTGGTGCACCGCCGACATCGGCTGGGTGACCGGTCACTCGTACATCGTCTACGGTCCGCTCTCCAACGGCGCGACCCAGGTGATGTACGAGGGCACGCCGGACACTCCGGACCGCGGCCGGTTCTGGCAGATCGTCGACAAGTACAAGGTGTCGATCCTCTACACCGCGCCGACGCTGATCCGCACCATGATGAAGTGGGGCGACGACATCCCCGCCAAGTACGACCTGTCGTCGCTGCGGGTTCTCGGCAGCGTCGGCGAGCCGATCAACCCGGAGGCCTGGATCTGGTACCGGGAGCACGTCGGCCGCGAGCGCACCCCGATCGTGGACACCTGGTGGCAGACCGAAACTGGCGCGATCATGATCTCGCCACTGCCCGGTGTGACCGCCGCGAAGCCCGGTTCCGCGATGACGGCGCTGCCCGGCATCGGCGCCGACGTGGTCGACGACCAGGCGCAGTCGGTGCCGAACGGCGGCGGCGGCTTCCTGGTGCTGCGCGACCCGTGGCCGTCGATGCTACGTACGATCTGGGGCGACGACCAGCGCTTCCTGGACACGTACTGGTCCCGGTTCGGCGCCGGCTCGGACTCCGGTACTTCGGACGAGTGGATCTATTTCGCCGGTGACGGGGCAAAGAAGGACGAGGACGGCGCGCTCTGGCTGCTCGGCCGGGTCGACGACGTCATGCTGGTCTCCGGTCATAACATCTCGACCACCGAGGTGGAGTCGGCGCTGGTGTCGCACCCGTCGGTGGCCGAGGCGGCGGTGGTCGGCGCGACCGACCCGACGACCGGTCAGGCGATCGTCGCATTCACCATCCCCCGGGGCAATGTGGACACCGCGGGCGATGCGGGCGAGGCGCTGATCAAGGATCTGCGCAATCATGTCGCCAAGACGCTCGGCCCGATCGCCAAGCCGCGTCAGATCATGCTCGTCGCCGAGCTTCCGAAGACCCGATCCGGGAAGATCATGCGGCGGCTGCTGCGTGACGTGGCGGAGAACCGGTCACTCGGCGACGTCACGACCCTTCAGGACTCGACGGTCATGGACCTCATCTCGTCGGGGCTGAAGACGGCCAAGCCCGAAGACTGACGAATATTAATAAAGGCTGGTGGCACCTTTGTGCCACCAGCCTTTTGTCGTATTTGCCGGTCCTCGTGTTATGGCCGGACCATATCGAATAACCGTTGGCCATCAATATCCTCGACGATCCCCGAACATCGTTTGGTTTGCATACGTTCACCTGAGTCCCGAACGACGGGACCGTTTCACGCCGGACGCCCGTAACCCCTGTGATCCGGCTGGCGAAAGCGGAGGTAAACGTAGTGCGCAAGGTGGTCGCAGGACTGCTCGGCGCCGCGGTTGTGACCAGCGTCGGTGCAATGGCACCGATGATGGCCGTGGCGGCGCCACCCTCGGACTCAGCCCCGGCTGCGCCCGCTAGCGAATCCGCTCACCTCGACGACCATGACATGCCCAACCCGCTCGAGGAGAAGCGCCGCGCCCTGCGCGAGCAGGCGGTCTCCGAGGTGGTCAGTGGCAAGGCCAAGGTCGAGACGGTGAACGGAAGCCGGGTTGTCAACCTCGGCAAGACCTATGGCAACGGCGGCTTCGGGCACCCGGGCAAGAACCAGTACGTCGAGCTCCAGCGCGAGAAGACGGACAAGATCTTCGTCATCCTCACCGAGTTCGGTAACCAGCGTCACCCGTCGTTCCCGGACCAGGACACGACACCGCAGTTCGCCGGCCCCTCCACCTTCGAGGGCCCGCTGCACAACGCGATCCCGGAGCCGGACCGGTCGGTGGACAACTCCACCATCTGGCAGGCGGACTACTCGCCCGCGTACTTCAAGAAGCTGTACTTCGGCACCGGCAAGAACGTCGAGTCGGTCAAGACCTACTTCGAAGAGCAGTCGTCCGGCCGCTACAGCGTCGACGGCCAGGTCTCCGACTGGGTCAAGGTGCCCTACAACGAGGCCCGGTACGGCCGGTCGAGCGACAACCCGACCGACGCCAACGGTGACGACCCCGCCGTCTGCGCGAGCAGCAACTGCACCAACGTGTGGGAGCTGGTCAAGGACGGCGTGAACCAGTGGTACGCGGACCAGAAGGCGGCCGGCAAGACCGAGGCCGAGATCAACGCCGCGCTCGCGGAGTACGACGTCTACGACCGTTACGACTTCGACGGTGACGGCAACTTCAACGAGCGTGACGGCTACCTGGACCACTTCCAGATCGTCCACTCCGGCGGCGACCAGGCCGACGGTGACCCGCACCAGGGTGAGGACGCGATCTGGAGCCACCGCTGGTACGCGTTCGTCAACAGCGCCGGCGCGACCGGCCCGGCGAACAACAAGCTCGGCGGCGCCAAGGTCGGCAACAGCGACCTGTGGGTCGGTGACTACACCGTCCAGCCCGAGAACGGCGGCCTCGCCGTCTTCGTTCACGAGTACGCCCACGACCTCGGTCTGCCGGACGACTACGACACCAGTGGTCTCGGCGACAACAACAGCGAGTACTGGACCCTCATGGCGCAGAGCCGTCTCAGCGCCAAGAACGACCAGGGCATCGGTACGCGTCCGGGCGACCTCGGCGCGTGGAACAAGCTTCAGCTCGGCTGGCTGAACTACGAGTCCGTCAAGGCCGGTGCCAAGAAGGTCGTCAACCTCGGTCCGGAGGAGTACAACACCAAGAAGAAGCAGGCTCTGGTGGTGAACCTCCCGGACAAGCAGGTCACCCAGGACCTGGGTGCGCCGTTCGCCGGCAGCAAGCAGTTCTTCTCCGGCAACGCCGACGACCTGAACGTCTCGCTGTCGAAGGCGATCGACCTGACCGGCAAGACCTCCGCGAGCGTCTCGCTCAAGGGCCGGTACGCCATCGAGGCCGACTACGACTACCTGTACGCCGAGGTCTCCACCGACGGCGGCGCCAACTGGACGAAGCTCGACGGCACCGCCGCCGGCGCTCCGTTCGTCAAGGACGGCGCGGGCAACCCGGCGATCAGCGGCACCACCGCCGGCGCCTGGGTCGACATCAACGTGCCGCTCAACGCGTACGCCGGCCAGAAGGTCGACTTCCGCCTGCACTACGTGACCGACGGTGGTGTGTCGGAGGGTGGCTTCTTCGGTGACGACCTGACCGTCACCGCCGACGGCGCGGTCGTCTCGACCGAGGGCGCCGAGGGCACCTCGACCTGGACCCTGGACGGGTTCAAGATCGTGGGCGCCACCGTCACCCAGCTCTTCCCGCACTACTACATCGCCGGGTACCGCAGCTACACCTCGTACGACAAGTACCTGGCGACCGGCCCGTACAACTTCGGCTGGGCGAACACCAAGCCGGACTGGGTGGAGCACTACAACTACCAGACCGGTCTGCTGATCTCCTACTGGGACACCTCGCAGGTGGACAACAACACCAACGAGCACCCCGGTGAGGGCCGCAACCTCTACATCGACGCCCACCCGAAGCCGTTCCTGAACCCGGCCGGGGTTCCGTGGCGCTCGCGGGTCCAGGTGTACGACGCCCCGTTCGGCTTCCTGCCGACCGATGGCATGAAGCTGCACCTCAACGGTGCGGAGTCGGTCATCAAGCCGCAGCTGGGCAACCCGGTCTTCAACGACAAGGGCAAGTACTTCTACGAGGAGCTGCCGAACCACGGCGTCAAGCTCCCCGCGGTCGGCGTCAAGATCGCGGTGCTGAGCCAGATCGGCACCTCGATGAGCGTGGCCGTGTACTGATCCACGCACGACACCAGGACGGCGCCCGGGGCAACCCGGGCGCCGTTCGTGTGTACGGAACCGAACCGCCCTGCGATTCGTCCAATCTCTGACGCCCCAAGCGGGAAGGATCAGCTCCATGCGCACTCGAGCAACGTTCCGAATCGGTCTGGCCGTAGCGGCCGGAGCCGTGATCGCCGGCTGTGCGAACGGAGCGGAGGCGCCCCCCGCGTCGTCCCCGGCGCCCTCCGCCTCCGTCGCTCCCGAGCCGTCGGCAACCAGTCCGTCCCCGGAGAGCGGCAGCACCCCGAGCAGCCCCGCCACGCGGCCTGACAAGCCGCTGCCGACGATCACGCTGACCGACAAGCCGCCCAAGGAGCCCACCGACAAGCTGCCGGCCACCGGCTGGGTGGCCGGCATGGTCACCCGAGGGGGTACCGGCCCCTGCTACGGCCTGATCGCCGACGACGGCAACCGGTACGCCCTCTACTCCACCGCCGGCATCGACCTGAAGGAGGGCGACCGGGTGAAGGTGCAGCTGGAGGCCTCTCCCCTGCGGATCTACTGCGGCCCCGGCGACCTGATGTCGATGACCGACGCCGAGACCATCAAATGATCACGGTGCGGCTCCATTTCGCCACTGCCCGGCTGCATGTGTGACAGCGCCGCCTAGGCTGACGGCATGGGCGGTCGGGTGGACGAGTCGTGCGTGCTGACGGAGGGACCGTGGAGTCACCGTTTCGTCGGCGCCAACGGCAGCCGTTTCCACGTCGCTGAGGTCGGCACCGGCCCGCTCGTGCTGTTCCTGCACGGCTTTCCCGAGTTCTGGTGGGCCTGGAACGACATCATGCTCCGCGTCGCCGACGCGGGCTTCCGGGCCGCCGCGATGGACCTGCGTGGTTACGGCGCGAGCGACAAACCACCCCGGGGGTACGACGGCTACACGATGGCCGCCGACGTCACCGGTCTCATCCGGGCTCTCGGCGAACGCTCGGCGACCGTGGTCGGCGCCGGGGCGGGCGGCATGGTCGGGTGGGCCGCGGCGTCGTTCCATCCCAAACTGGTGAACCGCCTGGTCGTGCTCGGGGCGGCGCATCCGCTGCGGTTGCGGGCGGCCGTCTTCGCCGACCCGCGCGGCCAGCTCTCCGCCTCGTCCACCGTGGTCCGATTCCAGGTGCCGCGGTTCGAGCACAAGCTGACCCGTGACGATGCCGCCCTCGTCGGTGAACTGATGACCCGGTGGAGCAGCCCGCGGTGGGCGGCCACCCGTGAGTTCGCGGAGTACTCGGCACGCTGCCGGGAGGCCATGCAGATCCCGCAGGCGTCGTTCTGTGCCCTGGAGGCGTACCGATGGGTGGCCCGTAGTGCGCTGCGCCTGCAGGGTTACCGGTTCGTCAAGCTGATGCAGCGCCCGTCGAGCGTGCCGACCCTGCAGCTGCACGGCGCCCTGGACACGGCCGTGCTGCCCCGGACCGCGCAGGGCTCGGGACGCTATGTGACCGCCCCGTACGAGTGGCGGCTCATCCCCGAGACCGGTCACTTCCTTCACCAGGAAGCACCGGACGTGGTGACCGGCGAGATCCTCCGCTGGCTGAAGACACCTTCCTGATCTTCGCCTTACCGTCGCCTTAAGTGATCTTTATCTAGATCAACTGCGCCTTGGATCTGTCCTAATATCACGTTTGGTCACGGCAACCCCGGCCGGACCGTAACCAGGCGTAGTCATTGCACTGCTGTTCCACCCGTCCCTCACCCACCCTTCCCCACCGGATCCAGCCGGCTGACATCCCCCGCCGTCAGCCGGTCACGATCTCCGGATGCCGGGGCCGGCCCTCGAACCCCTTTCGCGGCCGGCCCCGGCACCCGGCACAGCCAACTCGTCGCTCCGGAACGTTTCCCTGCCCCGCCGCGAACGACGACCGGTCCGGCCGCACCGGCGCCCGGGAGGCCATCCCTTCTCTCCTCCAGGCCACCGGGCACCAGGACGGCCGAAGGGCTCCCCGCCCACTGGGCGGGGAGCCCTTCCCACAGCCACCGTCCACTGCCCGGACCGCGGGCGTCATCCACCCGGCCGGGCGGTCGGGAGAGTCAGATCCGGTGTTCGTAGCGGTCGCGAACCTCGTGGGCCGGTGCCCATCCCTGGTAGACGCCATAGTCGAACTCCTCGAGGCCCAACTGCCGGGCCACCGGCGCTCGTCCGCCGGTGTACTCGAGCCGCAGCCAGGAGTCAGCCTCGGCGAGGATGATGAACGGCTCCCCACGCCAGGTGCAGAGAGTGCGGACGTACGCCATGTCGTCGTATTCGTCGGGTTCGAGCACCCGGACGTAACGGCCCGGCTTCGCCTCGTGGAAGCCCTCGGCGGGACTGCCGGCGTAGATGCGGACCTTGTCGCCGTCGGGAGCCGCGTCGTACTCCCGGCCCTGCCAGGTGACCACGTAACCGTCGCGCATCACTGCTCACCCACCCGGCGCCACTGCGGGCCGTCCGCGTTGAAGATCGCCATCATCCGCTCGTTGCCGTCCGCGTCGATCCTCCACAGCTGGGCGCCGTGCGGCAACCGGACACTGTCCACCTTGAACTCCGCGATGACGTCACGACCCTCGCCAGGCGCGAAACCGTTGCCGCGGAACGGCGGACGCTCTATCACCCAGCCGTCCATGGCACGCAGGGCCTGCTCGTTCTGCCCGCCGTAGGGGATGCGGTAGAGGCTCGGCCGGTACGCCGGCCAGCGCAGCACGAACGCTTCCTTGGCGTCCGGCTGGAACGGCGACGAGTCGAAGTAGAGCCCGAGGGCACCGAACAGCTCGCCAGGGGTGCGCAGGTGCTCGACCTCGGAGGCCCGGTGCACGAATCCGGCGACCCGGTCGTAACCCCGTTCCAGGTAGTAGTCGACCTGCTCGGCGGCGATCGTCTTCTGCATGACGGTGGCCTGCTGGGCCTCGTCGCTGGCCGGCTCGGGCGCCGGCACCGGGGTGACCTGCGCGTCGGAAGCGGGCGCTTCGACGGGCTCAGCGCCGAGACCGGCCTCGGTGGCCCAGTTGGCCAGAGCGATGATCTGGGCGCCCGGGTACTTCGCGCCGACAGGTGTGCCCGGGTTCACCGCGAACGACCAGGCCGGGTCGGGCCAGTTACGGATCAGCTCGTAGAAGCGGACCCCGACCGTCCGGGTCGGCTCGCCGAAGTGCTCGGACAGCCGGTCCTTGCTGGTGAAGACGATGAGGAAGCGCTCGCCGCCGAAGTCTTCGGGCAGGAAGGCGAAGCCGGACTCGCCGGGGGCGCTGCCCGGACGGGAGTGGCTGGCGACCGGCACCAGGACCTGTGCCAGCAGCAGCGTGGAGAGGAAGACGTCGTTGTTGCCGGTGTCCGCAGCGTCCTGCAGCTCGCGCTCGACATCGTTGGCCGGGACGAACTCCTCGGAGGCCGGACCGCGCGAACCGGTGGCCGAGCCGGAGACACCGAGGTTGGTCGCTCCCGCCGGGGTGTAACCGCCGGTCGCCACGGGCAGTACCTGGGTGGCGAAGGGTGAGCCGGCCAGCGACTGTGTCGCGTACGCCGACGCGGGGCTGCCCTGCGGCGGAAGGCCGTAGGACGGGCCCGGAGCGGGCAGCGCAGGAGCGGCCGGGGCCGCGGACGACGTCGGCACCGCCGAGCCGTAGCCCGGGCCGGACGGGTAGGGCTCCGCGCCACGGCCGGCACCGGAGGTACCCGGGATCACCGGGGGCAGCAGGTTCGTCATGGTCGTCGCGGCGGGAGAGTCGGCCTCGGTGCGCGGGGCTATCGACGGTGCGGGCCCGGACGGGCCGAAGCGGTCGGCGCTCGGCGGCGGCGCCGCACGGTCCCAGGCAGGCGGGGCCTGCTCGGTCGCCGGAGGCCGGGCGCCGAGCGCCTGGGCGGCGGCGGCCATCGACGGCGGACGCTCCGACGGCGGGGTCACCTGGCGACGCGGCAGGGTGCCGGCGGGCCCACCGGAACCGGAGGCGGAGAGCGGAGGGCCGGCGGAGAGCGGGGGCACGGGCGGCGGTGCGGCGGCGAGCGGAGGCGCGGACGGTACCGGCGGCACGGCGGGACTCACCGGCTGGCCGCTGTGGCCGCCGAGGCCCGAAACGGGCGCCGGCCCACCGAACCCGGATCCCTGAGCCGGAGAGGGACCACCGAACCCGGACTCCTGAGCCGGGGAGGGACTACCGAGACCGGAGACGGGAGCCGAGGACTGACCGCTGAAACCGGACACCGGGGCCGAGGACGGACCACCGTACCCGGACACCGGCGCCGCTGCCGGAGTGTCGAACCCACTGCCCGGAGCACCGGGCGCCGGAGTGGCGGGGCGGATGGCGGGCGGCGGCGGGGTGGCGTTGCCGCCGGTGTTCGCCGCGTTGGTCGCGGCCGGCACGAATCCCGCCATGCTCGACATCGATCCGCCGCCGGTGGATTGACCCGGCTGCCGCCGGGGCAGAGCGCCGCTGGAGACCGGGCCGGCCGGCGCGACGGGCGGAGCAGGCGGGGCAGATGCGGCGGGCGGAGCGGGCGGGGCACCGGCCGGCTTCCGGCTCTGCTTGCCGGCCCAGTTCGGGTCGACGAGGGCCTCGGCCGGGTTGTACGGGGCGACGTGCTCCGGCACCGGCGGCGTGTTCGCCATCGGGGTGCGGACCGGCAGCGGCGCCCTCAGGTCCTGAAGCGGGCCGCGGGGGTCCTCCTCCGGACGGAAGGGCACAACCGGCTTGTCCCACCCGGGAGTCGCCATCGCGGAACCGGCGCCGCTGCCCCGGCTCGGCAGCGGAGGCGCGGCCGGAGCGGGCGGGGCAGCCGGGCTGCGCGGAACATCGGCGGACGGAATCGCCGGAGGAGCGTAGGCGGCCGGAGTCGGGGGCTGGTACGCGGAGGACGCGGCCGGGGCGACCGGGCTCCGGACCGGCAGGCCGCTCGGCGAGGTGCCGCTCGGGGTACGGATCGGCAGGCCACCGGGACCCATCGGTGGCGTGTTGCCGACCGGCGGGATCGGAGCGACAGCGGGCGCGACCGGGGCAGCCGGTTGCGGAGCCGGCGCAGGAACCGCCGCCGGGGCCGGGGAGAGCGGCCGGGCGGCCGCGGCAGCCGGCGCACCGGCCGTGGCCGGGTCGTAGGTAGGGCCACCCACTGCACTGTCACCGTTCCGGCTCGCCGCGAGGGCGGCCGCACCGAGCTCCTGGATCTTGGAGGCGCCGTGGGGCTCACGACCGGGACCGCGGGTTGGCAGCCTCAGGTCACCACGGGCGAGCTGAGCGACGAACCAGGCCGGTAGATATCCCTCGATCGGGAGCCCGGGGTTGACGGCAAGCCACCACTCGAGGTTCGGCCAGGTGTTCGCGAGCTCCGAATACGGCACGCGGCGCGCCGAACCCGAATAGTCGGCAAGACACGCTTGCAGCGCCGCGTTCGACGTGAACGCCAGCACGTGGGTGCGACCGCCGGTGCTCCACGTTCCCCAGCCCATCGGCGCGGTGCCGGCCAGGACGTCAGCGGAAACCGGTAACAGAAGGTCGACACCGGCGAGAATGCGGAAGTAGGACTCCTGGTCGTCGGTGCGCAACGCATCGCGCATCGCAACCTCGGCGTCCGTAGCCGGTTCCCACTCGGACACGTCCACCTCTCCCCACGCGTGTCAACGAGCCTACTCAACGCGTATAACCTACAAGGTCAGGCCACAATCACAATGGGCGGCGGCATGCTGACCGTAAGGTTGGACCGACGGCACCTATGAGGAGAGGCCGTCCGGGCCCCGCGGGCAGGCACCGATAGCTAGATGTGATCACCAAACAACCGATGGTAACCGCGGGAACCGGCGAAGCCATCTACGCGAACGGGCGACCCGGCTCGCGTATCGGGTTACTGGAACCGCTGGGCCGCGGCCCGCTCGGTGTCGTGGTAGTCGTCCTTCGACCGCTCGAGCGCCGACCCGATCTCCGTCAGGATGATCTGCAGATCCTGGGAGGCGGCCTGCCACTGCTTCTGGCGGGCCTCGTAGGACTGCTGAGCCGTGCCGGACCAGGTCCCAAGGAGCTTCTTGCCCTCACCCTCGAGGTATTCCAGGTCCGCGGTGAGCTTGTTCACCGCCTTGGCGATTTCCATGCGGGCCTGGTCGAGCGCGTTGAAGTTGACGAGCAGGTGACCGTCGTTCATGACTTCCTCCGGTAGGTCAGAGCGGCAGGGTGAACTGGCCGCCGGTCCGGCCGATGCTGGACGCGGCCTCGGCGTCGGAACGCTCGTAGCTCGCACCGGAGGTGCGGATACCCTGCGCGGTCTCGGCGAGGGCTTCGTTGAGCCGCTTCAGGTCGTTCGCATAGCGGATCTTGACGTCATCGAACGCCCTGGCACCCTGACCCTTCCAGGCCCCGCTGAGCATCGACAACTCGGTCATCAGCTGACTGAGCATGTTCTGCAGCGAGCCGTTGATCCGGTCGAACTCGTTGGCGGTACTCGCCATCTGTGCGGACTGGCTCTCAGTCTGCGACATCTGGACGTCACCCCTTTCGCAATCTGATCCGTTGTAGACCACGCACGCATCGACGCGGGCCACCAGGTTAGCCGCTCACGATCGGGCACACCGCCCGCCGCGACACAACAGCGACGACGTTAGCCGTCCGGTACGAGCCTCGTCTGCCCCGCACCGGCAACCTGTGGATAACTGTCCGGTCCGGGCAGCCGAGCTGTGGATAACTGCCCTACGATGAGCCGCGCATGAGCGTGAATGGACCCGGGTGACGGAGAGGGGCGGATCGTGAGCACCGAGGTCGCGGTCCCGATGGCCGAGTCCCTGATCCGCCCGCGCCGGGGCGGCCGGCTGCTCGGCGCCCGTCCGGAGCAGATCGTCGCCACCCAGGTCGCGGCGGTTCTGATCCTGACCGGCCTGGCGGTCGGCGGACTGGCTCTGGTCCCGGCCGTGGCGGGTGCGGCCGTTCTGCTCGCGCTGACCTGGCTCCGGCTGCGCGGCCGATGGGCCTTCGAGTGGCTCGGGGTCGCGGTCCGTTATGCCGGTCGTCGCCGGAGCGCCACGATCAACAGTCCCACCGCCCTGCTCGTCTACGCGGCGCCCCGGGTCCGCCTGACGCCCCTGGATCTGCCCGGTGGCACCGCGGCGGCACTCGCCGACGACTCGGGCCTGACGGTCCTGATCGAGCTCGGCGATCCGGCCGACGAGGCGTCCCGGATCCCTTCGTTCGCGGCCCTGCTGCACGCCACCGGCCGCGACCAGGCTGTCGGCGACCAGCCCCGGCTGCGGGTCCAGCTGGTGCTGAGCGCGGTGTCCGCGCCGACCTCCCGCGGTGGTACCGGCCCGGCGCAGAGCTCCTACCGCACCCTCGCCGAGGGCAGCTCGCTCGGCCATCTCCGCGCCGTGCTGGCGCTGCGGGTCTCCCGTGCCGGCGGCTGGTCGGACGAGGAGCTGCACCGCAGCCTGGCCGGCCTGACCCGTCGCCTGACCCGCCGGCTCGGGCCGTCGATGGCGCGCCCGCTGGGTGACGTCGCCGCCCTCCGGGCGATCGCCGACCTGGCGAACGCGGACACTGGCAGCGGCACCGACAGCGCCCAGGAAAGCTGGTCCGGCCTGCGCCTGGGCGGTCTGGTGCAGGCCACCTTCCGGTGCCGCCCGGCGTCCGATGCCGATCTCAACGGCAATCTGATCACCCGGATCCTGCATCTGCCGGCGGCCGCCACCACGATCTCCCTGACCCCGGAGGGTCTGTTCGTGCGTCTCGCCGCCCCCGACGCCACCGGGCTGGAGACGGCGATCCGGGCGCTGCGCAGCCAGCTCTCCGCCGACCGGATCCGGATCAGCCGGCAGGACGGCGCGCAGCTGCCGAGCCTGGCCGCGACCCTGCCGCTCGGCGGGCAGGCCATGGACGGCCGGGCCATCGGCGCTCCCGAGCTGCCCCTCAGCCCGGCCGGCCTGATGATCGGCCGCAACCAGAGCGGTGCGCCGGTTCTGATCCGCCTGTTCCGGCCGGAGCCGACGCGGGCGCTGCTGGTCGGTGGGCTGCCGGGGGCTCAGCTGCTGGTGTTCCGGGCGATGGCGACCGGGGCCCGGGTCCTGGTCCGGACCACCCGGCCGCACGCGTGGGAACCGTTCGTGCGGGGCGCGGCCAATCCGGGTGAGGCGATCACTATCCTGCCACCGGGCCGGCCGTTCGACGCTCCGGCCGGATCGGTGCGGCAGCCGACCCTGACGGTTCTCGACACCGGATCGGCGCCCGGCGGACCGGAGCCGGCCAGGGATGCGGGCTGGCAGACGACCCTGGTGGTCAGGGATGAGTTCGGCGCCGCCGATCTGCCGCACGCCACCGAGGCCGACGTGGTGGTGCTGCAGCGGCTGACGCAGGCCGAGGCGACCCTGCTCGGCGGCACCCTGGGCCTGGGCGAGACCGCGACGTACTTCCCGCGGATGCGTACCGACATGGTTGCGGTGATCAACCGGCGGGCGGTCCGCTGGGCGGTGTTCTCACAGACCCCGATCGAGCAGAGCCTGATCGGTGAGCCGGTTCGCCGCTGATTCCGCCCGTCACTGATCCTTAACTCCGGCATAGATCTCAAAAAGATCGCGGGGTGTCGTTTCCACTGGTGGACGGGCCATGGCACCATTCCCGGCCATGGGCATCCTCATCCGGCTGGTGATCACGGCCGTCTCGCTGTGGATCGCGACTCTGGTCATCGACGGCATCGAGCTGAACTCCGAATCCACGACCACCAAGGCGGGGACGCTGCTCGCCGTCGCGGTGATCTTCGGACTGGTCAACGCGGTTCTGCGACCGATCATCAAAACCATCGGCTGCGGCCTGTACGTCTTCACGCTGGGCCTGGTCGCGATTCTGGTCAACGGCCTGCTCCTGCTGCTGACGAGCTGGATCGCCGATCAGCTGGACCTGGCGTTCCACGTGGACGGGGTGCTGCCCGCGGTGCTCGGTGCACTGCTCGTCGGCGTTGTGAGCTGGCTGCTCAACATGCTGGTCCCCGACAACGACTGACAGCCTGAAGCAGACCAGTGAGGCGGAATTGGCCTCGTGACCTGCTTCATAGTCGCAAGGACCGGATCACGCTCCTCCCCTTACCGTAGGGGCATGAGTGACGAGCGGCGCGGGTACGTGTACGGCCTCACGGCGTACGTCATGTGGGGCTTCTTTCCCATCTACTTCAAGCACCTGCGTCCGTCCCCGCCGCTCGAGATCCTGGCGCACCGGGTCGTCTGGTCGGTCGTCTTCGTGGCACTGCTGCTGACCGTGGCACGCAACTGGCGTTTCCTGTGGCGCCTGATCCGTACGCCCCGGCTGCTCGGTGGTGTCACACTTGCCGCCGTCCTGATCGGCGTCAACTGGGGCACCTACATCTACGGGGTGAACTCGTCCCGCGTGGTGGAGACGGCTCTCGGCTACTTCATCACCCCGCTGCTGGTCATCCTGCTCGGTGTGACGGTGCTGGGTGAACGACTCCGGCCGCTGCAGTGGGCCGCGGTGGGGATCGGCGCGCTGGCCGTGGCGATCCTGACCGTCGACTACGGGCGGCTGCCGTACATCGCTCTCATCCTGGCCGCCTCGTTCGGCAGCTACGGTTTGATCAAGAAGCGGATGTCGCTGCCCCCGGCCGAGGGCCTGTTCGTCGAGTCGGCGGTGCTGATGCTGCCCGCGCTGGTGTTCCTGACGTGGCTCAACCTGTCCGGCGGCGCCGAGTTCGGCCACGTGTCGGTGCTGCACACGGTGTTGATGCTGGTGGCCGGAGTCCTCACCGCCATCCCGCTGCTGCTGTTCGCCGGCGCCGCCAACCGGGTGCCGATGGCCGGTCTCGGCATCCTCCAGTACGTGGCGCCGATCCTCCAGCTCGCGGTGGGCGTGTTGATCTACCACGAGCCGATGCCGCCGGCCCGGCTCGCCGGTTTCGGTCTGGTCTGGCTCGCTCTGATCCTGTTCACCGGGGACGGCATCCGCAATGCCCGGGCCGCGGCCCGCATCCGGGCGGCGAACGCGACGCCCCAGACCGTCTAGCTGGGCGGCTCGTAGGCGAGCATCACCCGGTCGTCGGATCGGACGAGTTCGAGCCGGGACAGGCTGCCCTCGGTGAAGTGGGTGGCGGCCGGAAGCAGGAACTCCTTGCCCGGCTGGGCCAGCCAGGAGCCGAGCTGTTCGGTCTGCTCGTCGGGTCCGTAGGCGACGAGCCGGAACGTGTACGGCTTGGCCGTCGGCGAGTAGGCGCACTCCATCTCGACCCGGCTGCCGGCACCGGTGCTGGTGATCCGGATGGTGGCGGAGATCGGCGAGCCCGGGTCGACCCGGGTCATGGCGACCGCGGGTCCGGGCGGTGGGGCGGACGTCTCCCCCGCGGTGAACCCCCAGTACGCCAGCCCGCCCCCGATCATCAGGAACAGCACGAGCGCCACGGCCGAGCTGACGATCCGGATCGGACGCGCCCGCACCTTCTTCAGCGAGGGTGCGTGCGCCGGCCGGGACAGCGACGACAGGCTGGGGTCGAGCAGCTTGGCGAACTCTTCCGCGTCGAGCCGGTCGAGCATGTCCGGCACGAGGGCCAGATCGGCGACCGCCTCACGGCAGAACGAGCATGCCGCCAGGTGCCGTTCGTACGCGGCCCGTTCGATCGGCGACAGCGCGCCGAGGACGTAGGCGGCGTCGTCGTGCCCGTCCTCGCAACGCATCCGTACCGCCTCCCACCGGATTACTGCTCCCGGTCTCTGGTACGCGGCATCAGGCTCTAAGGTTCAACGACTCCTTGAACCCCCACCTCATGCCGTGGCGGCCCGGATCCGGAGAGCGACCATCCGTTCAGGCGGTTGCCGACTCCCCGCCGGACAGGGCTTCCGCCACGTTGCGGGCGGCCGCGGTGAGCTTGGCCCGGACCACACGTGCCGAGGTCAGCATCTCCGCGGCCGGCATCGAGCAGGCCAAAACCAGGCGTCGTTCCATGTCGCGGTCGGAGACGACGACCACCGCGGCGGAGGCCAGGCCCTGCCGGAACTGGCCCATCTCGATCTGCATGCCGCGCCGTTCGCCGGCGGTCAGGTCGGCCTCCAGCGCCTCGGGCGTGGTCAGGGTGGCCGGGGTGAAGGCGCGCATCCCGTAGTCACGCAGATAACGCGACCGCTGGTCCGGGGTGAGCGTGGCGAGCAGTGCCTTGCCGAGTGCGGTGGCGTGTCCGCCCTCGTCGAAGCCGGGTGCCACGTCGTCCATGAAAGGGGACCGGGCGCCCTCGGCGGACGCGGTGACGGCTATCCGCCCGCCGACGAACCGGCCCAGGTAGTGGCTGTATCCACTGTCGACGGCAGCCCGGCGCAGCGCCTCACCGACGGCGGGCGGGCCGCGGAAGGCCGAGACCAGTTCGCGGTACCGATCGGCGATCTCCAGCCCGACGATGTACGTGCCGTCCTCCCGACGGATCACGTAGCCCTCGTAGGCGAGGGTCCGGACGAGGTGATACGTCGTGGCGACGGTCAACTCGCATCGGCGAGCGATCTGCTTCACGGTCAGCCCGCGCGGAGCCCGGCCCACGGACTCCAGCACGCGCAGGGCACGCGACACGCTCCGGATGAGATCTGACGGCTCCGCTAGGGGGTCACGCACAGCTACCTCCGAGGCCAGGGACTTACACCATATGAACAATCGGCCTCGGAAGGAATGCCAAACAGGAGTGGATCACGGTCGATTTACACAGCGCGTGTGATCAATGGGACTGTCCGCATCGGGACCCGGATGGTCCCGGACACGCAACATCGACTCCACCAGGGAAAATGCTGCAAATGCCTACCACGGTGGAGGTTGCTTCGATATCCGTCTTCCCGGCACCCGGCCGGTCCGCCGGGCTTACGCAGCGAAGCCGGCCCGCGGACTCAGCCGGTCAGGTCGCGGACTCAGCCGGTCCGGTCGGCGATGAAGTTGCAGAGCGCCTCCATCGTCCGTTTCGCCTCGCCGGCGGGCAGCGGTGCCAGACGGGCCCTGGCGTCCTCGGCGTAGCTCCGCACGGTCTCGCGGGCCCGCTTCAGCGCCGCGGATTCGCGCAGCAACGTGAGCGCCTCGGCGTGCAGGCTGTCGTCGGTGAGCGGGCCGGCCGACAGCAGTTCCCGCAGCCGGACCGCGGAGGCGTCGGTGTCGTCGCCGGCCAGCGCGTAGAGCACCGGCAATGTCGGGATGCCCTCGCGCAGATCGGTACCGGGCGTCTTGCCGGACTGCACCGACTCGCTCGCGATGTCCAACAGGTCGTCGGAGAGCTGGAAGGCGATGCCGATCGCCTCGCCGTAACCCGCGAGCGCCTCCACGTACTCCGGCCGGGCGCCGGAGAAGAGGCCGCCGAAGCGGGCCGCCGTCGCGATCAGGGAAGCGGTCTTCTCGGTGATGACGTGCAGGTGGTGATCGATCGGATCGGTGCCGCGCGGACCCACCGTCTCGGCGATCTGGCCGTGCACCAGCCGTGCGAACGTCTGCGCCTGCAGGTGGACCGCCTCGGTCCCGAGCGTCGCGGCCAGGTCCGCGGCCTGGGCGAAGAGGTAGTCGCCGACCAGGATGGCCACCGAGTTGCCCCAGCGCGCGTTCGCGCTGGGCGCCCCGCGCCGGACGAGCGCCTCATCCATGACGTCGTCGTGGTAGAGGGTCGCCAGGTGGGTCAGTTCCACCACGTTCGCCGCATCGACGATCCGGGATGAGGACGGGTCCCCGAACTGCGCCCCGAGCGCGACGAGCAAGGGCCGGAACCGCTTGCCACCGGCGTCGGCCAGATGCCTGGCAGCCTCGGCCACCAACGGATCGGCGCTGGCCACATGGCCGCGGAGGGCAACCTCCACAGCGGCCAGCGTCGCAGACACCGACTCGTCCATCACGGGATCGACGTCGAGGCCCAGCGATGAGAGCGCGAGTTCGCGCGGGGTCGAATCACCGGTGCTCACCACGCTTTCACCTTGCCATACCGGTCTGTCGCTTTCAGTCCCAGGGTGGCACGCGACAAGATCAAAAATCCGACACCAGCGGTACGGCCGCAGCGGCGCTCACGAGCCCTGGAACGGACCGCCCGGCACCCGGCGTGCGGGACGGCCGGAGGAGCCGGCTCCGTGGCCTTGCGGGCATCGCCTCGTAGTGGCCCTCGGCTCTTGCGGGCTGTGGCGCCGCACCCGGCGGAGTGGTCGTGACGTTCAGTCGTGGGGTGGTAGGAATCGGTCACTGGAGTCATCGACAAGTCCAGGTAGGACAGCCGCACCCGGACCTCGCCGATCTGCTCGAACCGGTCGCTGAGAAACCCGTGGCGGAACCCGGCAACGACGAAGGCCCCGGCATCCCTGAACCCGAGGGATGCCGGGGCCTTCACGCACTGATCAGAATCAGCGGACGAATTCCGCCGCCTGCTGGGTCAGCTCGATCAGCGGCGCCGGTGCGACACCCAGCGCCACCGTCACGATCAGGCCCAGACCGAGCACCGCCGAGGTGAGGAACCCCGGGATGGAGACGGCCGGGGTCGTCTCGCCCGGTTCGGACAGCCACATCAGCACGACGACCCGCAGGTACGGGAACGCCAGTAGCATGCTGGTGATCACGCCGAAGATCACGAGCCAGGTCTGCCCACCCTCGATCGCCGCTCCGAAGACCGCGAACTTGCTGGTGAAGCCACTGGTCAGCGGGATACCGGCGAAGGCGAGCAGGATGAAGGTGAAGACGCCCGCGAGCAGTGGGCTCTTCCGGCCGATGCCGGCCCACCGGGACAGGTGGGTGGCCTCGCCCTCCGAGTCGCGCACCAGGCTGATGATCGCAAACGCGGCGAGCACCGAGAACCCGTACGCCACCAGGTAGAACATCGTGCTGCTCAGACCCTCCGGGTTGAGCGCGAGCACACCGACCATCAGGTAGCCGGCGTTCGCGATCGACGAGTAGGCCAGCAGGCGCTTCAGGTCGGTCTGGGTGACCGCCAGGACCGCGCCGACGAACATGGTGAGCGCCGCGATGCCGCCGAGGATCGGCTGGAAGTCCCAGCGCACGCCTTCGAACGCCACGTAGAGGACCCGCAGCAACGCCCCGAACGCGGCGACCTTGGTGCAGGCCGCCATGAACGCGGTGATCGGTGTCGGCGCGCCCTGGTAGACGTCCGGCGTCCACACGTGGAAGGGGGCCAGCGCGGCCTTGAAGAGCAGACCGATCGAGACCAGGCCCAGGCCCGCGTAGAGCAGCACCGAGCTGCGCTGCGGGTTGGAGACCGCCTCGTGCACCACGCTCAGCTGGATCCCGCCCGCGTAGCCGTAGATGAAGGCCACCCCGAACAGGAAGAACGCCGAGGCGTACGAGCCGAGCAGGAAGTACTTGAGCGCGGCTTCCTGGCTGAGCAGCCGCCGGCGACGGGCCAGCGCGCACAGCAGGTACAGCGGCAGCGAGAAGACCTCCAGCGCCACGAACATGGTCAGCAGGTCGTTCGCCGCCACGAAGAGGAGCATGCCGCCGAGCGCGAAGACACTCAGCGGGTACACCTCGGTGGCACCGGGCTGGCCGCCGGCCTGCTTCATGTCCTTCTGCGATCCGACGGTGACCGCCGCCTGGGAGACGAACGCGCCACCCCGCTCGATCGAACGGTCCCCGATCAGCAGCAGCGACACCCCGCCGAGCACCAGGATCGAGCCCTGCAGGAACAGGGTCGGGCCGTCCACGGCGACGGCGCCGCCGATCGTGACGGTCCGGGTGCCACGCTCCATGACCACCGCGACCAGTGCCGCGACGACGGCGAGCAGTGCCAGCGACAGCTGGACCACGTTGCGCGCCCGGCGCGGGACCGCCACCTCGACGAGAACGCCGAGGCAGGCCGCACCGAACAGGATCAGCATCGGCAGCAGTGCCCCGTAGTCGATCGGGGGCAGTTTCAGGGGATCCATGGTCAGCCGCCTGCCTTTCCGTCAGCCACCACGGTGGGGGCCGGGTCTTCCTTGCCGACGTCCTGCATCGTCGCCTCCACCGCGGGGTTGATGACGTCGGTGACCGGCTTCGGGTAGAAGCCGAGCACCAGCAGGAGCGCGATCAGCGGTGCCACGACCGCCTTCTCGCGCAGGGTGATGTCCTTCGACATGGCCGGCACCTCGGCCAGCGCCGGGTTCAGCGTGCCCTGGGTGGTCCGCTGGATCATCCACAGCACGTACGCCGCGGCCAGCACGATGCCGAGCGTCGCCACCACGGCGTAGCCCGGGTTGGTGCTGAACGTGCCGATCAGCACCAGGAACTCACTGACGAACGGGGCGGTGCCGGGCAGCGCCAGCGAGGCGAGACCGGCGAAGAACAGCACGCCGGCCAGCACCGGGACCAGCTTGCCGGCCCCGCCGAAGTCACTGACCAGCGACGATCCACGCCGGGCCACGAACATGCCGACCACGATGAACAGCAGGCCGGTGGCCAGCCCGTGGTTGACCATGTAGAGCACCGCGCCGGTGCCCGCCTGCGTCGTGAAGGCGAAGATGCCGATGCCGATGAAGCCGAAGTGCGCGATCGACGTGTACGACACCAGGCGCTTCAGGTCGTTCTGGCCGACCGCCAGCAGGGCCGCGTAGATGATGCCGATCACCGCGAGGACCATGGCCGCCGGAGCGAACCACTTCGACGCCTCCGGGAAGAGCGAGAGGCAGTAGCGCAGGATGCCGAACGTTCCGACCTTGTCCATCACGCCGACCAGCAGCGCGGCAGCACCCGCCGGAGCGGCACCACCGGAATCCGGCAGCCAGGTGTGGAACGGGAAGAACGGCGCCTTGATCGCGAACGCCACGAAGAAGCCGAGGAACAGCCACCGCGCGGTGTCGGTGTCGATCGAGCCGGTCGCCTTCATCAGTTCGACGAAGTCGAACGTCTTGCCGCCGAGCACCCACAGCCCGATCACGGAGGCCAGCATGAACAGGCCGCCGACCAGGCTGTAGAGGAAGAACTTGACCGCCGCGTACTGCTTCTGGCCGGTGCCGAACGACCCGATGATGAAGTACATCGGGATCAGCATGATTTCGAAGAACACGTAGAACAGGAAGATGTCCGCCGCGGCGAACACCCCGATCATCGTGAACTCGAAGGACAGCAGCAGCGCGAAGTAGGCCGGCGCCGACCGGGTGCTCTGGTCGACGTCGTTCCAGGACGCCAGGATGACGACCGGGAACAGGATCGCGATCAGCATCAGCATGACGAGTGCGATGCCGTCGGCCGCGAAGGTGAAGTTCGCGCCCCAGGCCGGGATCCAGGTGTACGACTCACGGAACTGGAACCGCTCGCCGTCCTTGACGGTCCAGGCGACCCACATGAAGACGCTGAGCACCAGGACGAGCAGCGACCAGATCAGTGCGACCAGCTTGGCCAGTTCGGCCTTCTTGCGCGGGATGAAGGCGACCACACCCGCACCCACCAGGGGCAACAGAGTGAGGATCGAAAGGAACGGGAAGTCTTTCACGCCAACCACCCCAGTTGGATCGCGATGAAGGCGCCGACCACGAGCATGGCGCCGGTGAGAATCGACGTGGCGTACGAGCGGACGAAGCCGGTCTGCAGCCGGCGCAGCCTGCCGGAACCACCGCCGACGCCGGCCGCGATGCCGTTGACCAGGCCGTCGATCCCACGGTTGTCGAGGAAGACGAGCGCCCGCGTGAGGTAGATGCCGGGCCGCTCGAAGACCGCCTCGTTGAAGGCGTCGGTGTAGAGGTTGCGCCGCGCCGCGGTGACCAGGACCCCGGCCGGCTCCGGCTCGAGCGCCGTCCCCTTACGGAACAGCGCCCAGGCCAGGCCCGCGCCGAGCACGGTTACCAGAAGCGACAGGATCGTGATGACGGTGTGCGACAGCACGCCGTGCGCTTCGCCCTCGCTTCCGCCGAGGACCGGCGTCAGCCAGTCCGGCACGGTGCTGGCCATGAGCGCGCCCGCCCCCACCGAACCGATCGCCAGCAGGATCAGCGGGATCGTCATGATCGCCGGAGACTCGTGCGGGTGCTGGTTGTCCTCGGTCCAGCGGGCCGGGCCGTGGAACGTCAGCACGAACAGACGGGTCATGTAGAACGCGGTCAGACCGGCGCCGATCAGGGCGGCCATCCCGAAGACCCACGACTCCCAGGCCACGTCACGCTCGAAGGCGGCCGCGATGATCGGCTCCTTCGAGAAGTAGCCGGAGAGCGGCGGGATGCCGATGATCGCGAGCCAGCCCGTACCGAAGGTCAGCCAGGTGATCTTCATGTGCTTCGACAGGCCGCCGAACCGCCGGATGTCGACCTGGTCGTGCATGCCGTGCATGACCGAGCCGGCCCCGAGGAACATGTTGGCCTTGAAGAAGCCGTGTGCCAGCAGGTGGACGATCGCCAGCGCGTACGCCCCGCCGCCGAGCCCGACGCCGAGGAACATGTAGCCGATCTGGGAGACCGTCGACCAGGCCAGCACCCGCTTGATGTCGTCCTTGGCCGCGCCGATGAGACAGCCCATCAGCAGGGTGATCGCGCCGATGCTGACCACGATCAGCTGCAGCGTGGTGTTCGCCGAGAAGATCGGGTTGGACCGGGCGATCAGGTAGACACCGGCGGTGACCATGGTCGCCGCGTGGATGAGGGCGGAGACCGGGGTCGGGCCCTCCATGGCGTCCGGGAGCCAGGCCTGCAGCGGGAACTGGCCGGACTTACCGCAGGCACCGAGCAGCAGCAGGATGCCCATGATCAGGATCGTGCTCGCGGCCAGCGAGTCGACGCCGTTGAAGACGTCGTCGTACTGCGTGCTGCCCAGCTCGGTGAACATCAGGAAGATGCCGATCGCCAGGCCGGCGTCGCCGACCCGGTTCATCAGGAACGCCTTCTTGCCGGCGGTCGCCGCCGACGGCCTGGTGTACCAGAACGAGATCAGCAGGTACGACGCCAGACCGACGCCCTCCCAGCCGAAGTAGAGCATCACGTAGTTGTTGCCCAGGACCAGCAGCAACATCGCCGAGACGAACAGGTTGAAGTAGGCGAAGAACCTGCGCCGGCCCGGGTCGTGCTCCATGTACCCGACCGCGTACAGGTGGATCAGCGACCCGACACCGGTGATCAGCAGGACGAAGACACCGGCCAGCGGGTCGAAGAGCAGGCCGAAGTCGACCTTGAGATCCCCGACGACGATGAAGTCCCAGAGACTCAGCTCGGCCGAACGCCTCGCGGCGTCCAGACCGGACAGAGCGAAGAAGAAGACGAGGCCGAGTACGAACGACGCGGCCACCGAGGCGACGCCGAGCCAGTGTCCCCACCTGTCGGCCCGCTTGCCCAGCAGCAGCAGGATCGCCGCGCTGGCCAGCGGGATGGCCACGAGCAACCAGATGTTGCTCAGCACCCCCTCCGCGGGGGCGAACTCCAGTTCCACGTGAGTGCCCCTTTCAGTACTTGAGGAGGTTGGCGTCGTCGACACTCGCGGAGCGTCGCGTACGGAAGATCGACATGATGATGGCGAGGCCCACCACGACCTCGGCAGCCGCGACGACCATCACGAAGAACGAGATGATCTGGCCGTCGAGGCCGCCGTTGATCCGGCTGAAGGTGATCAGCGCCAGGTTCGCCGCGTTGAGCATCAGCTCGATGCACATGAACAGGACGATCGCGTTGCGGCGGACCAGCACACCGGCGGCGCCGATGGTGAACAGGATCACCGAGAGCACCAGGTAGTAATCAGGAGTCACTTCTCGGTTCCCTTCGGCGCGGCCTCGTCAGCCGTCAACTCGCGAACCGGAAGGATCGGCGAGATGCTCCGCTCAGCGCCGTTGCCGTCCGGCAGGCGGGCCGGCGCGGCGACCGACATGGTGTTCGCGTAGATGCCGGGGCCGGGCTTCGGACCGGGGTAGTTGCCCGGACGGAAGCGCTCCTTCATCCGGGTCACCTGGTCGCGGGCGTCTTCCTTGGCCTTCTCGACGTGCGCCATGATCATGGCGCCGACCGCGGCGGTGATCAGCAGCGCCGAGGTCACCTCGAAGGCGAAGACGTACCGGGTGAACAGCAGCGAGGCGAGGCCCTGCACGTTGCCGTACTGGTTGGCCGCGTCCAGGCCGGCCGTCTCACTGCTCCCGAGCGACCGGGCCAGACCGGTTCCGATCAGGGCCGCGAAGGCGACGCCGAGCACGATCGCGGCGATCCGCTGGCCCCGCAGTGTCTCGATCAGCGAGTCGGACGCGTCCCGGCCGACAAGCATCAGCACGAACAGGAACAGCATCATGATCGCGCCGGTGTAGACGATGATCTGCACGAAGCCGAGGAACGGCGCCGAGTTGATCACGTAGAAGAACCCGAGGTTCAGCATCGTGACGACCAGCCACAGCGCGGAGTGCACCGCGTTACGGGCCAGCACCATGCCGAGCGCGCCGATCACCGCGAGGGATCCGAGGATCCAGAAGGCGACCTGCTCGCCGGTGGATACCGCGGTCATGCCGCACCCTCCCGGCGAACCGTGCCCGCCGTCTCCGGCCGGGCCGCGTGCTCCTCGGGCTCGGAGGCGTCGTGCGTGGCCGAATCGGCCCACGGCGCCCGCTCCGCGCCGATCGAGGTGCCCGGGTTGGTGAGCGCACCGATGTAGTAGTCCTTGTCGGTCTCGCCCAGCCGCATCGGGTGCGGCGGCTGCTCCATGCCCTCCAGCAGCGGGGCCAGCAGTTCCTTCTTGGTGAAGATCAGGTCCTGCCGGTTGTCGCGGGCCAGCTCGTACTCGTTGCTCATGGTCAGCGACCGGGTCGGGCAGGCCTCGATGCACAGACCGCAGAAGATGCAGCGCGCGTAGTTGATCTGGTAGATCTTCGCGTACCGCTCGCCCGGCGAGAACCGCTGCTCGTCGGTGTTGTCGCCGCCCTCGACGTAGATCGCGTCGGCCGGGCAGGCCCAGGCGCACAGCTCGCAGCCGATGCACTTCTCCAAGCCGTCCGGGTGCCGGTTGAGAATGTGCCGCCCGTGGTAGCGCGGCGCCGGCTTCGGCGGTGAGAACGGATAGTCGGTCGTGATGACCTTGCGGAACATGTGCGCGAAGGTCACGCCGAAACCCTTGAAGGAGCCGGTGAACGTGCCCACGTCACACCTCCTTCGTTTCGGGCTCGCCGTCCACGGATGCGGGGACGGTGGCCGGGGCGCGATCGGCCACGGCTCGGCGGGCGCGGGGGCTCGGCGGTACCTGGAGATCCATCGGTGGGACCGGGAAACTTCCCGGCGGCCGCTGATGCAGTTCCTCCTCGATGGAAAGCTGCTTCGGTTTCTTCGGCGACGGCCAGCCCCAGGCGATCGCCAGAACCAGCACCGCGACCACACCGGTCGTGATCCATCGGGCCTGGTCGGAGATCGCCCCACTGCGGGCGACCTTGAAGAAGGCCAGGATCAGGATCCAGATCAGGTTGACCGGGATCAGCACCTTCCACCCGAAGCGCATGAACTGGTCGTAACGCATCCGAGGCAGCGTGGCGCGGAGCCAGACGAAGCCGAAGAGCAGGATGAACACCTTGCCGAAGAACCAGAGCAGAGGCCAGTAGCCGGAGTTGGCGCCCTCCCAGAACGTGGTGATGGGAGCCGGAGCCCGCCATCCGCCCAGGAACAGCGTGGTCGCGAACGCCGAGACGGTGATCATGTTGATGTACTCGGCGAGGAAGAAGAGCGCGAACTTGAACGACGAGTACTCCGTGTGGAAGCCGCCGACCAGCTCGGACTCCGCCTCGGGCAGGTCGAACGGGGCCCGGTTGGTCTCACCGACCGCCGCGATCAGGTAGATGATGAAACTCGGCAGCAGCTGCACCGCGTACCAGCCGGGCGCGGTGACCTCGAAACCGAACAGCTCCACCGGGGTGCCGGAGGCCTGCGCCTTGACGATCTGCGAGGTGCTCATCGTGCCGGCGGTCATGAACACCGCGACGATCGACAGACCCATCGCGACCTCGTACGAGATCATCTGCGCGCTCGACCGCAGGCCGCCGAGCAGCGGGTAGGTCGAGCCGGACGCCCAGCCGGCCAGCACCACACCGTAGACGGCCATCGACGAGCAGGCGAGCAGCACCAGCACCGAGACCGGCACGTCGGCGAGCTGCAACGCGGTCTGCTGGCCGAACATGTTGACCACGCCGCCGAACGGAATCACCGCGAAGGCCGTGAACGCGACCGTCGCCGAGATGACCGGGGCGATGAAGTAGACCACCTTGTCGGCGGTCTTCGGGATGATCTCCTCCTTGAACGGCAGCTTCATGCCGTCGCTCAGCGAGGTGAGGTATCCGCGCCAGCCCACCTGGTTGGGGCCCGGCCGGACCGCCATCCGGGCAACGACCTTGCGCTCGAAGTTGATCGTGAAGAGCGTCAGGACGAGGAGTACGACGAACAGGCCGACCAGCTTGATCAGCGAGATCCACCAGATGTCGTTCTCGAACGTCTCCAGCGTCGGGTCGACGGCGGTCGCCGCCAGAACGAACTCATTCATCGGGCCGCCCCCTCGGCGAGAATCGGGCCGGGAACGCCGGCCGTCAGCTTGACGACCGCGCCGGCGGTGACCCCGAGGCTGCGCCGGACCGTCGAGCCCGGCGAGTTCGTCGGCAGCCACACCACCCGCGGCGGCAGGTCGGTGATCGCGGCCGGCAGCGTGACCGAGCCACGGATCGTGCTGACCGTGACCAGGTCACCGTCGGCGACCTTCAGCGACTCGGCCAGGCCCTTGCCGATCCGCGCGACCGGCGGCCGGGCCGTGCCGGCCAGCACCTCGTCACCGTCGAGCAGCGAACCCAGGTCGATCAGCTGGTGCCAGGTGGCCAGGACCGCCTCGTGCTCACCGGGCAGGGCCACGCCTGTGGCGTCGGCGGCGGGCACAGCCGGGCGGGCCACCGTGCTGCCGGGCAGACCACCCAGCTCGCGGCGGATCGCCATGACGTCCCCGGTGTTCAGGGTGACGTCCAGCAGGGCGGCGATCGCCTCGAGCACACGGCCGTCGGTCATCGCGGGGCTCTTCAGCACCGCGTCGAACGACCGGAGCCGGCCCTCCCAGTCCATGAACGTGCCGGCCTTCTCGACAGCCGGTGCGATCGGCAGCACCACGTCGGCCCGGCGGGTCACGGCGCTCTGCCGGATCTCCAGGCTGACCAGGAACGGAACGGCGTCGAGCGCCTCGTCGGCCAGCTTGGGGTCGGCCAGGTCGGCCGGGTCCACGCCGCCGACCAGCAGGCCACCGAGGGTGCCGTCCGCGGCTGCCGCGATGATCTGGTCGGTGTCCCGTCCGGGCGCGCCGGACAGCACACCCGGCCCGACCTTCCAGGCCAGCGACAGTTCGGCACGGGCCGCGGTGTCGGTGACCGGACGGCCGCCGGGCAGCAGGTTCGGCAGGCAGCCGGCGTCGATCGCGCCGCGGTCACCGGCCCGGCGGGGCACCCACGCGAGCTTCGCGCCGGTGCGGGCGGCCAGGGCCGCGGCCGCGCTGAGCGCACCCGGCACGGTGGCCAGGCGCTCGCCCACGATCAGCAGGGAACCGGGCGCGCTGAGCGCTCCCGCCACCACGGAGTCGGACGCGAGGATGCGCGCCTCGTCACCGGGGACTGCCGCGACGAGCGCGGCGCCGAGCTTCTCCAGACCCCGGCTCAGGTACGGCGAAACAGCCGTCACCCGCAGCTTCCCCTTGACGTGGCCCTTGCGCAGGCGCAGGAAGAGGATCGGTGACTCCTCCTCCGGCTCGAGCCCGGCCAGCACCACCGACGGGGCGTGCTCGACCTGCTCGTAGGTGACGTCGGTGACCCCGGCGACGGCGGCGGCCAGGAAGTCGGCCTCCTCGGTCGCGGCGATCGCCGAGCCGGTGGCCCGGATCGGCCGGGCCCGGAAGTCGACGTCGTTGGTGCCGAGGACGGACCGGGCGAACTTCGCGTAGGCGTACGCGTCCTCGACCGTGAGCCGGCCACCCGGAAGTACCCCGACACCGCGCGCCTGCGCGGCCCTGAGCCCTTCCGCCGCCGCGAGGAGCGCCTCGCTCCAGGCGGCCTCGCGCAGCTCGCCGGTCTTGGCGTCCCGGATCAGCGGGGTGGTGATGCGGTCGGTGGCCGTGGCGTAGCGGAAACCCCAGCGGCCCTTGTCGCAGTTCCACTCCTCGTTGACCGCCGCGTCGTCGCCGGCCAGCCGGCGCAGCACCTTGCCGCGACGGTGGTCGGTGCGCTGGGCGCAGCCGGAGGCACAGTGCTCGCAGGCGCTCGGCGAGGAGACCAGGTCGAACGGGCGGGCCCGGAACCGGTACTGCTCGCCGGTGAGCGCCCCGACCGGGCAGATCTGGATGGTGTTGCCGGAGAAGTACGAGTTGAACGGAACGTCGCCCTCGCCGTCACCGACCTCACCGTCACCGGTGCCGTCGCCGCCGAAGAAGTCGTCCCGGTACACGTTGATCTGCTCACCGGACGAGCGGTCCATCAGGTCGATGAACTTGTCGCCGGCGATCTCCTCGGAGAACCGGGTGCAGCGCTGGCAGAGCACGCAGCGCTCCCGGTCGAGCAGTACCTGGCTGGAGATGTGGATCGGCTTCTGGTACTCCCGCTTCTCCTCCTTGAAGCGGGAGTCCGCCCGGCCGGTGCTCATCGCCTGGTTCTGCAGCGGGCACTCGCCACCCTTGTCACAGGTGGGGCAGTCGAGCGGGTGGTTGATCAGCAGCAGTTCCATCACGCCGGCCTGCGCCTTGGCCGCGACCGGCGAGCTGAGCTGGGTCTTCACGACCATGCCCTCGGCCACCGTCTGGGTGCAGGAGGCGACCGGCTTGCGCTGGCCCTCCACCTCGACGAGGCACTGCCGGCAGGCGCCGGCGGGGGCGAGCAACGGGTGGTCGCAGAACCGCGGGATGGCCACACCCATCCGCTCGGCGACCCGGATGACCAGCTCGCCCTTCTCTGCCGTGACCTCGACCCCGTCGATGGTGAGGGTTACGGTGTCGGCCCTCTTCTGAACGTCGGTCATCAGTGTGCTCCTACAAGGGACTTCTCGGAGAGCCGCGGCGCGGTGCGGCCCTCGATGTAGCCGAGGTAGTCGTCCCGGAACCACTTGAGCGTCGACACGACCGGCGTGGCCGCGCCGTCGCCGAGGCCGCAGAAGGACCGGCCGAAGATGTTGTCCGCGGTGTCCTGGAGGGTGTCCAGGTCGGCGACGGTGCCGTGCCCGGCGAGGATCCGCCGGTAGGTGCGGACCATCCAGTAGTTGCCCTCGCGGCACGGGGTGCACTTGCCGCACGACTCGTGGTGGTAGAACTCCAGCCACCGCCACGTGTTGTAGACCGGGCAGTCCTGGTCCGAGAAGATCTGCATCGCCGTGGTGCCGAGGATCGACCCCGCCGCCGCGACACCCTCGAAGTCCATCGGGGTGTCCATGTGCTCGGCGGTGAGGAGCGGTGTCGACGAGCCGCCCGGCGTCCAGAACTTCAGGTTGTGGCCGGGCTGCATGCCGCCGGCCAGCTCGATCAGCTCGCGCAGGGTGATGCCGAGGCCGCATTCGTACTGGCCCGGATTGACCACCCGGCCGGACAGCGAGTAGATCATCGGGCCCGACGACTTCTCGGTGCCCATGCTCTTCCACCAGTCCGCGCCGCCCAGCACGATGTACGGCACGCTCGCGATGGTGCCGACGTTGTTGACCACGGTCGGGCTGGCGTAGAGGCCGGCGATCGCCGGGAACGGCGGGCGCAGGCGAGGCTGCCCGCGGAAGCCCTCCAGCGAGTCCAGCAGGGCGGTCTCCTCACCGCAGATGTACGCGCCGGCGCCGCTGTGGACGACCAGGTCGAGGTCGAATCCCGAGCCCAGGATGTTCTTGCCGAGGTACCCCTTGGCGTACGCCTCCTGGACCGCGTTGCGCAGCCGCCGGGCGGCGTGCACCGCCTCACCACGGATGTAGATGAACGCCCGGTTGGCCCGGATCGCGTAGGAGGCGATGATCGCGCCCTCGACCAGCGAGTGCGGGTCGTACGTCATCAGCGGCAGGTCCTTGCAGGTGCCCGGCTCGCCCTCGTCCGCGTTGATCACCAGGTAGTGCGGCTTGCCGTCGCCCTGGGGGATGAAGCCCCACTTGAGCCCGGTCGGGAAGCCGGCGCCACCGCGGCCGCGCAGTCCGGAGTCCTTGACCAGCTGGATCAGGTCGTCCGGGTGCACGTCGAGCGCCTTGCGCAGCGCGAGGTAGCCGTCGAGCCGTTCGTAGACCCCGATCTGCCAGGCGTCCGGCGACAGCCAGCGCTTGGTGAGTACGGGGGTGAGCTTCTGAAGGACCTCCGGCCGGGGCTGGGTCACTTCTCCTCCTCGGTGCCACGCGGGACGTTCTGCCACCCGGGATTCGGGTCGACGGTGGCCTGCTTCTGCTCGGCGTTGCGCTCGGTGACGATGCTTTCGCCCCGCTCGGTGTCGCCGGCCGGCTTGCCGTCGCCGGCCGGCTGGTTGCTCGCCACGCCGGCCCGCTCGGCGGGATTGCTCGGCGCCGGCGAGGTCGCCGCCGGATCGCCCGGGGTGTCGCCGGTGGGGTTGCGCGACTCCGCCGCGCGTACCTCCGGGTCCTTGACGTCGCCGGTGTCGGTGGTACGACCGGCGTGCCGGTGCTCCCCCACCTTGTCGGCGACCGCCCCGGCAGCGCTCTTGACCGCTGTCGCCGCCTTCTTGACCACCGAGGCGACCTTGCCCTCGGGTTTGGCCTCGATCGGCTTGGCCGCCTCGTCGGTGCGGGGCGGGAGCGCGCTCTCGTCCCGGGCCGGCTTGGTCTTCGTGATCGGGGTGTCCGGGTCGAACCCGGCCACCGCGACACCGTGCTCCTGGGCGAGACGCACCCCGCGCAGGGTCGGCGCACCGGCCACCCCGTCACCGACCGCGCCCTCACGCGGGTCGGCGAAACCGGCCAGCTGGTACTGCATCTCACGCAGCGAGCAGATCCGGGCGCCACGGGAGGGGGTCGGCCGCTCGTCCTGGCGCAGCTTCTCGACCAGCTCGACCGCGCTCTCCGGGGTCGCCTGGTCGATGGTGAAGTCGTAGTTGACCGTCACCACCGGCGCGTAGTCACAGGCCGCCAGGCACTCGGCGTGCTCCAGCGTAATCTTGCCGTCGGCCGTGGTCTCGTCGTGGCCGACACCGAGGTGCTCGACCAGCCCGTCGTAGACCTCCTGGCCGCCCATCACGTTGCACAGGGTGTTGGTGCAGACGCTGACCAGGTACTCGCCGGTGGGCCGGCGCTTGTACATGGTGTAGAACGTCGCGACCGCGCCGACCTGGGCCTTGTTGATGCCCAGGATGTCGGCGCAGAACGCCACCCCGTTCGGGCTGACGTGGCCCTCCTCGGTCTGCACCAGGTGCAGCAGCGGCAGCAGCGCCGAGCGCTCGCGGCCGGCCGGGTACCGGGCCAGGATCTCCAGCGCCGGTTCGAGGAGCTTCGCCGCCAGCGGCTCGGCGGCCGGCGAGAATTCCACCGTTGTCATCGGTCACACCCACCCATCACGGGATCCAGCGAGGCGCCGCCGGCGATGACGTCGGCCAGCAGAGCGCCCTCGGCCATCGCGGGGATGGCCTGGAGGTTCACGAAGCTCGGCTCGCGGTAGTGCACCCGGTACGGGTGGGTGCCACCGTCGGAGACCGCGTGCACGCCGAGTTCGCCACGCGGGTGCTCGATCGCGATGTAGACCTGGCCGGGCGGGACCCGGAAGCCCTCGGTCACGAGCTTGAAGTGGTGGATGAGCGACTCCATCGACTGACCCATGATCTTGGCGACGTGCTCCAGCGAGTTGCCGAGCCCGTCCAGGCCGAGCGCGAGCTGCGCCGGCCACGCGATCTTCTTGTCCTCGATCCAGATCGGGCCGGGCTTGAGGCGGTCCAGAGCCTGCTCGACGATCTTGAGCGACTCCCGGATCTCCGCCACCCGGACCAGGTACCGGCCCCAGACGTCAGCGGTCGTCGCGGTGGGCACGTCGAACTCGTAGTTCTCGTACCCGCAGTACGGCATGGTCTTGCGCAGGTCCCACGGGAGGCCGGCCGAGCGCAGCACCGGGCCGGTGATCCCCAGAGCGAGACACCCGGTCACGTCGAGCACGGCGACGCCCTGCGTCCGTTGCTGCCAGATGATCTGGCCGGACAGCATGGCCTCGTACTCCTTGAGCTTCTTCGGCAGGTACTTCAGGAAGTCGCGGATCTTGCGGACCGCAGACTCCGGAAGGTCCTGGGCCAGACCGCCCGGACGGATGTAGCCGTTGTTCATCCGCAGGCCGGAGGTCTCCTCGAAGATGTCGAGGATGTACTCCCGCTCGCGGAAGCCGTACAGCATCATCGAGATCGCACCCAGCTCCATGCCGGTGGTGGCGAGCCAGACCAGGTGCGAGGCGATCCGCTGCAGCTCCATGAACATGACACGGATCGTGTTCGTCCGCTCGGTGATCTGATCGGTGATGCCGAGCAGCTTCTCCACCGCGAGGCAGTACGCCACCTCGTTGGACATGTTCGAGAGGTAGTCCATGCGCGTCACGAAGGTGACGCCCTGGGTCCAGTTGCGGTACTCGAGGTTCTTCTCGATCCCGGTGTGCAGGTAACCGACGACCGGACGGCACTCGGTGACCGTCTCGCCCTCCAGTTCGAGCACCAGCCGGAGCACGCCGTGCGTGGACGGGTGCTGCGGACCCATGTTGACGACGATCTTCTCGTTGCTGAGCGGATCGATGGTGGAGGTGATGCTCTCCCAGTCGCCGCCGGTGACCGTGAAGACCCGGCCCTCGGTGGTCTCGCGCTCGCTCGCGTACTCAGATGTGGTCACTGGTAGACCCTCCGCTGGTCGGGAGGCGGAATCTCGGCGCCCTTGTACTCGACGGGAACGCCGCCGAGCGGATAGTCCTTGCGCTGGGGGTGGCCCTCCCAGTCGTCCGGCATGAGGATCCGGGTGAGGTTCGGGTGCCCGGCGAAGACGACGCCGAACATGTCGTAGATCTCCCGCTCCTGCCAATCGGCGGTCGGGTAGACGCGCGTGACGCTCGGGACGGTGACACCGTCGGCCACCGCGACCTCCAGGCGCACCCGGCGGCGATAGGTCATCGAAGTCAATTGATAAGCGACGTGAAAACGGCGCTCATCGGAGCCGAGATAGTCCACGGCGTCGACCGAGGAACAAAGTTCGAACCGCAGCGAGGCGTCATCACGCATTACCTGACACACGTCGACGATGTGCTCGGCGCGTACGTGAAGTGTGAGCTCCGCCCTATCCACGACCACCTTCTCGATTGCTTCCGAGAGGGCCGGATAAGCTTCTTCCAACGCGTCATAGACGTCGTCGAAATAACCGCCGTACGGCCGTGGGCTGTCAAAAACAGCTGGTCGGGAGCGGGCAAGGCGACCGAAGCCGGAGACGTCTCCGGTCCCTTGGACACCGAACATGCCCTTATCCGGGCTGGGCGGCGTCTGCGCCGGAGCACCCAATTCAGCACCCACCGGAGCGCTACCCTCAGTTCCGGGCTGAATACTCATTTGTGAACCTCCCGCAAATGCGGCTGGAGCTTCATCCAGTTCTCGATCCGCAATTGCTCTTCGCGTCCCTCTTTAACGGCCTTGGTCCATTCCTCACGACGGACCTTGTCCACGCGGTAGGACGACGGCATCGCACCGGGCGCGACGATCGGAACTCGGCCCTCGGCCTGCCGAGCTTCGAGCATCTTGCGACCGTTGGGGCCGAGCGGCTGAGCCATCACCTTCTCGCGCATCTTGAGGATCGCGTCGATCAGCATCTCCGGCCGCGGCGGGCAACCCGGCAGGTAGATGTCCACCGGGATGATGTGGTCGACACCCTGCACGATGGCGTAGTTGTTGAACATGCCGCCGGACGACGCGCAGACCCCCATCGAGATCACCGAACGGGGCTCGGGCATCTGGTCGTAGATCTGCCGCACCACGGGGGCCATCTTCTGGCTGACGCGACCGGCCACGATCATCAGGTCGGCCTGCCGGGGCGAGGCGCGGAAGACCTCCATGCCCCACCGGCCGAGGTCGTAATGCGGCCCGCCGGAGGCCATCATCTCGATGGCGCAACAGGCGAGACCGAAGGTGGCGCCCCAGAACGACGACTTACGGGCCCAGTTTGACAGTTTCTCCACGCTCGTCAGCAGGATGCCCGACGGGAGTTTCTCTTCGATTCCCATGACGCATCAGTCCCAGTTGAGGCCGCCACGCCGCCACACGTACGCGTAGGCGATGAAGACGGTGAGGATGAACAGGACCATCTCCACGAACCCGAACAGGCCGAGCGCGTCGAACGACACGGCCCAGGGGTACAGGAAGATGGTCTCGATGTCGAAGATGATGAAGAGCATCGCGGTCAGGTAGAACTTCACCGGGAACCGCCCGCCACCGATCGGTTGTGGCGCCGGCTCGATACCGCACTCGTAGGCGTCGAGTTTCGCGCGGTTGAAGCGCTTGGGCCCGACGATGGGTGCGATGGACACCGAGAACAACGCGAAAAGGGCGCCGAGGATCAGCAACCCGACGATCGGGACGTAAGGGTTGATCGTCATTTCTACTCCCGTACGACTGTTAGCCGCTTAACACTAGTTACTGAGCTTCTGTAGTCCTTTGGTCGGGGTGCCCCCTGTGTCCGATAAAGTCAGATCGCCGTCAGACGGAGGGCGCCACCTTGGTCAGGCCGTTGATGATGCGATCCATGGCGTCGCCACCCCGCGGGTCGGTGAGGTTGGCCAGGAGCTTGAGAACGAACTTCATGAGCAGCGGCTGCGGCATGCCGTACTTCGTTGCCAACCGCATGATCTGCGGGTTGCCGATCAGCTTCACGAAGATCCCTCCGATCCGGTAATACCCACCGAATCGAACGCTCAACTCGGCGGGGTACGCCTGAAGGGCCCGTTCGCGTTCGGGGCCGAACGGGCGGGCCAGGGCCTGCACCGCCACCTCGGCCGCCATCTCGCCGGACTCCATCGCGTACGCGATGCCCTCGCCGTTCATCGGATTGACCATGCCGCCGGAGTCGCCGACCAGCATCACGCCGCGGGTGTAGTGCGGCACCCGGTTGAAGCCCATCGGGAGCGCGGCACCCAGGGTCGGGCCGTCCGCGTTGGCCTCGTCGCGCAGGCCCCACTCCTCGGGGGTGCTGCCCAGCCAGTCGGTCAGCAGGTGACGGTAGTTCGTCTTGCCGAAGGCGTCGGAGGAGTTGAGGATGCCGAGCCCCACGTTGACCCGGCCGTCACCCAGGCCGAAGATCCAGCCGTACCCGGGCAGGAGCCGGGCCGGGTCCTGCGCGCTGCGCAGCTCGAGCCACGACTCCAGGTAGTCGTCGTCGGCCTTCACGGCCGAGTGGTAGTAGCGCCGGACCGCGACACCGAGGGGCCGGTCGTCGCGTTTTGCCAGGCCGAGAGCGAGCGGGAACTTGCCGGAGACGCCGTCCGCGGTGATCACCAGCGGCGCGCGGAACTGGACCGGCTCCTTGTCCGGGCCGACCCTGGCCTCGACGCCGATCACATATCCGTCGTCGTTCTGCACCGGGCCGACGACGTTGACCCCGGTCTTCAGCAGGGCACCTGCCTCGACGGCGCGCCGGGCCAGCATGTCGTCGAAGTCCATCCGGGTCCGGACCAGGCCGTAGTTCGGGAAGCTGGCCAGCTCGGGCCAGTCCAGCTCGAGCCGGACACCGCCGCCGATCACTCGCAGGCCGCGGTTCTGCAGCCAGCCGGCTTTCTCGGAGGTGTCGATGCCCATCCGGATGAGCTGGCGGACCGCGCGGGGGGTGAGGCCGTCGCCGCACACCTTCTCGCGCGGGAACTCGGTCTTCTCGAGGAGTAGAACGCGCACGCCGTGGCGCGCGAGGTGGTAAGCGGCTGCTGAACCACCGGGGCCCGCGCCGACCACGATCACGTCCGCCTCGTCGGCGACGATCCCCATCGTTCCGCGGTCGCTCATGGCCAACCTCCCTCGCGCGACGCTCGTGAATTAGTTCACAAGCATGCCTCGATCGGAGTCTAGGCCGACTATCGAAGATCTTTGCGCTTAGGTCCGCCTAACTGTTCATTCGACCCTAACGTCCCTGCTCAGGGGCCGGCAGGACCCGGTCCGCCACGCCGAGCGCCGGACCGTCGAGGTGCTGACGGATGGTCCCGCCCATCGCCCGGTCCAGCGCTGTGATCAGTTCCTCGACCAGGTCCTGAGCAAGATCGGGGTCCTGCGCCGCGACCATCCGCAGCCGGGTGGCCAGCTCGGTGGCGCGGCGCTCGCCGGCGTCACCCTCGTCGATCGCCAGGTCGATGTCCGTGTCGTCCAGTTGTCCGATATCAGTCATGAATCGAGCTAAACAGCGCTTTTCCGCTTTGTTGGGCGAATGCCGTTTTTACACCCGGGTAGCGCGGTGCAGCGCCACGATGCCGCCGGTCAGGTTGCGCCAGCCCACCCGATCCCACGGCCCGGCGGCCGCGATCCGCGACGCCAGACCCCGCTGGTCCGGCCACGCCCGGATCGACTCGGCGAGATAGACGTACGCCTCCGGGTTGCTCGCGACCGTACGTGCCACCGCCGGCAGCGACCGCATCAGGTACTGGAGGTAGGCCGTCCGGAACGGGCCGTTCGTCGGGTGGCTGAACTCGCACACCACGAGGCGGCCACCCGGCCGGGTCACCCGCGCGAACTCACGCAGCGCAGCCGTGGTGTCCACGACGTTACGCAACGCGAAGGAGATCGTGACCGCGTCGAAGACGCCGTCCGCGAACGGCAGACGCAGCGCGTCCCCGGCCAGCAGCGGCACCTCGGCCCGCACCCGGCGGCCAGCCCGCAGCATGCCCACCGAGATGTCAGCACCCACCGCGAACGCGCCGGACCGGCTGAGTTCCTCGGTGGAGACGCCGGTGCCCGCACCCACGTCCAGGACCCGCTCACCGGGCCGGAGGCCGAGAGCCGCCCGGGTGGCCCGCCGCCAGCCACGATCCTGCCCGAACGAAATCACGGTGTTGGTCAGGTCATACCTGCTCGCCACGCCGTCGAACATCTCGGCGACCTCATGCGGCTGCTTGTCCAGATCTGCGCGCGTCACCAGGCAAGCCTGCCAGACAACAGAACGGGCGGGATGGTCACCCATCCCGCCCGCGCCTTGTGCGTTATATATACGACCGCCATCGGTCGGGTCCGACTGCTCGTCACCGACGCTGACCGCGGCAGGCGACGTATGAGTTGTTCCGGTGCCGTACACAGGCAACGTAACCAGCGGAAAGGACCTGGTACAGCCAACCGGCGGGCTCGTTACGAAGGAGCAACCCGGCCTCACCGGTCCGACGACCCGAACCTGGCCGAACGGACGACCGCCACCCCCCGAACGGACTGGTTCAAGTCAGGACGCTTCGACCAGCGGGAGCTGTTTGCGGACGCCACCACCCGGCAGGGCGATCGACGAGAAGTGCGAGACCACCCGGTCGTCGGTCGGGTCGTCGGCCGGCGTCCAGTGCACGGCGAGGTGCTTGTACCAGGTATCACGCCACGCCGGGATGCGGTCCGCGGTGCGGATCATCGAGATCAGCTCCTGCAGGTTCGACCGGTGCTTGGCACCGGCCGAGGAGATCACGTTCTCCTCCAGCATGATCGAACCCAGGTCGTCGACACCCATGTGCAGCGACAGCTGACCGATGTCCTTGCCGGTGGTGAGCCAGGACGCCTGCAGGTGTGCCACGTTGTCGAAGAAGAGCCGGGACACCGCGATGAACCGCAGATACTCCAACGTGGTGGCCTGGGTGCGGCCCTTGAGGTGGTTGTTCTCCGGCTGGTACGTCCACGGGATGAACGCACGGAAGCCACCGACCTCGTGCGACTGCTCCACCGGGACGTCCTGATAGCCGTTGGCCACCGCCAGGTCCTGCACGTCACGGATCATCCGGATGTGCTCGATGCGCTCGGCGTTCGTCTCACCCGTACCCATCATCATGGTCGCGGTCGAGGAGAGGCCGTGCCGGTGCGCGATCGCCATCACCTCGAGCCACCGGGCGCCGCTCTCCTTGAGCGGGGCGATGGCCTTGCGCGGCCGGTCCGGCAGCATCTCGGCACCCGCGCCGGCGATCGAGTCGAGACCCGCCGCCTTGATCCGGATCACCGCGTCCTCGATGGAGACGCCGTCGACCTTGGCCATGTGCAGGATCTCGCTCGGACCGATCGAGTGGATCGCCAGCTGCGGGTAGGCCTGCTTGACCGAGGAGAAGAGGTCCTCGTAGTACGCCACCCCGTAGTCGGGGTGGTGGCCGCCCTGGAGCATCACCTGGGTGGCGCCCAGCTCGACCGCCTCGCCGGCCCGGCGCAGGATCTCCTCGATCGGGTGCGACCAGCCCTCGGAGTGCTTGGGGGCCCGGAAGAACGCACAGAACTTGCACGCCGTCACACAGACGTTCGTGTAGTTGATGTTCCGGTCGATCAGGTACGTGACGATGCCGTCCGGGTAGCGCCGGCGCCGCACCGCGTCGGCCGCCTCGCCCAGCGCGTGGAACGGGGCCTCCGTATAGAGCAGCAACGCCTCCTCGGGCGTGATGCGGCCGCCGTCGGCTCCGCGCTGCAGGATGCTTTCGATCTCCGGGTTCGCGGTCACGATCTGAAGCGTACGTCCAGCGGGCGCCAACCGTCAGCGGCGAGGGTCACCGGGCGGATCCCCGGTGGCGGATAGTCTCGACGGGTCGCTCAGGGGGTGGATGTGCTCGTCGTGCACGGTGGCTGGGTGCCCGGACGTGGGCTGATCATCTGGGCCGAGGACCCTGGTCTGCCGCTCACCACGACATCCAGGTCACGGTCCCGCCCGCACCCGTTCGCCACGTCCGGCCTTCCCGACATCCCCGCGGCGGTCGCCGGGCCGGTGCGCCTCACCCTTCCCGGAACCGGACGGGGACCGCTGCCGTCCCCGGAGACCGGCCTCGACAGCACGGCCCGCGGTGTCAAGCTCGGCGACTGGACGGTCCCGGCGCTGACGGTGCCCGGCGACGAGGCTTTCGCGGTTCTCGGCGAGCTCGCCGAGCCCGATCCGGACGGCTCGTGGATCCCCGGGGCGTCACTGCGTTATCTCAGCCTGCTTGCCGGATACGCCTGCGACCTGGCCCGGCGCGGCCGGATGCTGCCCCAGCTGGTGATCGAGAGCGGGGTACCGGCGGCCCGCTGGCGACCGGTTCTGACCGGCGCCGACACGGCCGCCTTCCGTGACTTCGCGGCAGGCATGCCCCCGGTGGTACGAGCCGTCGCGGAGAGTCAACCACTCGGACGTACGCTGCGTGACGCTCTCGACGCGCTGCTCGACAGCGCGGCCCGGAACGTCCTCCCGGACCGGCTCATGGTCGGCCAGCGGCCCGGCCCGAAAGCCGCACTGCCCGACCGTTGGCTGGCCGCCCTCACCGCCGATCCGGCGCTGCCCGGAGCCGCCGACGCCGACGTGCGCGACCTGCGCCGGGCGCTCGACGACTGGATGCGCGCCGCGAACGAGGCGAACGGCCCGGTCCGGGTCAGTTTCCGGCTGATCGAGCCCGGCGAGGACACCGACGAGTGGTGGCTGGAGTTCGCGCTCCAGTCCGCCGAGGATCCGGCGCTCTACCTGCCCGCCGAGGACGTCTGGGCGGGTGGGCGCTTTCCCGGGCTGCCCCAGCGACCGGACGAGGCCCTGCTCGCCGGACTGGGCCGGGCGGTCCGCCTCTTCCCGCTGCTGCACGTGGCCCTGCTCGAGCAGCGGCCGGCCGCGATGTCGCTGACGACCGCCGAGGCCTACGAGTTCCTCCGGCAGGCCGCGCCGCTGCTCCAGGCGGCCGGGTTCGGTGTGCAGTTGCCGGCGTGGGCCGGGCGCAAGGCGGTGGGCCTCAAGATGACCACCCGGACGAAGTCGAAGTCGGGTGCCTCGTCGCGGGCCGCCACGGACTCCGGGTTCGGGCTGGAGCAACTGGTCGACTTCCGGCTCGACCTGGTGATCGGCGACAGCGTGGTGAGCGCGGCGGAGCTGGCCGAGCTGGCCCGGCTCAAGGTCCCGATGGTGCGCGTCCGCGGGCAGTGGGTGGAACTCGACGACCGGCAGCTCAAGGCCGCGCTCAAGGCGGTCGGCAGCCGGCGCGAGGGCGAACTCACCGCCGGTGAACTGCTGCAACAGGTGGTCGAGGGCGGCGAGGAGGACCTGCCGCTGGTCGAGGTCGACGCCGACGGGGACCTCGGCGACCTGCTGTCCGGGCAGGCCTCCGAGCGGCTGAGCCCGATGCCGACGCCGCCCGGATTCCAGGGCGCGCTCCGGCCGTACCAGGAGAGGGGTCTGTCGTGGTTGAACTTCTTGGGACGTCTCGGGCTGGGCGGCATCCTCGCTGACGACATGGGTCTCGGCAAGACGGCGCAGACGTTGTCGCTGCTGCTCACCGACGAGGGATCGAAGACCCTGCTGATCTGCCCGATGTCGCTGGTCAGCAACTGGTTCAAGGAGGCGGCCCGGTTCGCGCCGGGCCTGCGGGTGTACGTGCATCACGGCGGCACCCGGCAACGCGGGAGTGAGTTCGACCAGGCGGTGGCCGACGCCGACCTGGTGATCACCACGTACGGCACGGCGCTGCGCGACCTGGAGGCGCTGCGTGAGGTGCGATGGAGCCGGGTGGTCTGCGACGAGGCCCAGGCGATCAAGAACAGCGGGACCCGGCAGTCGCAAGCGGTCCGCGCCATCCCGGCCCGTACCAGACTGGCCCTGACCGGCACCCCGGTGGAGAACCACCTGGCCGAGCTGTGGTCGATCATGGATTTCTGCAATCCCGGGCTGCTCGGACCGGCGAAACGGTTCCGGCGCCGCTTCCAGGAGCCGATCGAGAGCCGGCAGGACGAGGACGCCACCGCCGCACTGAAACGGGCGACCGGGCCGTTCGTGCTGCGCCGCCTCAAGACCGACAAGACGATCATCTCGGACCTGCCGGAGAAGAACGAGATGAAGGTGTGGTGCTCGCTCACCCCCGAGCAGGCCACCCTCTACCAGGCCGTCGTCGAGGACATGATGGCCGAGATCGAGAGCACCGAGGGCATCCAGCGCCGCGGCAACGTGCTGGCCGCGATGATGAAGCTCAAGCAGGTCTGCAACCACCCGGCGCACCTGCTCAAGGATGGCTCCCGGCTGCCCGGCCGGTCCGGCAAACTGGCCCGCCTCGAGGAGCTCGCCGACGAGATCGTCGAGGACGGCGACAAGGCGCTGATCTTCACACAGTACGCCGAGTGGGGCACGATCCTGCAGCCGTACCTCGCCGCGCACACCGACCGCCCGGTGCTCTGGCTGCACGGCGGCCTGAGCAAGGCCCGGCGTGACGAACTGGTCGAACGATTCCAGACCGCCGCCGAGCCGATGCTGTTCCTGCTCTCGCTCAAGGCCGCCGGCACCGGTCTCAACCTGACCGCCGCCAATCACGTCGTCCACTTCGACCGGTGGTGGAATCCGGCGGTCGAGGACCAGGCCACCGACCGGGCGTTCCGGATCGGGCAGTCCCGGGACGTACAGGTGCGTAAGTTCATCTGCACCGGGACGCTTGAGGAGAAGATCGACGCGATGATCGAGCGGAAGAAGGCCCTGGCCTCCTCGGTCGTCGGCACCGGCGAGGAGTGGATCACCGATCTGAGCACCGACCAGCTGCGGGAACTGTTCGCCCTCGACCCGGCGGCGGTGCGCTGAGATGGCCTTCTTCGATCACGCAGCCCCGATCAAGGTCGACGGCGGCCTGGCCGTGCGCTCGAAACGCGGCAAGATCGGCGAGCAATGGTGGTCCCGCCGGTTCGTGGACGTCCTGGAGGAGGTCTGTGACGCGGGCCGGCTCGCACGCGGCCGCGCCTATGCCCGGAAAGGGCAGGTCATCGACTTCGTCCTGACGCCCGGACGGGTTCAGGCACGAGTGCAGGGCTCCCGGCCGACGCCCTATCGGGTCACCGTCACGATCAGCCATTTCGACGACGCCGGGTGGGCGGAGATCACCGAGCAGCTCGGCGCCCGGGCGCTGTACCGGGCCGCGTTGCTCGCCGGCGAGATGCCCCACGAGATCGTCGACCTCTTCACCGAACTGGGCCTGCCACTCTTCCCGGACCGGCTGGACATCGACTGCTCCTGCCCCGACTGGGGAGTGCCCTGCAAGCACGGCTCGGCGGCACTGTACGTCCTGGCCGAAGCGTTCGACGACGACCCGTTCCTGGTGCTGGCCTGGCGGGGCCGGGACCGGGAACGGCTGCTCGAAGCATTGCGCGGCACGCCCGCCCCGGAGGAGACCGTCGACCCCCTGGCGATCGAGGACGAGCCGCTGGACGCCCGGCTGGCCGATTTCTGGTCGCCGGCCATCAGTCTGGGCCGGCTGCGCGAGCGGCCGTCGCGGATGGCTCCACCCGAGTTGCTGCTGCGTGCGCTCGACGCCCCGCCGGTGAAGGTCAGGCACGTGCCGCTGACCGACGTGCTGCGGCCGCATTACCGTGATCTGGCACTGCCGCCGAAGGACGACTGAAGCTGCGTCCACTGTGAAGCCACGCCCATCGTGAACCGATCGTGGGTAAGTCCACGATGGACGCAGCGTTACGTCACGCTACCAGGCGTGTTCATCGACAACTAGCTACTTGGAGTGGTTCATGACCGAGATGACCTATCGCCGCCTGGGCGACTCGGGTCTGGTCGTTTCCGTGGTCGGGATCGGCTGCAACAACTTCGGCCGCAAGCTCGACGCCGACGGCACCCGCGAGGTCGTCGACGCCGCCCTGGACGCCGGTATCAACCTGTTCGACACCGCCGACATCTACGGCACCCCGCACGGATCGTCCGAGCAGCTGCTCGGCGCGGCCCTCAAGGGCCGCCGCGACGAGGTGGTGCTGGCCACCAAGTTCGGCATGGACATGGAAGGCCTCAACGGGCGTGACTTCGGGGCCCGCGGGTCGCGCCGCTACATCGTCCGGGCGGTCGAGGCCTCCCTGCGCCGGCTCGAGACCGACCACATCGACCTGTACCAGATGCACGAGCCCGACCCGGCCACCCCGATCGAGGAGACCCTCTCCGCCCTCGACGACCTGGTCCGCTCCGGCAAGGTCCGCTACCTGGGCAACTCGAACTTCTCCGGCTGGCAGATCGCGGACGCCGACTGGACCGCCCGTACCGGCAACCTGGCCCGGTTCGTCAGTGCCCAGAATCAGTACAGCCTCGTCGAACGCAAGGTCGAGGCCGAGGTCGTCCCGGCTTGCGAGAGGTTCGGGCTCGGGCTGCTGCCGTTCTTCCCGCTCGAGTCCGGCCTGCTCACCGGCAAGTACCGGCGCGGCGAGAAGGCGCCGGCCGGCACCCGGATGGCGAACGAACGGTACGCCTCGTGGCTCGCCCGTGCCGACTGGGACACCATCGAGGCGCTGACCGCCTTCGGTGCCGAGCGCGGCCACAGTGTGCTCGACGTGGCCGTCGCCGGGCTCGCCGCGCAACCCGGGGTGACCAGCGTGATCGCCGGTGCGACCACGGCCGAGCAGGTCCAGGCGAACGCCGCGGCCGGGGCCTGGCAGCTCAGCGCGGCCGACCTGGCCGCCCTGGACACGCTCCTCAACGGCTGACAGATCGAGGGAGCCGGGCGTCCGCCCGGCTCCCGCACATCATTCGGCGACCGTGACGATCCGGCGGCGACGGGCCATCCGGTACGCGAGAGCACCCGCCACGAGCAGCGCGGCGCCACCACCGGCGACCAGACCGGCCGGCGCGCCGGTGATCGGGAGGCCGCCGCCCGTACCGCCGGTGGTCTTGACCGTGAGGGCTGCCGTGTCGTTGCCGCTCCTCGAGTCCTGCACACCGCCGTCGACGGTGACCGCACCCGCCTCGTGCTCGGCGTCCTGTATCTCGGCGGAGAGGGTGAACAGGTGGCGGCCGTTGTCCGGCACGCTCTCCAGGACCAGGCAGACCAGGTCGGTGACCTCGGACAGGTCGGTGACGGTCTCGTCGATGTCGATGAGCGAGGTACCCGGCAGGCACCGGTCGTCGGCCCGGGTCAGCAGCACCCCGGTCGGCATCTTGACGTGCACGTACTGGATCCAGGCCATGCCGGGCGGGATGATCGCGGACGGCCCGAGGTTGTGCAGGCCCACCTTGACCGAGCGGTCGTCGCCGGCCTCGCCCTCGAAGACGCCACCGATCGCCGCGCTGTCCGCGGCAGTCTTCGGCACGGTCACCGAGAACTGGGTGAAGTTGTCGTCCTCGTTGAGGTCGTCGGCGGGCTCGGGCTCCCTGGCCGAGACGGAGGCGACCGGCTCGAGCGTCAGCTCCCGGCCGGACGCGCCGGCGGTCCGCTTCGCGAAGTCGAAGACGTACTTCTCGGTGAGGCCGATCGCTGCGACCAGGACCGGGTAGTCGTACGGCCCGGCGGCACCGGCCGGCACCTTGATCCGCAGCGGCATGTTGTCCGGCAGGGTGAAGATCCCACCGGCGGCGAGCGTGTCGTTGAAGACGCAGACGAAGCCGCCGAGATCGGTGTCCTTCTCGCAGTTGCTGTAGTTCAGCGCCGGCGTCACCCCGACCGGGGCGGCCACCACCAGGCCGAGGGCTGTGACGTCCTTGTTGCCGCTGTTGCGGACCGTGACCGGCACCTCGGCCGAGCCGCCCGGGCTCAGCTTCAGATCGGCGATGTCGTCCACCTCGATGTCGGCGCCACCCTTGTCGGTCCGCACCACGGTGATCGAGGTCTCATCGCTGAGCTGACCCCCGATCGAGGTGGTGAGCGTGATGCTACTGGCCGGGTCGGCGGCGCCGGAGGCGGCGGGCTTGACCGTGAACTTGACGCTGCGCCGCTGCCCCGGCTTGAAGTCCCCGATGACGCAGGCGTTCCCGGTACAGCCGGCGGGCGCGACGAATCCGAGATCCTCGCTGATCGGCTCGCTGGTGCTGCCGAAGTTCAGCACGACGTCCTCGGCTGCCACCTCGCTGAGGTTGTAGAGGTCGAACTTGACCGTCTTCGACTGACCGTTGATCACGGTCACCGTCTCCGGGCTGAGGATGCCGATGTAGGCGAAGCCCCCCAGCTCAGGTTCGGCCTGAGCGGGCAGGGCGAGGCCACCGACCGCCAGCGCGGAAACCGCGGCGGGCAGGACGAGGCGGCTGATCAGAGCGCGCAGACGCATGGTCACCGGTTTCGGACTCGGGTGGGCCGGCGAGGGTATCGGCCGGCGAGTCCGCGGATCTTAAGGCCAGGTCACCTTGAAGATCAAACGTCGGCGAAGACCGGACCGCCGGCGGGCAGTGGCGGCACCTCACCCCGGTTCGCCGCGCGCCGGGCGAACTCGCGGACCCCGGCGATCTGCCGCTCGCCCAGGGAGAAGTCGAGCGCGCGGAAGTAGTTGGCAAGCGTCGCCGCGTCGAACGGCTCCCAGCGAGCCGCCGACTCGGCGACCTCGTCGAGCTCACCGAGACAAAGGTCACGGGACCGCTGGAACGCTTCGTGCACGTCCTTGACCAGCCCGGGGTGCGCGGCCGCGAAATCCTTACGGACCGCCCACACCGCGAAGACCATCGGCAGCCCGGTCCACTCCTTCCACGCCTCGGCCAGGTCGATGACCTGCAGGCCGTGGCCGGGGGCCTCATACATCGCGCGGAGCGCCGGGTCGCCGATCAGCACACCCGCGTCCGCCTCCATCAGCATCTGGGACAGGTCGGGCGGGCAGCGGAAATACTCCGGCTCCGCGCCGTACCGCTCGGAGAGCAGCATCTGCGCCAGCATGACGCCGGTCCGCGAGGTGGAGCCGAGTGCCACCGGCCGGCCGTCCAGTTCGGCCGGGGGCCGGGTGGAGATCAGATTGACCGAGAGGACCGGGCCGTCGCTGCCGACCGCCAGATCGGGCAGCAGGAGCAGTTCGTCGGCGTGTCGCAGGTATTCGACGAGCGTGATCGGCCCGATGTCCAGGTCACCGGCGACGAGCTTGGCGCTGAGCAGTTCCGGGGTGTCCTTGTGCAGGTCGACGTCGAGCAGAGCCCCCGAGCGCATCAGCCCCCAGTAGATCGGCAGACAGTTGAGGAACTGGATGTGCCCGACCCGGGGCCGACGGACGCTGTCGCTCATGCTGCGACGTTATCCTCGATCTCGTCCCGCATGCTGGTCGGCGAGGCGGGCCGTGGCTGAAATCGCACCAGCGGCACGCAGGCGAGCGCGGCCAGCAGGCCGGCCGCTCCGGCGCCGGCCACCAGGACGCGCGGCTCGAACGCCTCGGTGAGCGGCCCGGCGACGAGGAACCCGAGGATGCCGGCCGCCTGCACCGAGGCCCCGAAAAGGGAGAAGGCCCGGCCGTGCGCCTCCGGTCGCACCCGGTCGGCGCCAGCTCCCGGAGGTGATAGCTGGTGGCACTCGGCGACAGGCCGACCAGTTCGGCGCACTCGGTCGCGGTCACCGACGCCCCGGTCGTGGACAGATGATCGACGATCTCGATCCGCGCCGGATGTGCCAGCGCCCGCAGCGTCCGCGCGTCCGTGATCCGCGCGTTCGCCGCCCCACTTCCCTGCTCCGCCATCCGGCCATTCTTTCCGGTGGCGGGCGGAGTGATGAAAGGTGGCGAGTCTTCCGGTGGCGGGCGGCGTCATAAATCGGTGGCGAGGGCGACACTTCATCCGTAGCGTGGAGGGCCGCTTGACGGCCGTGGTGAGCATGCACCGCAGCGGGCGTCCCCGCGCCGCAGGGCGGCCGACCCGCCCTCCGGATACGCGAGCAGCTCGTTCAATCCTCGAGGACGATCTGTGGCCACCATCGATCTGGACACCGAACTCGCCGGCGAACGCGACCACCTGGAGAGCTCACGGGCCGCGCTGCGCCGGATGCGCGACCGCGCCCAGGCACTCTTCTCCACCGGTGACAAGGTCGCCGGTGACTCCTACACCGCCGAGCAGCTGGGCCGGCACATGGCCCGCCGGGTCAAGGAGCTGGCCGACGACCCGGACACCCCACTCTTCTTCGGGCGCCTCGACATCGAGGCGGAGAATTTCCACATCGGCCGCCGGCACGTGACCGACGACGCCGGCGAGCCGATGGTGCTGGACTGGCGGGCACCGCTGTCCCGGTCGTTCTACCGGGCCAGTGTGCGCGATCCGCAGGGCATCTCGACGCGCCGCCGGTTCGGGTTCGTCAAGGGGGAGCTGACGAGCTTCGAGGACGAGCACCTGGACCGCGGTGAGGAGCTGGGCACCAGCAGCCGGATCCTGACCGCCGAGATCGAGCGGCCGCGTGTCGGCCCGATGCGCGACATCGTCGCGACGATCCAGCCGGAACAGGACGAGCTGGTCCGCGCCGATCTGGCCGACTCGATCTGCGTGCAGGGCGCGCCCGGCACCGGTAAGACCGCGGTGGGCCTGCACCGGGCCGCCTACCTGCTCTATCTGCACCGGGAACGGCTGCGGAAGTCGAAGGTGCTGATCGTCGGCCCCAACACCGCGTTCCTCTCCTACATCTCGGCGGTGCTGCCGACCCTCGGCGAGGTCGAGGTGCTGCAGTCCACGGTGGACGAGCTGGTCGGCCGGGCACCGGTCAGGGCAGCCGATCCGCCCGCGGCCACCGGCCTCAAACATGACGTACGGATGGCCGAGGCACTCCACCGCACACTGTGGAACCGGATCGGCAAGCCCACCGAACCGATCATGGTGTCGGACGGCTCGTACCGGTGGCGGATCGACGTGGAGCCGTTGCGGCGGATCGTCGACGAGGCCCGGCGCGAAGGTCTGCCGTACTCGGTGGGCCGGGAGCGGGTCCGCGCCCGGGTGGTCGGCCTGCTGCAGCGCCAGTCGGAATACCGGACCGGCAACTCACCGAACGAGTCCTGGCTGCGGCGGATGAGCAGGATCTCGCAGGTGACCGGGTTCCTGGAGGCGGCCTGGCCGGCGGTCACCCCGGAGTCCCTGGTCGTAGCGCTGCTGACGGAACCGGAACTGGCCGGTGACGTCTTCACCGAGGAGGAGCGGGAGGCGATCCGCTGGGTGAAGCCGCCGAAGACGGTGAAGTCGGCCCGGTTCAGCGTGGCCGACCTGCTGCTGCTCGACGAGGCCGCGGGACTGCTGGAGCGGGAGACCAGTTTCGGTCACGTGGTGGTGGACGAGGCGCAGGATCTGTCCCCCATGCAGGCCCGCGCGATCGCCCGGCGCAGCGAGCACGGGTCGATCACGCTGCTCGGTGACCTGGCGCAGGGCACCGCTCCGTGGGCGACGACCGACTGGCGGGACATCCTCGCGCATCTCGGCAAACCGGACGCCGCCGTCGTGCCGCTGACCGTCGGTTTCCGCGTACCGGAGGCGGTGGTGGCCCTGGCGAACCGCCTGCTGCCGGCACTCGGGGTGAACGTGCCGGAGGCCGTGTCGTTGCGTCGTGACGGCGACCTCGCCGTGATCGCCGTGGCGGAGCCCGCCGACCTGGACGCGCGGACACTGGCCGAGGTGACCGCCGCGCTGGCGCACGAGGGCTCGGTCGCGGTGATCGCGGCGGACGCGGCGGTCGACCGGCTGCGCGCCCAGCTGGACACGGCCGGTGTCGAGCATTCGGCGCCGGACGAGGTGGACGATCCGGCACGGGTCAGCGTGGTCCCGGCGACGCTGGTCAAGGGCCTGGAGTACGACCACGTCGTCGTGCACGAGCCGGCCGACATCGTGGCCGCCGAGCCGAAGGGCCTGAACCGCCTCTACGTGGTGCTCACCCGTGCGGTGACCCGGCTTTCGGTATTGCACTCGAAGCCGTTGCCGGAGGCGCTTAGTCTCTCGTGATGTCGCGAATCGGAGTCATGTTCGACTGTAACCGCGCACCCGAGGAGCTCCCGGAGTTCGCCGCCGCCCTGGAGGCGGCCGGCGCCGACGACCTGTGGGTGGTGGAGGACCTCGGATGGAACGGTGGCGTCAGTGCCGCCGCGCTCGCCCTGGCCGCCACCACCCACCTGCGGGTCGGCATCGGTATCGCCCCCGCCCCGTTCCGCAGTCCCGCCGTCTACGCCATGGAGATCGCCACGCTGGCCCGGGTCCACCCCGGCCGGATCGTGGCGGGAATCGGTCATGGCGTCGGCGACTGGATGCGCCGGATCGGCAATGCGCCGAAGTCTCCGCTGGCGCTGCTGGAGGAGAGCATCGTGGCGATGCGTGACCTGTTCAACGGGGCGACGGTCGATCTCGACGGCCGCGAGGTGCAACTCGAGGGCATCAGGCTGGTGCACCCGCCGACGGTGGTGCCGCCGATCGTCACCGGGGTGGTGAAGCAGCGTTCGCTGGAGCTGTCCGGCCGGGTCGCCGACGGAACGATCCTGGTGGAGGGCCTGCAGCCGGCGCAGATCGCGGACTCGATCGGGCACATCCGCCGGGGTGGCGCGGGCGACGACCACGAGGTCATCACGTTCGCATTCCTGCACGTCGAGGACGATCCGGCGCGGGCCGCGGAGATCCGGGCGACGGCACTGACCGGTCAGGCGGGGTTCCTCGGCGTGCCGGTGGACGAGGTGTTCGGGCTGATCGGGCCGGCATCGGAGGTCCCGGGCAAGGTGCGGGCCCTCGAGGACAGCGGCGCCGGCACGGTGGTCCTGCGGCCGTTCGGTGACGACCATCTGGGGCAGGCGCTCGCGGCACTCAAGGCACTGGGTCGCTGATTCGTTCCATCGCGAGTACGGGTAGCGCCGGGTTGGTGGCGGCAGCCGCCGCCACCAGGCCGTCCTCGTCGTCGAGCAACTCGACGATCCGGTCCACCGGCAGCGCCGGGTGGGCGGCGGCGATCCGCCGGGCCTGGGCGTCGGCGAGGCAGAGTTCGAGAGCCGCGGCGGGAGCGTCCGCGCGGGGGGCGATCTCGCGGAACACCTTCTGCACTCGCGCACGTGCCGGGCGAGGTCGAGGAGCAGGCCGGGCGAGGCGTCCGGGTTGGTGGCGACTTTCGCGATCACCCGGACGCCGTGCCCGGCCACCATCTCCCGCAGCAGGTCCTCGGACAGTCCCGGGTGCGGCGCGACGGCCTTGACCACCTTGGCGTCCGGGTCACGGGCCAACCGGTCGCGGATCTCCGGCGGCAGGTCGCGGCGTTCCGCCACCAGTGCCCGGAGCTGCGGCTCCGGGCTCGCGGCCAACTCGCGGACCTCGTCCGGGGTCGCCGCGGCGATGCGGGGCAGCAGAGCCGCGCCGGACGCCCGGGTCAGCAGGCCGAGCGGGACGTTCGGATTGTGGGTGAGTCGCCGCCGCACGTCCGGGCTCGGGTCCTCGGCGAGCCGGCGGATCAGTTGCTCCGGCAGCGACGGGTTGCCGGCCAGCTCTCCGCGTACCCCCGGGATCGGGTCGTCGGCGAGTCCCGAGGCCACTTCCGCGGGCAGGTCGGGCCGGGCCGCGAGGGTCCAGCGCACGATCATGGACGGATGTCCGGCCAGCTCGACAGCCGCCGAAGCCGGGGTCGAGGGGTTATCCACAGCCCGGTAGAGCAAGCTGTGGATAACCGAGTCGTGGGTTCCGTCGCAGGAGGCGCCGGGCGGAAGGTAGCAGTCGAGCCGTGGGCATTCCGGGTCGTGCCGGAACGGGATCGGTTCGCGCTCACAGACATCGCACGTTTCCGGCAGCGGGCCGCCCGTACCGCGCCAGTGGACCGCGATCAGGGCGGCCAGCACCTCGGGCGGCGTGGCCGGATTCACCGCCACTCCGGCCCGCACCTCGCCATGCGGATGGCGTGCCAGGCCGCTGAGCAAGTCACGGTCCGTCGTGAAGATCGCGAGTTCGGCGACCACCCGCATGTCCGGGTCGGCGGCGAGCCGCGCGTTCACCTCGGCGGGCAGGCCGGGACAGGCCGCGAGCTTTGCCCTCCGTGCCGGGTCGGGGTCGGCCGCGAAGAGAGGGGCCCAGTCCTCATGACCGCGTCCTTCGTCGAGCAGGGCCAGTGCGATGTCAGGCCGATCGACCGGGTCGATCCGGTCCGCGCTGAGCCGGCCGTCCCGGACCAGCCGGGCCGCGGCCCACTCCGAGCGCCGGGCCAGCTCGGAAATCTGGCTCCTGTCCAGATCGGACCGTCCGGCAAGCTCACTCGCGAGATCGTCGTCGGCCGCCATGATCAGACGGTCGAGCAGTGCGGCCGGAAGCGACGGATTGGCCGCCAGAGCCTCCAGCAGTTCGCGGGCTCCCATGCCGACGCATGATCCTCGAAACGAACCCGGCGGGTAAAGCCGTTATCCGGCTATCGGGTGCCCTCACCGGCGTGGCCGAGCGGCTTCACCCAGCGGGACCAGTCGGGCTGGCGCCGGTAGCCGTGCGCGGCCCAGACGGCGTGGGCGGCCGGATTCTCGTCCAGGACCATGGCGTCGACCCGGGTGCCGCCGAGAATGCGGAACCGTTCCTCGGCCGCCTCGATCAGGAGACTGCCGATACCCTCCCGGCGCCGCCACGGCGCGACCGCGAGCCGGTAGAGGTGACAGCGCCACCCGTCCCATCCGGCGATGATCGTCCCGACGATGTCGTCGCCGTCGACGGCCAGGATCAGTGCCTCCGGGTCCCGCCGGAACAGCGCCTCGACGGCGTCCGGGGTGTCCGCCGGACGGCTCTCGTTCTCTGCGGCCACCTTCCAGAACGCGAGTACTGCCGGGAGTTCGGTGCTCGCGGCCGCCCGCAGGATCAGTTCGCCCATGGCGACACCCTAGAGAAACCCGAATCCCGCCGGCCGTGGCGCACACCGCCTTCGGGCGGCCATGACGTGCCGTATCGACGGCCCGGCGATCGGGTCGGAGGCGAGCATCAACTTTGTGGCACAAACTTCTTTGACTTTGTGCCGTAAAGTCGAGGCATGACATCGAAGGACGACGAATCGACGCTCGACGATCCCGGTGCCGTGCTGCGGCTGATCGAGCGCGAACAGGGCAACACCATGCGGCACGTCATACCGGACCCCCGGCTCATGTATTGGCCGTGGGGCCTCACTTGGCTGATCAGTTTCGGCCTGTCGTTCCTGCGCTTCGGCCCCGGCGGCCGGACCCTGGTCGCCATGCCCACGTGGGTCCCACTCCTCGCCCTGACCGGGCTGATGATCGCGGCCGGCATCTTCACCGGCATCGTCGGGGCACGGTCCGGCCGGGACATCTCCGGCCCGTCGAGCCGGCAGGGCTTGATGTACGGGATCTCCTGGTCGGCCGGCTTCACCAGCCTGGCGGTCATCTTCGGACGGGTCAGCGAGTTCGTGCCGCAGACCTCGCGCGGGCTGCTCTGGGGTGGCGGCATGGTCGCGCTGGTCGGTGTCCTCTACATGGCCGGCAGCGCGATCTGGGACGAGCGCGACATGTTCGTGCTCGGCGCCTGGATCAGCGTGGTCAACGTGATCGGTGTCCTCTGGGGACCGGGCTGGCACGCGCTGGTGCTGGCGGTCGCGGGCGGCGGCGGGCTCCTGGTCGCCGGGCTCGTCGGCTGGCTGCGCCGCCGATGACTTCGACGAACGGCGAGCTGCCGGAACTCGACCCGGTGATCCACGCACAGGCACGCCTGCGGGTGGTGGCGGCCCTCTCCCAGCTGGGCGGAGGTGACCGGATCGCCTTCCCGCGACTGCAGGAGATCCTGCGGATGACCGCCGGCAACCTCTCGGTGCACCTCCGGAAACTCGAGGAGGCCGGCTATGTCGAGGTCACCAAGACCCATCGCGGCCGGACCCCCGCCACGCTCGTGCAACTGACCCGTCGCGGCCGATTCGCCTTCGAGGAGTACGTCGGCGCGCTGCGCACCCTGATCGATCCCGGAGAGGAGACATCGTGATCCACGCACGCGCCGAGGGCGCCACGAAACGGTACGGCTCGAAACTCGCGCTCGACCGGGTCGACCTGGAGGTGCGGGCCGGTGAACTGGTCGGTCTGCTCGGTCCGAACGGCGCCGGCAAGAGCACCCTGGTCGCCCTGCTCACCGGCGGTCGCCGGCCCTCCGCGGGCCGGGTGGAGCTGTGCGGCGGGGACCCGCGAGACCCGCGCAACCGGCGCACGCTGGGCGTCACGCCGCAGGAGACGGGTCTGCCCGCCTCGCTCCGCGTCGGCGAGGTCGTCGATTTCGTACGCTCCCACTTCCCGGACCCACTGTCCCGTGCCGAGCTGCTGGACCGCTTCGGGCTCGGTGACCTCGTCCAGCGGCAGACGGGCGGCCTCTCCGGCGGTCAGAAGCGCCGCCTCGCGGTGGCACTCGCGTTCGCCGGCCGTCCTGGCATCGTGTTCCTGGACGAGCCGACGACCGGCCTCGACGTGGAGGCGCGGCGTGACCTGTGGGAGGCGGTGCGCGCGTTCCACGCCGAGGGCGGAACCGTGGTGCTGACCAGCCATTACCTGGAGGAGATCGAGGCGCTGGCCGAGCGGGTGGTGGTGCTGGCGGACGGCCGGGTGCTGGCGGACGACAGCGTGGCGGCGGTGCGCGGGCTGATCAAGGTGAGCCGGGTCAGCATCACTTCACCCGTACAGCCGGCTGATTTTGATCTCGAAGGTCTGGTGTCGGTCGAGCAGTCGGGTGACCGCCTGCATCTCCTCACGCCCGACGCGGACCGCATGGTTCGCGAGCTGGTCGCCCGCGACGTGCCGTTCCGTGACCTGGAGGTCCGGCCCACGTCCCTGGAAGAGGCGTTCCTCGCACTGACTGGTCCGGCCGGAAAGGATCTGTGATGACGGCCCTCACGCTGACCCACGCGAAGTTCTCCACCCTCGAGCTCTTCCGGATCCCGATCGCGGTGGTGGGCAGCGCCTTCTGGCCGGCCGCCACGATGCTCGCGTTCGTGGTCCCGTTCGCCGGCGACGACCCGGTGGCCTCCACCTTCGCGACGGTCTCGATGATCACCTTCGCGGTGATGAACACCAACCTCTTCCAGTACGGCATCGGCGTCTCGGAGGACCGCGCGCAGCCGTGGGACCCCTACGTCCGTACGCTGCCCGCCGGCGCGACGCCACGGTTCCTCGGCCGGATCCTGACCGGCCTGCTGATGATGGTGTTCTCGCTCACTCCGGTGGTGCTGATCGCCGCCCTGTTCACCGAGGCCACGGTGAGCCCGGCCGCCTTCGTGACCGCCGTCGCGGTGTGCGCCCTGATCTCGGTGCCGTTCATCCTGATGGGGCTGTCGATCGGGTACTCCCTGCCGCAGAAGGCCGCGCTGGTGGTGGCCCAGATCCTGTTCCTGCCGCTGGCGTTCGGCGGCGGGCTGCTGACACCGCCCGGTGGCGCGCCCGGCTTCATCGAGACGCTGGCGCCGTACCTGCCGACCGGCGGCGCGGCCCGCCTGATGTGGTGGGCGGCGGTCGACGACTTCCCGTTCGACCTCAAGGCGACGCTGGCGTTGCTCGGCTGGACCGTCCTGTTCGGAATTCTGGCGGTCTGGGCGTATCGCCGGGACGAGGGACGCCGTTTCGGCTAACCGACAGTTTCATACGGGCGCAGGCATGGAAATGCCACTATCCGAAGCATGACCGTTCCATCGCCCGGCGTGCCCACCTGGGTCGATCTGGCCACCGCCGACCTCGATGACGCGATCCGTTTCTACACGGCGCTGTTCGGCTGGACCGCCGAGATCTCCGGCGACGACTTCGGCGGCTACACCACATTCCAGCTGAACGGCCTGCCGGTGGCCGGGGCCGGGCCACTCCTCGGCGAGGGCCAGCCGACCGCGTGGAGCACCTACATCGCGACCACCGACGCCGACGCGGTCGCCGCCCGGGTCGACGCGGCTCAGGGCAAGGTGCTGGTGCCGGCGTTCGACGTGGCGGACCAGGGACGGATGGCGGCGTTCCTGGACCCGGCCGGCGCGCCGTTCAGCGTCTGGGAGGCCGGCACGATGCGAGGCGCCGAGGTGTACGACGTCCCCGGCGCCCTGACCTGGAACGAGCTGAACACCCGGGACCTTTCGGGCGCGATGGCGTTCTACGGACCGGTGTTCGGCTGGACGTTCCGGCAGGCGTTCGTGGGCGGCCTGCCCTACGCGATCTGCGAACGTGACGGGGTACCGGTCGCCGGCATCCAGCTGATGGTCGGCAGCGGCTGGCCGGACGATCTCCCGCCGCACTGGCAGATCTATTTCGCGGTCGGCAACTGCGACGCGGCCGCCGAACACGCGACGCGGATCGGTGGGCGGATCGTTCACCCGCCGACGACGATCCCCGGCGGCCGTTACGCGGTCCTCACCGATCCGCAGGGCGGCTCGTTCTCGATCCTGCACAAGCACCGCTAGCGGCGCCCCCTTCACGACGAAAAGGCCGCCCCGAGTGGGGCGGCCCTTTTCGACGGTTTGTGATCGCGCTGCGTACAGGTCAGGCGAGCAGGCTCGGGATCTTCTCGAACAGCTCGGTGGTGAAGGTCATCATCTCGCGGAGCATCCAGTTGCCGGTGAGCAGCAGCGCCGCGCCGATCGCGATCGCCTTCGGCACGAACGAGAGGGTGGCCTCCTGGATCTGGGTGACCGACTGGAACAGGGAGATGGCGAAGCCGACCGCGAGGGCGGTGAGCAGCACCGGAGCCGACATCTTGGCGGCGACGTTCATGGCCTGCAGGGCGATCTCAACAACCAGCGTGTCCGTCATGCCCATCAGTTCGGGCCGTCCGCGGACCCCCGGAGTGCAGACCGGTCGCGGCACGGTTGCCGTTCGGTTCGCGGCCCGGGTTCTCTCAAGTCGGCTTGCCCGTGGCCGCACGTCCTCGCTGGGCCGCCCAGGTCACTGGCGTACCGCCACCACCAGCGGGCCGTGATCGCCCGGGATGATCCGGACCTTGACCCGATAGTGCTCGGCCAGGTTGGCCTCGGTCAGCACCTCGGCCGGGGAGCCGGCGGCGACCACCCGGCCACCGGCGAGCAGCACCATCCGGTCGGCGTACTCCCCCGCCGTCGTCAGGTCGTGCATGGTGGCGAGCACGGTCAGGCCCCGTTCGACGCGCAGCCGGTCGATCAGTTCCAGCACCTCCTGCTGGTGGCCGATGTCCAGGGCGCTGGTCGGCTCGTCCAGCAGCACGATCCCCGCCCCCTGAGCGAGCGCCCGGGCAAGAAAGACCCGCTGCTTCTCACCTCCGGAGAGAGTGTCCAGACGACGTCCGGAGAACGGCACGAGGTCCAGCGCGGCGAGAGCTTCGTCCGCCGCCGCCAGGTCAGCGGCGGATTCACGACCCAGAGCCGGGATGTACGGGGTACGCCCCAGCAACACGTAGTCGAAGACGCGCATGGCCGGCGGCACCACCGGGGACTGCAGAACCGTGGCCACCGCCTTCGCCCGCTCCCGCCGGGGCAGCTCATCGACGGCTCGCCCGTGCCACCGGACCGTCCCGCCGAACGGGAGCAGCCCGCCGATGGCCCGCAGTGCCGTGGACTTGCCGGCCCCGTTCGGCCCGATGACCGTGACCCACTCGCCCTCGGCCACTCTCAGATCCACACCGTCGACGATGAGCGCCTGATCCAGCCGCACGGTGAGTCCCGCGACCTCGATCGCGGCCGCCCGAGCGGGTCCGTCCACCCCTACCGCTCCGGCGGACCCCGCCGGCCCGCCTCGATCCGCTCGCCCGGTCATGTCGGCTCCGCCTTGCTGGTGCGCGGGATCCGCTCGCCCGGTCATGTCGGCTCCGCCTTGCTGGTGCGCAGGATCAGCACGAAGAACGGCGCGCCCAGGAACGCGGTGACCACCCCGATCGGGATTTCCGCGTCTCCGCCGGCGGTCCGGGCCAGCAGGTCGGTCAGGGTCAGGAAAGCCGCCCCGAACAGCACCGACAGCGGCAGCAACGCCCGGTTGCCGGGTCCCGCAAGCAGACGCAGTGTGTGCGGCACGATGATCCCGACGAAACCGATCAGCCCCGAGACGCTGACCGCTGCCGCCGTGCCCAGCGACGCCGCGATGATCAGCAGGTACCGGCTGCGCTGCGGGTGGAGGCCCAGGCTGGTCGCCTCGGCGTCGCCGACGGTCAGGACGTCCAGCTCCCGTCGCTGCGCCAGGACGATCGCGCTGGTGATCACCGCGTACGGCAGGATCACCAGCACGTCGTGCCAACCGGCGGTGGAGAGCCGGCCCAGCAGCCACGAATAGACCTCGCGCAGCGACTCGACGTGCCGCTGCAGCAGGAACGTCTGCGCCGCCGACAGGAACGCCGACACCGCCACCCCGGCCAGGATCAGCGTCGCCGGGGAGCGGTCCCGGCCGCCGGCCGCCCCGAGCAGCCAGGTCAGTGCCACCGCACCGACCGCACCGGCGAACGCGGCAGCCGGCGTCCCGATCGGCAGGCTGGTCATGCCGTCCCCCGCGCCGGCACCCAGGACGATCGCCACTGTCACGCCCAGCCCGGCGCCGCTGGCGACCCCGAGCAGATGCGGATCGGCTAGCGGATTGCGGAACGCGCCCTGGTAGGCGGCCCCGGCCAGGGCCAGCATGCCGCCGACCAGCAGCCCCAGCACCACCCGCGGCAGCCTGAGCTGGGTGAGGATGGCGATCTCGCGTTCGGTGAGGCCGCTGTCCACCCGTACCCCGGGAAGAAGGTTGAGCATCTCCAGAGCGACGCCCCCCGGCGGCAGGGAGACCGTGCCGAAGGCAAGGCCGAGAACCATGGCAGCCAGCACCGTGACGACACCCGCGGCCAGCCACGCCGGACGCAGCCCGGCGGGCCGGCCCCGGCTCACACCAGGCACCCGGAGGCGGGCTCTCCCGGCCCCGGCATCCGGCCGGTGCGGCGGATCATGCGGGGACCTTGACCACCGCGTCGGCCACGGACTTCACCAGATCGACCGTACGGGGACCCCAGCGCGACGCGATGTCGTCGTCGAGGGCGTAGATCTGGTTCTTCGTGACCGCGGTGACCGACGACCAGCCGGCTCGGGCCTTGACCGTCGCCGGGGACTGCTGGCAGCACTTCACGTCGGCCAGGAAGATCGTGTCGGGGTTCGCCTTGACCAGCGCCTCCTGCGAGAGCTGCGGGTAACCGCCGAGCTTGCCGTCCGGGTCGGCGGAGTCCGCCACGTTGGTCATGCCGAAGAGATCGAAGACCGAGCCGATGAACGTCTTCGACGTCGCCGAGTAGAGATCCGGGCTGAGCTCGTAGTAGTAGCTCAGCGGCTTGCTCCGGGCCGGGACCGCCTTGACGATCGCGTCGATCTCGGACGCCATCCTCGTGTTCAGCGCCGTCGCGTCGGCCTGGCGGCCGGTGAGCACGCCGAGATCGGTGATCTCCTTGTAGGTCTCGTCGATGGTCGGCGCGGCCGGCGACACGAACACCGGGATCGCCAGCTTGCCCAGCTGCGCGACCAGGCCGTCGGTGTCGGCCGAGACCACCACCAGGTCGGGATCCTTGGCCGCGATCGCCTCGACGTTCGGCTTGAAACCGGACAGGTCGGTCCTCGGTGCCTCCGCCGGGAAGTTCGACTGGTCGTCGACCGCGGTGACCTGCGGTCCGGCCCCGATGGCGAAGAGCATCTCGGTGGCGGTCGGGCTCAGCGAGACGATCTTCTCGGGCCGTGCGGTGAGGGTCACGGCCCCGACCGTCACCGGGTACGCCGAGGCCGCGCTGGACGCGGAGCCGGTGACGGTGGGCTGTGACTCCTCGCCCCCACATCCGGTGAGGAACAGTGCGGTGGCCGCTATCGCAGCGGTGAACAGGCGTTTCATGGGTCCTCCTGTCGGCCGGGCTTGTGGTGCTTCGCCGACAGGGACCACGCTGGCCGCCGCCCGCGAGGCGCCCCTTCCCGAGAGCGCTGATTCGCGACCGCGTCCAGGCGACCTGGCTAGACCTCCGACGGAGGGATCACAGTTGCGGGACAGCTCCGGCTTCTCACCGGATTCGCTGCGGCGCGGTCGTTGAAACGCTAACCCACGCCGGTGCCGGAGGCCGCAGCCGCCTCAGACGATGACCCGACCGGTGACTTCGTCCGCCCTGATCACACCCCAGTGCCGGGAATCCAGCGCGGCATCCCGATTGTCACCGAGGACGTAGATCGCCCCCTCCGGAACCGTCACCGTGGTGCACTCGGTCCCGGCCACCTGGGCGTCGAGCGGCAGATATGGCTCGTCAAGCGCCGCACCGTCGCGCAGCACCTTTCCCTCACGGCACTCGACGCGATCACCGGCAACGCCGATGACGCGGCTCAACGCCCGGTAGGACGACGGCGCGTCCGGCGGCGAGAACGCCACGATGTCCCCGTGATCGATGCCGGTCACCCGGAATGCGACCTGGTCGACGATGTGCCTGCTGGTGACGGTGATTGTCGGCTCCATCGCGTGGCTCGGCACATAGTGGACCGTGACGAGCAACGGGACCGCCGCCAGAGTTGCCAGGGCCATGGCTGCCAGGCGATAGCGGGCCGGGTGCGACGAATATCTCTCCCGCAGGGCCACCCGGAGGCCGCCGAACGCCCAGCGCAGCGCCGCCCCGGTGCTCGTCACGTGATCGAACTCGGCCAGGACCGCTTCGCCCCAGGGACCGCCCCGCTCCCGGCGCCCACGGACGGCGAAACGCAGAACCCGATAGGCCACCCGTTTCATGCCGGCCTCACGATCGACACGCCCGCGGCCCGGCGTGCCGCCGGCCCGGCTGCCGCGGCGAGCCGGACCTTGGCCAGCGCGACCCCGTCACCGGTCAGCCGGTAGGTGTGGCGTGGCGGACGGCCCGGCTGATCGGAGGGCTCCCAGCCGGCCTCCAGCAGCGACTGCTCGGTGAGGCGCATGAGGATGGGGTAGAGCGTTCCGGACGCGAGGCCGGTCTCCCGGCTCAGGTCATAGCCGTAACGCCAGGCCGTCGGGTCTTTCATCAGCGCCTCGAAGAGCCGCAAGGTCTGCGGGGAGGCATGCGGGGTTCTCGGCATGGCCGAAACTCTACATAACTCGACTTACGTGCTGTCAAGAGCCCGGCATCGATGTGATGCCGGTCGGTTAGGCGTCGCGTTTGGCGTGTTCCACGATGTCCGCAGCGGTGACCCGGTCCCCCTCGGTCGCCGCGACGTCGTCACCGGCGAGCGCCGAGCGCAGACGCGATTTCTCCGCCGCCCGGCGAGCGGCGATCTCGCCGAACTGCTCCGCCGCCTCGTCCCGCCAGCGGCGCAGCAGGATCAGCGACAGACCGGACGCGGCGATGAGCGCGACCATCGCCTTGACCAGGATGTTGAGCGGCGTCGTCGGGATCAGCACGGCGAACACGATCAGAAACAGACTGAGACGGCCGAGCGCGTACTTGACGGCGGGCTTCATGTGTTCTCTCCCTCAGCCGTACCGATGGCTGAGCCACCGGAGGCCGTAGAACCAGACCAGGCAGTACACGACCGTACCGGTGACCGCGCCGGAGCCGCCGCTGACCAAGGGCGGAGCGACCTCGGCCACCAGGCCGGCCACCGTCATCCCGGCCGCGGCGCCGAAACCCGCGCCGAGACCACCCACCATGATGCGGTGCGCACCGAAGCCTTCTGCGCGGAACTCCTCGACGAACAGCCAGACGGGCAGAATCAGCACCAGCCAGCCGTTCGACTCGCCGAACCGGCCGAGGCCGGTCAGTGCCATCACCGTCTCGAAGACCAGCAGGACCGCGGCACCGACGGCCAGCCCGGCGAACGCCGAACCCAGCAGGTCGCTGATGGTCGCCAGCCGACCGCCGGCGTCTTTCTGCTGGGTCATCGGCCCACCGTCTCCCGTGTCAGGCCCAGATCTTCTGGGGCTCGCTGCGGCGCTCGGCAAGCGACGGCGCCTTCTCGTACTCGCGTACCACCTGATAACGAGTGTCCCGCTCGACGGGCTGGAAACCCGCGTCCCAGATCAGGTGAAGAAGATCGTCGCGGTGCATGGTCTGCGGTGTCCCGTACGAGTCGGCGTCGTGGGTGATCTTGTACTCCACGACCGAGCCGTCCAGGTCGTCGACACCGAAGTTCAGGGACAGCTGGGCGACCGACAGGCCGTGCATCACCCAGAAATTCTTGACGTGCGGCACGTTGTCGAACAGCAGGCGGGACACCGCGAAGGTCTTCAGCGACTCGGCCGGCGCGGCCATCGTGGTGCGTTCCTGAATCCGATTACGGACCTTGCCGTCCTTCGAGTCGTGGAAGTCGTGCTGGTAGCGCAGCGGGATGAAGACCGCGAAACCGCCCGTCTCGTCCTGCAGCTCGCGCAGCCGGAGCACGTGGTCGACGCGATGCCGGTGCTCCTCGATGTGGCCGTACAGCATGGTCGACGGGGTTTTCATGCCCTTCTCATGGGCCAGCCGGTGGATCCGCGACCAGTCCTCCCAGTGGCAGTCGTGGTCGACGATGTGCTGCCGGACCTCCCAGTCGAAGATCTCGGCGCCGCCGCCGGTCAGCGACTCCAGCCCGGCGTCCATCAGCTCGTCGAGGATCTCGCTCGCCGACAGGCCGCTGATCTTCTCGAACCACTGCACCTCGGTCGCGGTGAAGCACTTGAGCTTCACGTTCGGCAGCGCGGCCTTCAGCTCGCGCAGTACCTTCGGGTAGTACCGCCAGGGCAGGTTCGGATGCAAACCGTTCACTATGTGCAACTCGGTGAGGTGCTCGCCCTCCATCTCCCTGGCCTTGCTGACGGCCTCCTCGATGCGCATCGTGTAGGCGTCGGCCTCCCCCGGCTTGCGCTGGAAGGAGCAGTACGCGCAACTGGCCGAGCAGACGTTGGTGAGGTTGAGGTGCCGGTTGACGTTGAACATCACCCGGTCACCGTTCAGGAGCGTGCGCCGGTGATGTGCCAATCGGCCGAGCCAAGCGAGATCGTCCGAGGCGTAGAGTGCGATGCCGTCGTCCCGGGTCAGTCGTTCACCCGCGTAGACCTTCGCCTCCAGCTCGCGCTTCAACCCAGCATCCATGTGCACGAGCGTACGACGGGCCCCTCGACTGGCCTGCGGCACCATTGAGGTGAATAATTCTCAGCGTCCTCCCATCTTCATTCGATCGACATCGGTACGGCGCTTGCGGTATGAACCTTTAGGGACGACAAGCGACGGGTCGGCCGTTGCGGACGGGGAGCTCATGAGCAAGCCAACGCGGCACGGAAGACCGCACAGCATGCGATTCGTGCATCCGCGCCTCCGTCCGTTCGCTCTCTCGGCCGCCGTCGCTGCAGCGATCGCGGCACTCTTCCAGCCCGTTCCCGCCATGGCGGACCCGGTCAGCACGACCGGCAGTGTCGCCTCGGTGCCCGACACCGGCTCGCGCCCCACTTCGACCGGATCCCTGGTCCTGCCCGGCGCGCCGGTCTCCACGCCGAGCCCCACCACGCCGTCCCTGATCATCCCCGGTGTCGCCGCCAGCCCGATCATCCAGAAAGTGGAGAAGGGCCGCGCCGAGATCGCCGCGCTCGGCGATCAGCTGATCCGCGTGGGCCAGGAGCGTGACCTGGCCCAGACCCAGCTCACCAACGCGACGCAGCGGGTCACGGCCACCGAGCAGGCGGTCGTCCAGGCCCGCGCCTCCGCCAAGGACGCCGCGTCCGACACCATCCAGCAGGCCGCCGCACTGCCGCCCGGCGCGATCGACTCCGGCCTGGCCGAGCTCGACGCCCTCGCCCGCATGCAGCTCGGTGACGCCAGCTCCTACGAGGCCGCGGCCCGTCGCCTCCTCGCCGCCGAAGAGGCCGCCCGGACCGCCGTCACCGACCGCATCGCCGCGGACAGCCGATACACGACGATCGCTGCCCAGTGGACGACCCTGAACACCAACCTCACCAAGAAGCAGGCCGCCCAGGCCAAGCTCGAGGCCGACAACCGAGCCGAGATCACCGCCGCCGAGACGCGCGCCACCGCCGCCGACCAGCAGCTCGGCGCCGAATACCTGGCCGGCAACGGCGCCGGGCGCGGCGCTGACCCTCGGGCCGTCAAGGCAGTGGAGTTCGCACTGGCCCAGCGCGGCGACCCGTATGTGTGGTCCGAGGAGGGCCCGGATCAGTACGACTGCTCCGGCCTGATGTTCGCGGCCTACCGCGGTGTCGGCTACCCGCTAGTCAGGGTCTCCCGCGACCAGTACTACCAGACCCGCGACCGCCAGGTCTCCCGCTACTCACTGCTCCCCGGCGACCTGCTGTTCTTCAGCTCCTCCAGCAGCTGGACGGGCATTCACCACGTCGCCATGTACGCCGGTGAGGGCATGATGGTCGAGGCCCCGCGCAGCGGGCTCAACGTCCGTCTCGCGCCCGTCCGGTGGACGCGCCTGTTCGCCGCCACCCGGATCTTCGGGTCGATCGAGGGCGAGACCGAGACGCCGGACCTCGGAGCTCCCGACCCCGACGAGCCGGTCAGCACGAAGACGCCGACGCCGGGCAGGACCACGACCAAGCCGCCGGGCGGCCCGTCGCCGAGCACGACGACGAAGCCTCCGGCCGGAGGGTCGCCGAATCCGGGCAACTCGTCCTCCTCGCCGGCGACGTCGCCGTCGACCTCGACGTCCCCGTCCGGTTCGTCCTCACCGAGCACGTCGGCGTCACCGTCCGCGAGCACGGCGCCGAGCGTCACGCCCGACCCGACCACCGGCCAGTCGCAGACCCCGGCCACCCCCGTCGAGACGACGACGTCGAAGACGCAGTCGGCGACCTCCACCTCGTCCTCCGCGACGAAGCCGGCGGAAACAACGACCTCGTCCTCCGCGACCAAGTCGGCGGGAACAACCACCTCGTCGGAGACCACCACCTCGACGGGAACGGCCTCGTCCTCCGGCAAGGCCTCGTCGCCGGCAACGGCTTCGAAGTCCGCCTCGTCCGGTGACAAATAGTCCGGCAGGCAGACCAAGGCCTCTCGGAGAGTCGCACCGGAACAGCCGGTCGGCCATCGGACCGCCGTAGCCGGGCGGACGACGCCGATGCCGGGTGTGTTCACACCGGCTGATGTGGCACGGTTAAGGTCAGCGCCCGGCGTCCGAAACGTCGTCGGCAGCGGTGGTCGGGAGGACCCATGGACGAGCAGCAGGCGACCAGGGACGGCGAGATCGGGACGCCGTCCGCTGCACGGCCGCCCGCGAACGAACCCGAGGGGTACGCTCCGCCGCCACCGCCCGCCCCTGGCGCCCTGTGGGCCTCCGGAGACACCACGACGCCCGCCTCCGGGACCTCTTCGGCGGCTCCGGTGTCCGCGTCGCCGGCTTCCACCCCCTCGGCTGCCGTGCCCAGGGCAGACGGCCCCTTGGACGCCGCGCCCGGGGCAGACGGCCCCTCGGACGCCGCACCTGCCGTTGGCGCTGCGATTCCCGCTACCGCCGCGATTCCCGCCGCCTCCGCACCTTCTGCCGACGCCTCCTCGGACGCTGAGCCTGCCGCGGCCCTCCCGTCCGGTGTCGACCCGTCCGACACCGCTGTCTCTGGTGCGGCGCCTGCCGGTAGCGCCAAGCCCACGGAGGACGGGCCTTCGGTTACCACCCCATCTGAACGTTCCAATTTGGAGCCTCCGGCCACCACGCCAGCCGAACCTTCCGGCCCAGAACTCTCGGCCGTCACACCGGCCGAACCTTCTGAGCCGGAACTCTCGGCCGTCACACCGGCCGAACCTTCTGAGCCGGAGCCCTCGGCCACCTCGACGTCCGAGCCTTCCGAGCCTTCCGAGCCTTCCGAGCCGCAGCTTTCAGCCGCTTCGCCGGCCAAGCAGTCCGAGCCGCAACTCTCGGCCGCTCCGACCTCAGACACGGACTCTGCGGCAACCGCCACGCCTTCCGAGGCCGATGCGGCCTCTGCCAGCGGTGCGGGCGCACGAGGCAGCGATGCGCCTAATGCTCCTGTCGTGAAAGCGTCGGCGTCAGTGCCCGCATCGGCCGGCGCATCCGGTTCAGCCCCAGCGGCATCGACGGTCCGGGCATCCGCCTCAGTGGCTCCGGTATCGGCCGCCCCTGCCTCTTCCGCTCCGGATTCCGGTGCACCTACCGCTCGGGCAGCCGCATCCGTAGCCCCCGTGTCGGCCCCGCCGGTATCTCAGGCCCCGAGCTCGGCCGCGCCGGCCGTCCGGGCTTCAGCATCGGTGAACCCGATCTCCGCCACGCCGGTCTCAGACTCCTCGCACTCCCCGACGCCGCCCGGATCAACCGCCCCCGCATCCGCCACATCTTCCGCCCGCGGCTCCGCCGCGCCTGCGGTCCGGGCATCAGCATCGGTGACCCCGGTCTCCGCCGCGCCCGCGACGCCCGTTTCCACGGCTTCGGACTCTGGGGTGGCCGGCTCAGCGGTTCCTGCGTCTGCGGCGTCTGCTTCGGGCAGTTCGACGGATTCCGCGGCGTCCGGCTCCTCCGCGATCTCACCCGTGTCCGGCGTTCCGGCGGCTCAAGTTTCTGGTGGTCAGGTTCCCAGCTCACCGTCGAAGCCGGTCTCGGCGGCTCCCAGCTCCGGGGTTGCACGAGTCTCCGTGCCCGGTGCTGTCCGTCCCACGGCCGACGAGGTACCTGCCTCGGCCCGTGCAGCTGCCCAGCCGACCGTTTACGGTGGCCCGGCGCAGTCGGGCGGTCCCGGCTCCGTCGCCAAGGCCGATCAGTCGGGTAGCTCCGGCTCCATCGCCAAGGCCGGTCAGTCGGGTAGCTCCGGCTCGGCCGCCGAGGCCGGCCAATCCGGTGGTCCCGATTCCCTCGCCAAGGCCGACCAGGCCGGTGGCTCCGACTCCATCGCCAAGGCCGGTCAATCCGCCGACCCGAAGCCCACCGAGCCGAAGCCCGCCGGACCCAAGCCGGACGAGCCGGCCCCCGGCGGACCGAAGCCCGCCGAGAAGGACCTGCCAGCCTCGGACGACCCGGAGCCTCGGAAGCCCGAGCCCGCCGGTCCGAAGAAGCCCGGCGCACCGGAGCCGGGTGACCCGCCGGCGCCTGACGGTCCCGAACCGGCCAGGCCTCAGCCGATCCCGACACGCCCGACTCCGCCGAAACCGGCCGAGCCGGAACCGGACCTGCCGCCGAGGCCGATCCCGACGCCCACCCCGGAGCCGGTCCCCAGCCCCGTCCCGCCAGGCCCCGGCCCGACGCCTGTCCCCCCGGGTCCCGGCCCGGACCCCGTGCCCCCGGGTCCGAGCCCGAGCCCGGCCCCTCCGGGCCCGATTCCGGTGCCGCCGGGCCCCGTGCCGCCCACGCCGGTTCCGCCGAGCCCGGTACCGCCCGGCCCTGGTCCCAGCCCAGTACCGCCGGGTCCAGGTCCCAGCCCGGTTCCACCAGGTCCCAGTCCGAGTCCGGTTCCCGGGCCCATGCCGCCCGGCCCTGTTCCGCCGTCCCCGAGGATCGGAAACGGTCTGCCCAGCTACACCCTGCCGCCCAGTGCCGCCTCGGCAGGACTGCCACCGGCCCCGCAGAGCGCTCCTCGTGGAACGCCGTACCGGGGTTACCCGTCGTCGCCGGAGAACATCGAGATGACCCAGCCGGTCTCTGCCGCAACACCGCAGCCGACCCAGTACGGCAATCCACCGACCACCCCGATCAGCCCGGTCGCGGACGGCGTTCCGCAGCAACGCGGCCAGGGCACCGTGTACAGCACCGGCGGTTATCCGGCGATCGACATGACGATGCCGGTCTCGGACCCGGTGGAGAACTCCGGTTCGCTGACCGGCCACATCCTCGCCCAGGGCTGGTATGACGCCCCGGTGGACCAGCGAAGCAGCAACCTCAAGGTGGTCATCGCGATGCTGGTCGTTCTGGGCCTGCTGGTGACGGTGAGTTTGGTGTTTGTATTCACAGCCGGTGACGCTTTCACGGACTTCCTGAGCAACCTGACGGGCTGACCGGCGGGCGCTCGGCAACGCCTGTCGAAGGTGTGATCTGGCGTACTGACGCAGGTCCGACAGTGCGGCACGGCTCCGGCGTTTTGGCGACCGGGGCCTCGACCCTTTAAGCTTGCGCGGTTGCGCACTGGGGTGAGCCGGCCCACTACCCGACCGGAATGCGGTCGGCGGTTCCGATGTTCACCCGTACACTGATGTTAGTTATTGACGCGGCGTGCCCACCCGGTGCACGCCACGGGCGTTCTTGCGGGCATTTCAGCGAGCGGTTGTCACAGACCGCGGCGGGCCATTCGCGAGCATGCGCCCCCGTAGAGAGGTTCTCTTGACCACTTTCGCTGAGTCCAGCACGTTCCCGTCCGTCTTCGACAGCAACACCCCGGAAAACGAAACTCCCGAGACCACCGTCGTCGAGGTGGAGGCCGTGGCTGAGGCCGAGATCGCCGCCGCGCCGGTGAAGACCTTCGCCGACCTCGGTCTGCCGGCCGAGATCATCCGCGTCCTGAGCCGCGAGGGCATCAACACCCCGTTCGAGATCCAGTCCGCGACCGTGCCGGACGCGCTGGCCGGCCGGGACGTCCTGGGCCGTGGCCAGACCGGCTCGGGCAAGACTCTCGCCTTCGGCCTGCCGGTGCTCACCCGCGTCGCCCAGGGTGGCCGGGCCCGCCCGCACTACCCGAAGGCCCTGATCCTGGTTCCCACCCGTGAGCTGGCGATGCAGGTCGCCGACGCGCTCATGCCGGTGGGCCGTGCGGTCGGCGTCTTCCTGAAGACCGCCGTCGGCGGAGTTCCCTACGACCGCCAGATGGACGCGCTCCGTCGCGGCGTCGAGGTGATCGTCGCCACTCCGGGCCGGCTCGCCGACCTGATCGAGCGTGGCGCCTGCAAGCTCGACGACGTCGAGGTCACCGTGCTCGACGAGGCCGACCAGATGGCCGACATGGGCTTCCTGCCCGAGGTCACCGATCTGCTGGCCAAGACGCCGGAGAACGCGCAGCGCCTGCTCTTCTCGGCCACTCTGGACGGTGACGTCGACGCGCTGGTCAAGCGCTTCATGCATGACCCGGTGACGCACTCGACCGCTCCAGCCGAGGCCAGCGTGTCCACCATGGAACACCACATGCTGCTGATCCCGCCGCCGGACAAGTTCCCGATCACCTCGTGGATCGCGAACCGGGACGGCAAGACCATCGTGTTCGCGCGCACCCAGATGGGCGTGGACCGGCTGGTCGAGCAGCTCGCGGCGGTCGGTGTCCGGGCCGGTGCCCTGCACGGCGGCAAGACTCAGCGTGTGCGTACCCGTACGCTCGCCGAGTTCAAGGAAGGCCGGACGAACGTCCTCGTCGCCACGGACGTGGCGGCGCGTGGCATCCACGTCGACGGCATCTCGCTGGTCATGCACGTGGACCCGCCGAAGGACCCGAAGGACTACCTGCACCGGGCCGGCCGTACGGCGCGGGCCGGCGAGTCCGGCGCGGTCGTCACGCTGGTTCTGCCGAAGCAGCGCCGCACCACTCAGGCGATGTTGTCCAAGGCCGGGGTCTTCCCGGCTGAGGCCCGCATCCGCCTGGGCGACGAGAAGCTGGCCGAGATCACCGGTGCCCGCGAGCCCAGTGGTATCCCGGTCGTGGAGGAGCCGGAGGCCCGTCGCGAGCGTTCCGGTGGTTCCCGTCGCTTCGGTGACCGCCCGCGCGGTGACCGTCCGCAGCGTTCCTACGGCGACCGGCCGCAGCGTTCGTTCGGCGACCGCCCGTCCGGCGACCGCTCCTTCGGTGACCGCAACGAGCGCACATTCGGCGACCGCCCGCAGCGTTCGTTCGGCGACCGCCCGTCCGGCGACCGCTCCTACGGCGACCGCCCGCAGCGTTCGTTCGGCGACCGGCCGTCCGGGGACCGTTCGTACGGTGACCGGCCGTCCGGTGACCGTCAGCGTTCCGACCGTCCGTACGGTGACCGTTCGTTCGGTGACCGGAACGGCAGCGACCGCGGTGACCGCCCGCAGCGTTCGTTCGGCGACCGCCCGCAGCGCTCCTTCGGCGACCGCCCGGTAGGCGACCGCCCGGTAGGCGACCGTCCTGCCGGCGACCGTTTCGGCGACCGGCCGGCCGGCCCTCGCCGTGACGCTCACCGCGCCGACGGCCCGCGTAGCGACCGCCGCGAGGGTCCGGGTGGCCGCTTCGGCACACCCCGCCCGGCTCGCAGCTACTGAGCCACTGATCGAAGCCCCGGCCGCATCGAGCGCGCCGGGGCTTAGCCCTTTCCGGAATCTTTCTCCGGTACGGCGGGCGAGGCCGGCGGTGACCGACCCACCGGGGTTGATCTTCCGGCAGGAACGGCGGGATCGGGCAGAAACGGGTAGGTTACCGACATGCCGCTGCCCAAGGTGCTGTTCTGGGAACGTACCGACGCTCCCGGCGCCGAGCATGTCCTGCTGGAGGAGCGTGCCGGCCTGTATGCGAGCGGGACCGTTTTGGCCGCCGCGCCGGTTCCGTTCGCCTGCCGGTACGAGGTGGGGACCGGGCCGGACGGGGTGACGGCCCGGCTGAATGTGCGGGCCGAGGGTGCCGGCTGGGCCCGGGGTGTGCAGCTCGAGCTGGCGGCGGGTCGTTGGCGCGTGACCGCTTCGGAACAGGGCGATCTGGATGCTGCTCTGGTCGCGGCCGGCCACGCGCGTGCGGGCCTGCCCGGGTGCGCCGACCCTGATCTGTTGTACGGGGCGTTCGACGCCGATCTGGGCAGGTCTCCGTTGTTCAACTCGCTGCCGGTCCGGCGGCTGGGGTTGCTCGCGTCGGAGGCGGGCGTCGCGCACCGGCTGAGCGTGGCCCGGGTGCTGGTGCCGAGTCTCGAGGTGCTGCAGGCGGATCAGATCTACACGCCGCTGGGCGAGAGCCGGGTGCGGATCGCGAGTGAGACGTTCAGTACGGACCTGACCTGTGACTCCGACGGTTTTGTGGAGGACTATCCGGGTTTGGCGCGCCGGGTCAGATCCGCTGCTTGATCCAGGTGACGCAGGTCTTGTCGACGGTGGTGAAGGGTTTGCCAAAGGCGGCGCGGGAGGCGGGGTCGAGCTCCTCGCCACGCTGGAGCACTCGCTTGACGAAGTCGAGGAGCCGCGCCTGGCCGTACCGGTCGGCCATGCAGCCGACCGCGTAGTGGCCGGTGGCGTAAAGAGCGCCGACCGTCAGATCGTCGGATTTACCGGTGAGCTCGGGGCGGACGATCGACTTGATCTCGCCGTGTTTGCGGGTCCAGTTCTGCAGGGCGTACCGGCTCTCGGTGCGTTGCGGCTGCTCGGCCGTGGACCCGATGTACTCGGCGATGCCCTCGATGAGCCACAGGTCCTTCTGCGGGTCCTGGTTGGTGGACGGCACCAGGGTGACGGCGTGCGCCATCTCGTGCTGGACGGTGAGGCCGAGCTGGCGGTTGGAGTCGAGGACCTCGCTGGCCTTCAGGATAATGTCGCTGCCGGTCTGGTTGAGGGCGATGTGATAGCCGACGACCCATTTCGAGAGCTTTCCGCCGTACCAGCGTTTCCATGACTTGTCGTCGGCCAGGTAGATCCGGTAGCGGTCGGGCCGTTCGGTGGTGAACCGGTCGACCACGGTGGCGGCCTTCTCGGCGGCGGTGAGCACCCGGTTCAGGTTCTTGGCCTGTCCGGGCGGTCCGGCCACGATCACCCGGTCGCCCCGGACGAAACGCAGCTCGGTGTTCTCCCACGGGGTCGGCTGCAGGTAGTTGCGGTCCTTCACGTCGGCGATCGCCGTGACGACGTAGGCGCCGCGGCGAAGCGTGAACGTCAGGTCGTACAGGACCTTCGGGGCGCCGGCCCCGCTGCGGCTGTCCCAGGCGGGGCACCGGGCGGCGCTGAGGCAGTATCCGAGCGTGACTCTGGTGCTCACCGTTGCCTCGGTGCTGCGGGCCATGACCTCCACGTCGTAGTCGGCCCGGCTGATCTCCAGGCCGCGCAGGTTGCGGTAGATGGCCCGGTAACGGCTGCGCACCTTCGGGTCGACCGGGGCCAGCCATGCCTTCTCGTCACTGTTCAGCAGGGCGTCGATCTGACCCTGGAGCACGCCGCGGACCCGCTGTTCGAGCTGCGTCGGCAGATCCGGGGCGGCCGCCTCGACCGGGGCGGCGGTCGCGGGCGCGGGCCGGTCGGAGTCCGGCCAGAACACCGGTCCCGCGGTCAGTGCCAGCAGGAGGACGCCGAGGGCGCCGAACGCTCGCGCCCACCATTCCGACCATCGTCGATCTTCCTCCACGCGCCGGATCTAATCACGGCACGTCGATGTGTGTCAGCCCGGCCAATCCCCGCCTTCCAGGAATCGCCGAATCACCCCCGCGTACGGGGCGATCTCCAGGCCCTGAGCGGCCACCCAGTCGTCGGAGTAGTACGTGTCGGCGTAGCGTTCGCCGCCGTCACAGATCAGCGTCACCACCGATCCGGTCCGCCCGGCCGCACGCATCTCCGCGATCAGACGGAACGCGCCCCACAGGTTGGTCCCGGTCGAGCCGCCGAGCCGCCGGCCGAGTACGGCCGAGCCGGCCCGCATGGCCGCCAGCGACGCCGCGTCCGGCACCTGGATCATGCGGTCCACGACCGAGGGCAGGAAGGACGGTTCCACGCGTGGCCGGCCGATCCCTTCGATGCGCGAGCCACGGCCGGTGACCGTGGCCCAGTCGCCGGTGAGGTAAGCCTGCCAGAACGCTGACCCCTCGGGATCGACAACGCAGACCTTGGTGTCGAGGCGACGGTAGCGCGCATAGCGGCCGATGGTGGCGCTGGTGCCGCCGGTGCCGGCCCCGATCACGATCCAGGCCGGAACCGGATGCCGTTCCAGGGCCAGCTGGCTGTGGATCGACTCGGCGATGTTGTTGTTGCCGCGCCAGTCGGTGGCCCGCTCGGCGTAGGTGAACTGGTCCATGAAGTGCCCGTCCAGGTCGGCGGCGAGTTTCCGGGCCTCCGGCACCACCTGGGTCGGATCGGACACGAGGTGACATCGGCCACCCTGGAACTCGATCAGCGAGATCTTCTCCGGGGAGGTGGCGGCCGGCATCACGGCGATGAACGGCAGTCCCAGCATCCGCGCGAAGTAGGCCTCGCTCACCGCGGTCGAGCCGGACGACGCCTCGACGACAGTGGTGGACGGGCCGATCCAGCCGTTGCACAGTGCGTACAGGAACAGCGACCGGGCCAGGCGGTGCTTCAGCGAGCCGGTGGGGTGCGACGACTCGTCCTTGAGGTACAGATCGATGCCCCACGGGACCGGCAGCGGGAACGGCAGCAGGTGGGTGTCGGCGGAGCGGTTGGCGTCCGCCTCCACGTGGGCGATCGCTTCGCGGGCCCAGTCCCGGGAGACGCTGTCGGAGCGGTCGAGCTTGGTGAGGTCCATCCGCGGCCTCAGCCCAGGCCGGGCTGCGGGCGGTTCTCCCACTTGGTGGAGAGCGCGATCGCCGTCCGGGTCGAGGCGACCCCCGGTGTCCGATTTATTCGCACGATCAACTGCTCCAGTTCGGCGATCGTGCCAACGCGCACGGTGAGCTGATAAGACTCGACGCCGGCCATGAAATAGCAGCTCTCCACCTCGGGCATGGCACGGACCGCGGCGAGGACGTCGTCGGTGTCGGCGCCCGAGTCCTCGATGATGCCGATCAGGGCCGTCACACCCAGACCGATCGCTTCGTGGTCGATGTCGGCGCGGTACCCGCGGATGGTTCCGGCGGTCTCGAGCTTACCCACCCGCTCATGCACGGCGGGGGCGGAGAGGCCGACCTTGCGGGCCAGTTCGGCGTACGACGAGCGTGCGTTCTCCCGTAGCAGGTCGATCAGCCGGAGGTCGATGGAGTCCATGGTTGAAACCCTAATCGGGTGGCGCTCCCACCTTCACGCCCGGTAGCGGCGAATGGGGGGCAGGATAATGACCACTGTCGCAATCGGGGCTTTTTCCGCATTTCACGGACTTGGTTCAGGGGCGGTGCTCTAATGACTTTACGTCCCGATCGAGCACGCCGACACTCACCGTGACCACCGGCCGCTCCAGAAACCGAACCGAGGAGGGGGTTGTGGACACTGGAGATCGTCTGCTGACACCGGGCGAGGTGGCCGCGTTGTTCCGCGTCGACCCTAAGACGGTCACGCGCTGGGCCGCCGCCGGCCGTATCGGCAGTATCCGTACTCCCGGTGGACACCGCCGATTCCGTGAGTCCGAAGTTCGCGCGCTGCTAGAGGGCGATGGCGTTATCGAGGAGATGCGCGAGGACGACGCCGCCAACAAGCCCCGTAACAACGGCCCCACCAACCCGGGGCAAGGTTACGGACCGCCCAACGGCCTGCGTTAAGCGTTCCTCTCACCCAATTCGCCCGTCCATCTGCGAAAAAGTGTGTGCGGTACGCCCAAAGCGTCCAGTACTTTTCCGGCCACGAAATCGACTAGTTGTTGTGCTGTCGCGCCGGCCCCGGAGCCATAGAAACCGGGGCTGGCCGGCAGTACCACCGCACCGGCATCATGCAGGGCGATCAGGTGCACCAGGTGACTCCGGGTGACCGGCGTCTCGCGGGGCACGACGACTGTCCGGCGCCGTTCCTTGAGATTGACCTCCGCCGAACGCTGGAGGAGATCTTTCGACAGCCCGATGGCGATCCCCGCGCACGCCGCGGTGCTCGCGGGCACGACGGCCATCCCGCGGGCCGGGTAGGAGCCACTGCTCGGGCCGGCGGCCAGGTCCCCGGCGGGCCAGTAGGCCAGATCGCCCAGATCCCGGCCCAGCCAGGCGGCCACGTCGTCCTTCCAATGCGCGTCCCGTACCGTCGCGCCCGTCTCGTCCAGCAGCGTGAGCCGGGCGGCACGGGAAACGACCAGGTCGACGGACTCACCGGCGTCCAGAAGGGCGCTCAGCACCGCCTTGGCATAGGGGGTCCCGGAGGCCCCGGAGACGCCGACGATCCACGGTTCGCGCATGACACCAAGTGTGCCGCTAGCCGACGGTGAACCGCGCCGAGGTGGGGAACGCCTCATCCACCGGGTACCACGCGGCGTCGTCGGCCGGGTCCCGGTCCGCGACGGTGGACTCGAAGATGCGGCGTACCTCGGTCAGCGGCAGACCGCCGCCGTTGATCTGGAGGAAGCGGTTGCCGGCCATCGGGATCACACACATCGGGTTCTGTACCGGCACCTCGTTGTAGGTCACCAGTCCGTTGCTGTTCTCGCCGCAACCCGGCTCGATCGCCTGGCCGGGCTGCATACCGACCCGGAAGGCGACGCCGTCGCCCGCCGGATTCTGCAGGGTCACGTTCGACACGTTCACTTCGGCGCCGGGCTGGGAGATGACGTCGATGATCCGATAGCCGGCCGGTACGTGACCGACCCGGTAGGCGACCCGGACCGCCCGCCCGTCACCCGGGTGGAACCGGTCGGCCAGGGCGCGCAGGTCCGCCTCGGTGAGCCCACTGCCCTCGTCGGGTGTCAGAACCGCGTAGGCGTCATCCGTGTACTTCCAGACCATGACGTCGCGATCGAGCCGGCCCTTCCGGTAGCCCAGCTCGGCGCCGTCCTCCGGCACCACACCCGGACGGTAGACCTCCAGCCGGGCCACCGACTCACGGGTTCCGGCCCGGTATACGTGGGCGCCGCTGTAGTCGCGGTAGAGCCACGACGCGTCAGCCGCCTCGTAGGCGCCCGCCGAGTAGCCGCGGAACGCGAAGGCCGGGCCTGAGACGGCGGGCGAGGGGACCGCCGGCAGCACCGGCGGCCCCCCATCTGCCCGGGTGACGAATTGCGGCACCCCGATTACGGCAGCCACGGCCGCCGCAGCCACAATCGTCCACCCGGTGTTTCTGCGGCGCCGCCGCCGGCGCCCGGCCGCCACCACCTGCTCGACGCCGTAGCGAGGCGGTGGCGCATCCGCCTTCGCCTCCTGCAGCAGCTCAGACAGCGGCTTCATGATGAGCCTCCAGCTCCGGGCCCAGGATCTGGCGCATCGCGTCGAGCCCACGGGACGTGTGTACCTTGACAGTGCCCTCCGGGCACTGCAGCGCCTCCGCGGTCTGCTGGACACTGAGCCCCTCCAGGAACCGCAGCACCAGCACCGCGCGCTGCCGCGTCGGCAGGCCGTCCAGCGCGGCACGCATCCGCAGGCGCTCGTCGACGGCGTGTGTGGCGTCGTCGGGCAGCGGGGCGTCCGGCATGGCGTGGCTGCGCGCCTGCTCACGGCGCCACCACGGGCGGCGGGTCTCGTCGATCGCGGCCCGCACGACGGCGGTCCGTGCGTACGCGTCCGGGTTGCCCACCCGGCTCCATTTCACGTAGAGCTTCGCGAGGGCGGACAGCACGGCGTCCTCGGCCACCTGCCAGTCCCCGCACGTGAGGTAGGCGAGCCCGCGCAACGGCTCCATCCGGGCCGCGACGAACTCGCGGAACTCGGCCTCTCGATCGCTCACGCGGATAAGACGGTGACGGTGGCGGAAAGGGTTACATCAATTCTACGGAATACAGCGGGACGAACCGTCCATCGACGATCAGCTCGAGCAGGGCGAAGAGGAAGAGCGCGATGGCGATGAAGCCGTTCGCGGTGAAGAACGCCCTGTTGATCTTGGATAGGTCGCTCGGCGTCACCACGACGTGCTGGTAGACCAGGCCGGCTCCGGTGATCAGCAGGCCGATCCACCAGAACAGGCCGAGCCCGACGAGCTGGCCGAACCAGACGAAGAGCGCGAAGGAGACCACGTGGGTGACGGTGGAGATGTGCAACGCGGTCCGTATGCCGAACCGGGCCGGCGTCGACTGCACGCCGATCCGCCGGTCCACGTCGATGTCCTGGCAGGCGTAAATGATGTCGAACCCGCCGATCCACAGGCCGACCGCGACGCCGAGCACCCAGGCCGGCCAGGAACCCGCGAAAGTGCCGGTGACCGCCAGCCACGCGCCGACCGGGGCGACCGCCTGCGCCAGCGCCAGCACGTAGTGCGGGAAATTCGTGAAGCGCTTGGCGTACGGGTAGACGACCAGCGGGATCACGGCCAGCGGCGACAGCAACAGGCAGAGCGGGTTGAGCAGACCGGCCGCGACGATCAGGAGCACCAGCGAGATGCCCGCGCCGGTCCAGGCGGTACGCAGGCTCACCGCGCCGGTGACCAGCTCCCGGTTCTGCGTCCGCGGATTCAGCGCATCGATCTTACGGTCCAGGATCCGGTTCGCAGCCATCGCGAAGGTCCGCCCGGACACCATGGCGATCGTCACCAGCAGCAGGTCCATCCAGTGCACGCCGGTGCTGATCGGGCCGGTTTCCAGGTCCTGGATCACGCGGCCGTCGGTGGTCACGTCACCGAGAGGCTGGGCCATCGCGATCAGCGCGGACAGATAGGCGAACGGCAGCGCGAAGATCGAGTGCTCGATCATGACCAGGCGCAGGAAGGCCTTTATCTTGCCGGGCTTCTCCTCGATGGCTGTCACAGCCCGTATTCCTTCCACCGTTTGTCGACCAGGCTGACCACCTCGGGCGACATGGTCATCTCCTCCGGCCAGCCCCGGGTGTAGCCCTCGGTCGGCAGCTTACGAGTCGCGTCGACGCCCGCCTTGCCGCCCCAGAACTGCTGATAGGACGAGTGGTCCAGATGGTCCACGGGGCCCTCGGTGAGCAGCAGGTCACGGGCGTAGTCGACGTTGCCGAACGCCCGGAACGCGACGTCGTTGTAGTCGTGGACGTCACAGTCCTCGTCGACGACGACGATCAGCTTGACCAGTGACAGCAGGTGGGCGCCCCAGATGGCGTTCATCACCTTCTGCGCGTGCTTCGGGTACCGCTTGCGGATCGAGACGATGAGGCAGTTGTGGAAAACGCCGGCCGCCGGCATGTCGTAGTCGACGATGTCCGGGATCAGGATCTTGGCGAGTGGCAGGAAGATCCGCTCGGTGGCCTTGCCCAGGCCGTGGTCCTCCTGCGGCGGCTTCGACGTGACGATCGAGTGGTAGACCGGCTTCTTGCGCATCGTCATCGTCTCGATGTGCAGCACCGGGAACGGCTCGACCGGCGTGTAGTAGCCGGTGTGGTCGCCGAACGGGCCCTCCGGCAGGCGCTCGCCCGGCTCCAGGTAGCCCTCCAGGACGATCTGCGCCTCGGCCGGCACCTGCAGCGGGACGGAGACGCAGTCGACCATCTCGATCCGTTCGCCCTTGAGGAAGCCGGCGAACAGATACTCGTCGATGTCGCCGGGCAGCGGGGCGCTCGCGGCGTACGTCACCACGGGGTCGCATCCGATCGCGACCGCGACCGGAAGGCGTTCGCCGCGCCGCTCCGCCACCGCGTGGTGCGCCGTGGAGTCCTTGTGGATCTGCCAGTGCATGCCGAGCGTGTTCTTCGAGTGCTGCTGCAGCCGGTAGAGGCCGAGGTTGCGCTTGCCTGTCTCGGGATGCTTCGTGTGGGTCAGCCCGAAGTTGTGGAAGATGCCGCCGTCACCCGGCCAGACCTGCAGGCCCGGAAGCTTGTCGAGGTCGACCTCGTCGCCCCTGAGGATGACCTCCTGGCAGGGGGCACTCTTCACCTTCTTCGGCGGCATCGACTTGAGCTGCAGCACCTTGCCGATACTCTCGCGGATGCCGGACCAGCCCACCGGCAGCTCCGGCTTGGCGATCGCGCCGATCCGCTCGCCGACCTCGTCGAGACGGTCGACGCCGAGCGCCATCGCCATCCGCTTCTCGGTGCCGAACAGGTTGATCACCAGGGGCATCTCGCCCCGCGTGGGCCGCTCGAAGAGCAGCGCCGGACCGCCGGCCCGCACGGTCCGGGTCACGATCTCACTGACCTCCAGCGTCGGGTCCACCGGCACGGTGACCCGGCGCAGCTCACCGGCGGCCTCCAGGGCGGCGATGAAGCTCTGCAGATCGGCATAGGGGAATCCACGCGGCGCCATGGCACCCAGTCTGGCACCAGCGTCCGTCACTGGAGATCCGGGACTCCCGTTGGGGCTTTCATGAAGCCCCGGAACGTGACCCGATGGTGTCTGCTGACCGGTCTGGCCGCGGCGCTGGCCGTCGCCCCGGACGTCGCCGCGACCGAGATCGGGCTGCCGGAGTGCACGCCGGGCCCGGCGTCGACCCGTCCGCCGACCGGTCCGGCGACCCTGGACAGCCCGCGCGCCTGCCGCGCCGATCAACCCGTGCTGGAGTCGGCGAAGACCGGTTTCACACCGAGCGGGTACCACCATCTCGGCGCCGGGACCAGCGGCGACTGGGGCGGGGTGTCCGGCCGGTTCTCGGTCGTCGACGGCTCGATCCGGCCACAGACGTACGACTTCGTGGTCGGCCGGTTCATGGCGAAGCGGGACCTGGGTGGCGGCCGGATCGCCTGGCTGGAGGCCGGCTGGGCGGAGACCGGCTGGGCCTCGCCGGGCCGCCAGCACGTCTACACCTTCGACACGAACACCAACCGGTGGCAGTTCTACGACCAGTACGCGGTCCGCCCCGGCGACCAGGTCTGGCTGGACATCGGCTCCGACCGGACCGGGACCTGGCGGGCCTGGCTGTGGTGGAACAACCGGTGGAACCTGCTGACCCAGCAGCGTCTGCCGCTCGGTGCCGGCGCCCGCATCGAGCAGTACGTCGAGGTGCACGTCGACGCCACCCGGCAGACCAAGATCGACGTACCCAAGGTGACCGTGGACAACGTGCAGCTGCGGCCGGTCGGCGGCGGACCGGCCCGGTACTGGCGCGAGGACGTCCCGACCGAGACCGGGGCGGCCGCCCGCGGCGGTTTCTGTCTGGACTGGGTGACCCGTTACGACACGTGGACCGCCGGGGACTGCGCCGGCTAGCCCGCGTCGGCGTACGAGTGCAGACCCTCGAAGAACAGGTTCACGCCGAACAGGTTCATCAGCATCGTCACGAAGCCGGCGATCGCGATCCAGGTCGCGGTGCTCCGCTTCACGCTCGGGGTGGCACGGGCGTGCAGGTAGGCGGCGTAGACGATCCAGGAGATGAACGCCCACACCTCCTTCGGGTCCCAGCCCCAGTAGCGGCCCCAGGACGCCTCCGCCCACAGCGGACCGGCGATCAGCGCCCCGAAGGTGAACAGCGGGAAGGCGAACGCGTGCAGGCGGAACGTCAGCCGCTCCAGGGTGCCGGCCTCGCCGACCCGCCTGCCGAGCGTGTACGGGAAGCTGCGCCGGCCCTCGTCCCACCCGTTCTTGATCAGGAACATGGCGGCCGGCACCACACCGACCAGGAAGATGCCGGACGAGATGATGATCGTCGAGACGTGGAAGACGTACCAGTACGAGTTCAGCGCCGGCACCAGCGGACCGACCGGGGTGTAGGCGACCAGGGCGGCCGCGCCGAGCATCACCACGAGGCTCAGCGAGGCGAACAGGCCCAGGTGCCGGACGGCCGGTTTACGCAGCAGCACACCCGCCCAGACCGCGGAGCCGATCAGCGCGGTGGACAGGATGTACTCGTACATGTTGCCCCACGGCATGCGCTCCGCGGCGAGACCGCGGGTGACCGTGGTGCCGAGGTGAAGGGCGAGGCCGAGCAGGTTGAGCCCGACCGCGGCACGGCCGACCCACTCGCCGCGCGCCGACTCCTTGCGGACCTCGGTGGCCTCCTCGTAGGTGGCCGGGCCGCCCGCGCCGATCAACTGCCGGTCGGCGGCCCTGCCGATGTGGCTGCGCTTACCGAACGCGTACTCCCCGGCGTAGCAGATCATGGCGGCCAGATAGGCCAGCACGGTCAGCGCCATAAGCTGATTGGACAACTCCGCCATCAGGGCGTCCCTTCCTTGACGTGCCGGGTGAGTGCCGCGAACTCATCGCCGAACCCCGGATAGTCGGTGCGGGGCAGGCCACCGGCTTCGATCACGCTACCGCCCGCCGGATCGCCGCCGACCGGCAGAACCCGGAACCAGACTCGGCGGCGGTGCACGTACAGCGAGAGCATCAGGCCGATCAGTCCCACCACCGAACCGACGAGCAGCGACACCTTCGTCGGGTCGTGCCGGATGGAGATGGTGGCGAACCGGCGGATGTCGACGAACTCGAGCGTGCTGCCGTCGTCCAGGGTCCATTTCTCGCCCGGCCGCAGCACGTACGGCCGCTCGCCGCTGATCTTCTTGAGGTCACCGTCGGCGATCTGCTCACGGTCGAGGGCGTAGACCGAACCCGGCCGGCCCGAGTCCAGTCCCAGGTCACCCCGGTAGGCGCTCAGATAGAGGACCGGGTTGTCAGCGGCCGGGAACTTCGACTGCGCGCTGCCGTCGGTGCCGCCGGTCGGCAGGAAGAGGCCCTCGAAGCCCATCTGCAGCGTCGGGTCGCGCTTGCCGGTCGCCGGGTCGATGTTGACGTCCGGGTACTGGACGACGCCCTCGCTGGTCAGCATGCCGTCGATCGGCAGGAACGGGACGACCTTGGTCTGCTGGGCGCCGAACCGGTCGGTGAACCGCAGCTCGGGCGCATAGCCCTGGCCGAGCAGGTTCACGGTGGCGCCGTCGAGCCGCAGCGGGTCGTTGACGGTGAACTTCTCCGACCGATAGTGGTCGCCGCCGTCCTCGCTCACGTTCACCGTCGCCTGGAACGTCTTCGGCACGCCGGTGGTCTGGAACGTGGCCTCGAACGCGGTCATCTGCAGGCAGAAGTCCGGCAGGTCGGAGGGATCGACGCGAGGGCCGAGGACCGACTCGTCGTGCTGCGTCACGCTGTTGCAGAAACCCAGGTCGGGGCCTTCGACCAGCAGGCGGTTGCCGTGCCAGCCGTACCAGTGCCCGAACCCGACGCCGACCAGCACCCCGAGCATCGCGATGTGGAAGAGGAGGTTGCCGGTCTCCTTCAGATAGCCCTTCTCGGCCGAGACCGTCCAGCCCTCCGGCGTCTCCCGCACCCGGGTGCGGAACCGCCTGCCGCGCAGCCGCTTCGCGATCTCCGCGGCCACGGCCGCGGGTTCCTCCGGGCGTTGCTGTCCCTGATCATGTTGCGGCAGGCGGTCCAGCCGCTTCGGAGCATCCGGCGGTACGGTCGTGAGCGCCCGGAAATGATCACGGAGCCGGGGCAGGACGCACCCGATCAACGAGGTGAACAGCAGCAGGTAGATCGCCGCGAACCACGGTGACGCGTACACGTCGAAGGCGAAGAACCGGTCCAGCGCCGGCGCCAGTTCCGGGTTCTCGGCGAAGTACTCGGCGACGTTCTCCCGGTTGACCCCGCGCTGCGGGAAGATCGACCCCGGGACCGCGGCCACCGCGAGCAGGAACAGCAGCACGAGCGCCGTGCGCATGCTGGTGAGCTGCCGCCAGGAGTTGCGCAGGAACGCCCACAGCGGGTTGCCCCGGCGCGGCGGGGGCATCTCGGCGGTGGCGGGCCGGTCGTCGACCGCGGTCACAGCAGTGTCTCCTGACCGAAGTCGAAGGTGGTCAGCAGCCAGATGAGGAACTGGTCCCAGGCGCCGGTGATCAGGGCCAGCCCGACCAGGATGAGCAGGCCACCGCCGATCCGGGTCACCCAGCGGCTGTTGCGGCGGATCGCGGTGAAGACGCCGAGCAGCTTGCGGAAGAAGAGCCCGAAGAGCACGAACGGCACGCCCAGCCCCAGGCTGAAGGCCAGCGCCAGCACGACCGACCGGTCGGTCTGCCCGGTCGTGGTAGCCAGGCCCATGACCGCACCGAGGGTCGGGCCGACGCACGGTGTCCAGGAGATCGCGAAGACCGCCCCGAGAACCGGTGCGCCGAGCAGCCCGGCCGCCGGCAGCTTGCTGACGCGGGCCTCCCGCTGGAAACCCGGGATCCAGCCCAGATAACCGAGGCCGAGTACGACGATCACCGCGCCGATGACCGTGTTCAGCACGTCCTGCTGGGCTTTCAGCTGCAAGAAGATGTTCGCCACCAGCGTCACCATGAGCGTGAACACGACCGAGAAGCCGAGCACGAACAGGACGCTGCCGGCCAGGACCCGGCTCTTCACGGCCACGGTCCGGGTCTTCGTCAACGTGTCGCCGCGGCCGGTCACCGCCTCCATGTCGGAACCGACCAGCCCGGTGACGTAGGAGAGGTAGCCAGGCAGCAGCGGCAACACGCACGGCGACAGGATGCTGACCAGACCGGCCAGCAGTGATGCGCCGATCGCCAGCAGCATCGGCCCGCCGGTCACCGCACCCTCGAACGCGCCGCCCATCAGCCCGTCGCCTCCGCGGCGATCTTCTCCACCAGCGGCTGCAACTCCGCGATCGTGGTCGCCCGCCGGATCCCGACCGCGATCCGGCCCTGCCGGTCCAGGATCAGGGTGCTCGGAATCGCGTTCTGGGTGACGTCGAACTTGAGGCCGGCCCGGCCCTCACTGTCGAACAGGCTGTCGTAGGTCACCTGGTAACTGCGCTCGAACGCCTTCGCCGGATCACGCTCGTCGCGGGTGTTGACGCCGAGGAACGTCACGTCCTTGGCCTTGGTGGCCTGGTAGGTCTTCTCAAGGTCGTCGGCCTCGGCCCGGCACGGCGCACACCACGAGCCCCAGAAGTTGACCACGACCACCTTGCCGCGGTCGTTCCCGAGGTCGTACGTGCCGCCGCCGAGCAGTTCGCCGGTGACTCCGGAGACCAGCGGCCGCTGCTCCGGAGCGCACTCCACCACCATGTTCGTGGTGGTGCACTTCTTCGCCCAGTTCTCCTCGCCGCCGCAACCGGTCAGGACCCCGGCGGTGGTGACCGCTGCGACAGCGACGGCGACGAGGCGGCGCATCACGCCCCCTTGGCGGTCTTGGCCGTGGCCGACATGGCTACCAGGTGCGCGGCCGGCTCCGAGTAGTCGACACCGACCACCTTGGAACCCTCGAACCGGAACGAGGTGAGGCTGGCCAGGCCGCACTCACGTCGTCGCGGGTCGTGCCAGAGGCGCTTGTTCTCCACGTACCGCCGCAGGGTCCAGATCGGCAGCTGATGCGAGACGCAGACCGCCTCGTGCCCCTCGGCGGCGACCCGCGCCGCCTGCAGCGCCGCGAACATCCGCTGCGCGATCACCAGGTACGCCTCGCCCCAGGACGGGGTGATCGGGTCACGCAGCACCCACCAGTGGCGCGGGTTGCTGAACGCGCCGTCGCCGACCGAGACCTTCTTGCCCTCGAAGTAGTTCGCGCTCTCGATCAGCCGTACGTCGGTGGCGATGTCCAGCTTGAACTCGGCCGCGAACGGGGCGGCCGTCTCCTGGGCACGCTCCAGCGGGCTGGCCACCACGTGCGTGATGTCCCGCCCGGCCAGCACCTCGGTAGCCGCCTTCGCCATCTGGTTGCCCAGCTCGGAAAGGTGGAAGTCGGGCAGACGTCCGTACAGGATCTTGCCGGGGTTGTAGACCTCGCCGTGCCGCAACACATGCACCGTGGTCCTGGTCGGCTCACTCAAGATTTGCCCCCGCGGCGGCTCGGGCCGCGAGCGGCGCCGCGGCGGCGATCACGTTCAGTGCTGCGTCGTCGATCGCCGTCGACACGAACCACGACTCGAAGGCACTCGGCGGCAGGTAGACGCCATTGGCCAGCATGGTGTGGAAGAACGCCTTGAACGCGGCAGCGTTCTGCGTCTTTGCGGAGTCGTAGTCGACGACCTCCGCGTCGGTGAAGAAGATCGAGAACATGTTGCCGGCGGACTGCAGCCGGTGCGGCACACCCTCGGCGGCCAGCGCGTCGGCGCAGAGCGAGCTGATGGTGGCGGCCAGGTCGTCGAGCCGCTTGTAGGTGGTCTCGTCGGCGAGCCGCAGGGAGGTGAGCCCGGCCGCGCAGGCAAGCGGGTTACCGGAGAGCGTGCCGGCCTGGTAGACCGGGCCGGCCGGGGCGAGCCGGGACATGATCTCCCGACGGCCGCCGAACGCCGCCGCGGGCAGCCCGCCGCCCATCACCTTGCCGAAGGTGAACAGATCGGCGGCGACCGGGTGCAGCCCGGCCCAGCCACCGGCGGAAACCCGGAACCCGGTCATCACCTCGTCGACGACCAGCAGGGCGCCGTGCCGGTGGGCGATCTCGGCGAGCGTGGAGTTGAAGCCGTCGCGCGGGGTGACCACGCCCATGTTGCCGGGCGCCGCCTCGGTGATGATCGCCGCGATCTGGTCACCGTCGGCGGCGAATGCCGCTTCCACGGCGGCGACGTCGTTGTAGGGCAGGACGATCGTCTCGCTCGCCGCCGCGCCGGTGACGCCGGGCGAGTCGGGCAGGCCCAGAGTGGCCACACCGGAGCCGGCCGCGGCAAGCAGCGCGTCCACATGGCCGTGGTAACAACCGGCGAACTTCACGATCTTCGACCGGCCGGTGAAACCGCGGGCCAGCCGGATCGCCGTCATGGTCGCCTCGGTGCCCGAGTTGACCAGCCGGACCTCGTCGATCGAGGTACGCCGGACGATCTCCTCGGCCAGCTCGACCTCACCGGTGGTCGGCGTGCCGAAGCTGGTGCCGAGAGCCGCGGCCCGCTGCACCGCGTCGATGATCTCGGGGTGCGCATGGCCGTGGATCAGCGGGCCCCAGGAGCAGACGAGGTCGACGTAACGCCGCCCGTCCACGTCGGTCAGCCAGGGGCCGGAGCCCGAGGCCATGAACCGGGGCGTGCCACCCACCGCGCGGAACGCACGCACAGGTGAATTCACCCCGCCCGGCACGATGGCCTGGGCGCGGTCGAACAGGGCCTGGGAGGCCGGGGCATCCTCCGGGTACGGAAGATCCGCGGCGGGATTTTTCGTGGTCACAGCGGTCCCCATTCTGTCAGCGCCATGAAACGAGTATTGCGAGAGGGTTGTTCACGTCGCCGGGTGATGTCCGGAAGCGCCTGATCTGACCGCGCCGGACGGGCTGATTCGCCAGGAAGAGGATAGGCTGAGCCGCGTGGAGCGACCCGAGCTGTCCATCGCGGTTCAGCGAGCACCCGACGAGGTGACGATTCAGCTCGCCGGGGAAATCGACGTGCTCACGGTCACCGAGTTGTCGACGGTCGTCAACGAGCTGATCGGCGATGACCAGCTGATTCGCATCGTTCTGGACATGGGCGGCGTGACCTTCTGCGACTCGCAGGGGCTGGGCACGCTGGTGGTGCTGAGCCGCAAGGCGCAGCACGCACAGATGGTCCTGGCGCTCGCGAACGTCGGCGACTTTCTGATGCGTGTGCTCGACATCACCGGGCTGCGCTCAGCCCTGATGATCAACGCCAGCTGAACCCCCGAACAAAACCGGCTGGCTCTGGCCGTCGTCTCAAGGGCCTTGAGACAACGGCCGGAGCCAGCCGCAACTCCGCAGCTGAACACCACCGCTGCCTCAACCCCTCCAAGACAACGGCCAGAGCCAGCCGGGGCTCGGGGGCTGGACGCCACCGCTGTCTTGCGGGCCGCGAGACAGCGGTGAGAGCCAGCTGGGGGTCAGCGGAAGTCGCCGCTGACCTTGGGGGCCGCACCGACCTCGGTGGTCGCCGCCGCCGCGTAGGTGTCACCGCCGGCGTTCCGCCCGCCCTCGGGGTGGGTGTACCGGGCGTAGAAGGTGTAGGTCCCCGGGTCCAGACTGTCCCCCGAGGACAGCACGAACCGATAGACGAACGCGGCCGGCTCCTCCGTCACGGTGCTGGTCACGCTCGCTCCTGGCACCTGCTGGCTGCCGCCGCGCGCCGTCAGCCCTCCGGTGCGGGTCAACCGGATCGTCACCTCGAGCGCGGTGAGCGGCTCGCTGGTCGTCACCGTCACGACGCTGCTGCCCTGCGAGTCACCGTCGGGGACGACCGACCCGTCCGACCAGAGGGCTCCCTGCGCCGTGGGCCGGGAGGCCGGTGAGCTCGAGCCGGCCGGCGGGACGCTCGGCGACCGGCCGGGTGCCCGGGACTTCGGGGCCGCCTTGCTGGGTGACGTGCTCGGCGTACTCGCCGGCCGGGATGCCTGGGAGGGCGCCGGGCTGCTCGGAACAGGCTCTACGGTGACCACCGGGGGTGCGGGGTCGCCGTCGCCGGCGACCGCCCACTGGGCGAAGCCACCGGCACCGAGGATCGCGGAGACGGCGACGGCCACACCGGCGATCCGGAATCGCGGAGCCGGCTTGTTGCGCATGGCGGTCTCGGTGATCCGGTCGAGCATCGCCTCCCGATCGGGACGGTGCGCCGCCGCCTCGGCGCGCAATGCCGCGCGCAGCTCGGATTCGATGAGCGTCATCGCGCCGCCTCCCAACCGTTGATTCGTGCCAGTGCGACGTTGCTGCCGCCGAGTAGTTCCGCGAGTTGCCGGGCGCCGCGCGACGTCGCGCTCTTGACCGCACCGACCGAGATACCGAGCGCCGAGGCGACCTCCTTCTCCGAGAGGTCGAAGGCGTACCGGAGAACCACGCAGGCCCGCCGCCGGTGCGGGAGTCGCCGGAGTGCCGTGCGTACGTCGACGACCGCCGGCACGTCCGGGTCCAGGGCCCGGCGGAAGGGCTCCAGGGAGAGCAGCCGCTCCCGGCTGCGGCGACGGACCCAGTTGCGGGCCAGATTCATCAGGATGCCGTGCCCGTACGCGGCCGGGTCGTCCGCGGCGGCGACCCGCTCCCAGTGCCGCCACACCTCGGTGAGTGCCTCGGCGGCCAGGTCGTCGGCGATCTCCGCCTCGCCGGTCATCAGGTAGGCGAGGCGCGACATCGAGTCATGGTGCCGCTCGAAGTATTCGCGGAAGGCAGCGTCGCGCATCGGCATCCCTGTGGGTTCCGGGCCGTGGCCGCCGGCAAGAGCCTCCGGCGGCCACGGACGATCACTTGAAGGTGATGTCGGACTCGTTGTAGATGCAGTTGACGCCGTCCGGGCCGGTGCCGATCTTGGTCGGCTCCTTGCCGGAGCTGTTGCCGGTGAACTTGACGCAGATGTCCAGGCTCTTCTTGCCCACGACGGTCACGCCGGAGATCCGGGCGGTGTCGCCGAAGTTGGCGTTGATACCGACCAGGCTGCCGGCCGGGGCGGTGGCGACCACGTTCTGCACGACCACCGCACGCTTGTGCTGGGTCGAGCAGTTGCCGCACGAGCGGTACAGCTTGCCGAAGTCGGCGACCTGGAAGTTCCGGATCGTCAGCGTGCCGCCACCGTTGTGCTGGAACACCTTGTCGTCGGCACCCCTGGCACCGCCGCCGTCGACGGTGTACGACGCCGAGGCACCGCCCTTGAAGGTCGCCGCGTCCTCGCCGACGTTCTCCCACCACACGTTCTGCAGCGTGCACGAACCCGAGCAGTGGATACCGTCCGCCGCCGGGGCGCCCAGGATCACGTTCTTCAGCACCGCACCGTCGGCGAGCTTGAAGAGCGGGTCCTGGCCCTCGGCCTGACCGTCACCGCCCAGAGCGCCACTGCCGAAGTAGCGGACGTTGCCGCCGTCCAGGGTGCCGGACACCGCGATCGTGGCGGTGACCGGCTTGTCGCCCGCCGCCTTGGGCCACGACGTGGCCGGGCTGGTGGTGGTCTTCGTCGGAGTCGGGGCCGAGGTCGGGGTCGCCGTCGCGGTCTTCGTGGCGGTCGGCGAGGCGGTGGCCGTCCTGGAGGCGGTCGCGGTCGGCGCCGCGGTGGCCGTCCTGGAGGCGGTCGGGGAGGCCGCCGGCGAGGTGGGCGCCGGGCCGGCACCGAGCGCGGCCACCGACACGTCGTCGAACTCGACCGAGGCGAAGCTGGTGACGAGACCGATGCGGCCGTTGCCGGCCAGCGAGCCGGTGCCGGAGGCGACCTTGGCGCCGTCGATCCAGCCGGTGACGGTGCTGCCCGAGACGTCCACCTTGAGGGTGTGCCAGGCCGTCACGTTGCTGACCGGGGCCGAGCCGATGGTGGTGATGGTGCTGCCCTTGACCGACTGCAGTTCGGCCTTGCCGGCCGAGGTCAGCGCGAGACGGTACATGGTGGAGGAACCGCTGGCCCGGGCCGCGACTCCGGCCAGGCCCTTGCTGAGGTCGAGTGCCTTGACCTTCGCCTCGACTGAGTAGTCGGTCCAGGACGTCTCGCCGGCGAAGACGCGGGCGAGCTCGCTGTCGGCCTTGGCCTGCCGGTAGACCTTGGAGCCGTCGGAGACCACGGACCAGGTGCCGCCCGACTTGGACCAGTTGCCCGCGCCGCTCTCGAAGTCGTCGCTGAACAGGGTGCTGGCCGAGGCGGAGGGGACGAGGACGGCGACCAGCGCGGTGACGGCACCGGCCGCACCGGCCGCGCCAAGTCCCGCGACGAGACGACGACGCCGGCTCGGAGTCGCGCTGGGCATTGCGTGCCGCATGTTGCTCCTACTCAGGGGATGAGGCCGCCGTCGGGGGACGGCGGACGTCGCATGATCAAGCGATCACGCCCCGGTAGTGGTGCGACTGCCCAGCAAGGTTGCCGCTAGTGACCCAGGTCACATTGGCTGGGTCAGTCTCCCCATCGAGCCTTGTCCAGCAGATCAAGTGCCTCAGTGGCGGCCTGCTCGCCGCCGGCCCGCAGCACCCGGGCGGCCTCGTCGACCGTCCCGGTCAGGCGCTGCCACTGCGCCTCACGCTCCTTGGACGCCTCCGCCTGCACCTTGAGCTGCTGATTCTTCATCCACAGTTCGACGAAGATGGAAACCTTCGCCCGGAGCACCCACGGGTCGAACGGCTTCGTGAGGTAGTCGACGGCACCGACCGCATAACCCCGGAGGGCGAGCTGGGCGTCCCGGTCAGCGGCGGTGAGGAACAGGATCGGCACATGCCGGGTCCGCTCCCGCCGCTTGATGTGACTGGCCGTCTCGAAGCCGTCCATGTTGGGCATGTGCGCGTCCAGCAGGATCACCGCGAAGTCGTCGGTGAGCAGCTGCTTGAGCGCGGCCTCACCGCTCTCCACGGCGACCGCCGTGACCGGAAGGCCTTGGAGGATCGCCTCCAGGGCCAGCAGATTGTCCCGCCGGTCGTCGACCAGTAGCGCCTTGGCACGCTCACCCACCCGCGCTCACCTCACCCACCCGGTAGTTCCCTCCCGTGGCGCATTCCCATCACGGCCGTTTTCAGCCGTGTTTCGGCGCTCCGGTTCCTTCCGCGTTCACCCAGCGGTCCATCAGTTCGATCAGCTCGTCCAGATCGACCGGTTTGGTGATGTAGTCGCTCGCACCGGCCGCAAGGGCAGATTCCCGGTCACCCGGCATTGCCTTCGCCGTGAGGAACACTACCGGTAGGTCCTGGAAACGCTGATTGCGCCGGATTCCCCTCGTCGTCTCGTAGCCGTCCTGGTCCGGCATCATCGCGTCCATCAGCACGAGGTCGATCTCGGGATGTTCGGCCAGGATCCGAACTCCGTCCACCCCGTTGTCCGAGTACAGCACGTGGAGTCCATGCATCTCGAGGGCGCTGGTCAGGGCGAAGACGTTACGCACGTCATCGTCGACGATCAGTACCGTGACGCCCTCCAGCTTGCGGCCGGCCGGGCTCACCGCCGGCTTCTCCTCGGGCCTCGGCGGCATCTCCATCAGCGGCAGTCCCAGCGAGGCGACCGGGCGTACCGAAACCGCCTTGGCCGGCACCGGCGGAAGGGCCGGCATCGGAATCGCGTCCGGCACCAGCGCCTCGGGCATGTAGAGCGTGAACGTCGAACCCTGACCCGGCTCCGAGGACACGGCGATGGTGCCGCCGAGCAGCGCCGCGAACTCGCGGCTGATCGACAGGCCCAGGCCGGTCCCGCCGTACTTGCGGGTGGTGGTGCCGTCGGCCTGCTGGAACGGCTCGAAGATGATCGCCAGCTTCTCGTCCGAGATGCCGATACCGGTGTCGGTGACCGCGAACGCGACCACCTGCTGCGCCGAGTGCAGTGACGAGGGGGCGTCGACGTCCGACTCCAGGGTCGTCGGGAAGATGCTCAGCGTCACCGAACCGCTGTCGGTGAACTTCACCGCGTTCGACAACAGGTTGCGCAGAATCTGCTGCAGCCGTTGCGGGTCGGTGACTATCGAGTCGGGAAGCTCGGGCGCCACCGTGACCCGGAACTCGAGCCCCTTGACCTCCGCCTGCGGGACGAAGGCCTGCTCGACGTAACTGCGGATGCCGTCGAAGTCGAGGACGTCCGGCTCCACGTCCATCCGGCCGGCCTCGATCTTTGACAGGTCCAGGATGTCGTCGATCAGCGACAGCAGGTCCGAGCCGGCACTGTGGATGGTGCGGGCGAACTCGATCTGCTTGCTGGTCAGGTTGCGCTCGGTGTTGTCGGCCAGCAGGCGGGCCAGCAGCAGCAGCGAGTTCAGCGGGGTCCGCAGCTCGTGGCTCATGTTCGCCAGGAACTCCGACTTGTACGTGTTCGCCCGCGACAGCTGCTGCGCCTTCTCCTCCAGGCCGAGCCGGGCCAGCTCGATCTCCCGGTTCTTCAGCTCGATGTTCGCCTTCTGGTCGCTGAGCAGTTTCGCCTTGTCCTCCAGCTCGGCGTTGGTGCGCTGCAGCTCGGCCGACTGGTCCTGCATCTCCCGGGCCAGCCGCTGTGATTGGGCCAGCAGCTCTTCCGTACGCCGGTTGGCCTGAATGGTGTTGAGGGCGATGCCGATCGTGGCGACCAGCCGCTCCAGGAACGTCAGATGCAGCCCGTTGAAGGCCGCCACCGAGGCGAACTCGATCACGCCGAGCATCTCGCCCTCGAACAGGACCGGTAGCACCACCAGGTCGTTCGGCGGCATGGCGAGCAGGCCCGACCGCATCGTCAGTATTCCGTCGTGGGTGGCGCGGACCCGGATGGTCCGCCGGGAGACCGCGGCCTGACCGACCAGGCCCTCACCCGGCCCGAAGATCACGTCGTGGTCGCGGGCGACGTAGCCGTAGGCCGCGTTGAGCCGCAGGCGCATCACCGCCTCTTCGTTGTCGACCAGGAAGAACGCACCGAGCTGGCCGTCGACCAGCGGTGTCACCTCGGTCATGATCATGCGGCAGACCTCGCCGACGTCCCGCTGGCCCTGCAGCAGGCCACCGATCCGCGCGAGGTTCGAGTCGAGCCAGCCCTGCTCCGCGTTCGCCTTCGTGGTGTCGCGGAGCGTGACGATCATCCGGTTGATGTTGTCCTTGAGGTCGGCCACCTCGCCCATCGCCTCGACCGCCACGCTCTGGGTCAGGTCACCCCGGGTCACGGCGGTGGACACCTCGGCGATGGCGCGCAGCTGGATGGTCAGCGTGGAGGCGAGCTGGTTCACGTTGTCGGTGAGGTCGCGCCACGTACCAGAAACGCCCTTGACCTGGGCTTGTCCGCCGAGTTTGCCCTCCGAGCCCACCTCGCGCGCGACCCGCGTCACCTCGTCGGCGAACGACGACAGCTGATCCACCATCGTGTTCACGGTGTTCTTCAGCTCGAGGATCTCGCCGCGGGCATCGACCGTGATCTTCTGCGACAGGTCACCCTTAGCCACGGCCGTGGTGACCGACGCGATGTTCCGCACCTGGGCCGTCAGGTTCGACGCCATGTAGTTGACGTTGTCGGTCAGGTCACGCCACGTACCGGCCACGCCGCGCACCTGCGCCTGGCCGCCGAGGCTGCCCTCCGAACCGACCTCGCGGGCCACCCGCGTCACCTCGTCGGCGAACGACGACAGCTGATCCACCATCGTGTTCACGGTGTTCTTCAGCTCCAGGATCTCGCCCTGCGCGTCGACCGTGATCTTCTGCGACAGGTCACCCTTAGCGACCGCGGTGGAAACCTGGGCGATGTTGCGGACCTGGCTCGTCAGGTTCGACGCCATCGAGTTGACGTTGTCGGTCAGGTCACGCCACGTACCGGCCACCCCGCGCACCTGCGCCTGACCGCCGAGCTTGCCCTCGGTGCCCACCTCGCGGGCCACCCGCGTCACCTCGTCGGCGAACGACGACAGCTGATCCACCATCGTGTTGACGGTCGACTTCAGCTCCAGGATCTCGCCGCGCGCGTCGACGGTGATCTTCTGCGACAGGTCGCCCTTCGCCACGGCCGTGGTGACCGACGCGATGTTCCGTACCTGGCTGGTCAGGTTCGAGGCCATGTAGTTGACGTTGTCGGTGAGGTCGCGCCACGTACCCGAGATGCCCTTGACCTGGGCTTGTCCGCCGAGCTTGCCCTCCGAGCCCACCTCACGGGCGACACGGGTCACCTCGTCGGCGAACGACGACAGCTGATCCACCATCGTGTTCACGGTGTTCTTCAGCTCGAGAACCTCGCCGCGCGCGTCGACCGTGATCTTCTGCGACAGGTCACCCTTAGCCACCGCGGTGGAGACCTGAGAGATGTTCCGCACCTGGGCCGTCAGGTTCGCGGCGAGCTGGTTCACGTTCTCGGTGAGGTCACGCCAGGTGCCGGAGACACCGCGGACCTGGGCCTGACCGCCGAGCCGGCCCTCGGTGCCCACCTCGCGGGCCACCCGCGTCACCTCGTCGGCGAACGACGACAGCTGATCCACCATCGTGTTCACGGTGTCCTTCAGCTCCAGGATCTCGCCCTGCGCCGCCACCGTGATCTTCTGCGACAGGTCACCCTTCGCCACCGCCGTCGAGACCTGGGCGATGTTGCGGACCTGGCTCGTCAGGTTCGACGCCATCGAGTTCACCGAGTCGGTGAGGTCCTTCCAGGTGCCGGCCACGTTCGGCACGTCGGCCTGGCCGCCGAGCTTGCCCTCGGTGCCCACCTCCCGCGCCACCCGGGTCACCTGCTCGGCGAAGAGCCGCAGTGTGTCGGTCAGCCCGTTCATTGTGTCGGACAGCTCGGCGACCTCACCCCGCGCCGATACGGTGATCTTCTGCGACAGGTCGCCGCGGGCCACCGCGGTCGCCACCTGTGAGATGGATCGCACCTGATGGGTCAGGTTCGACGCCATCGTGTTGACCGAATCGGTCAGGTCCTTCCAGGTGCCGGCCACCCCGCGTACGTCGGCCTGACCGCCGAGCTCACCCTCGGTGCCCACCTCGCGGGCCACCCGCGTCACCTCGTCGGCGAACGACGACAGCTGGTCCACCATCGTGTTCACGGTCCGGCCGATGCGCAGGAACTCACCGCGCAGTGGCCGGCCGTCCATCTCCAGCGCCATGTGCTGCGACAGGTCACCCTCGGCCACCGCCACGATGACCCGGGAGATCTCGGTCGTTGGACGGGCCAGGTCGTCGATGAGCGAGTTCACCGAGCGGACGCTGTCCTCCCAGGAACCGTCGAGCCCCTCCTCGTCCAGGCGTTCGGTGAGCCGGCCGTCCCGTCCGACGATCCGGCTTATCCGGCGCAGGTCGAGGTTCTGCCGCTCCTGGAGCGAGACCACCTCGTTGAACGCCTCGGCCACCGCCCCGGCCGCGCCACCCCGCCGGGGCAGCCGCACCTTGAGATCGCCACGTCGCACACGGTGCAACGCGTCGGCGAGTTCACCGAGCAGAACGGTCTCGTCGGGCGCACCGACGCTGACCTCTTTAGCCGCAGTCATATCGTCCTCACCTGCTGTCTGCTGCCGGGGGGCTCCCTATCCTCTCTCGCTCGACCGGGTCAATGCGAGACACGACTTTGTGCATCCACCCTTCGACGGGAGAGGATGCATGGGTGCCAGCCGAGGTCGGAACCAGGACGAGCATCCCGTCAGGAGCCCCGTCCGAGGCTTTGGTGCGCCGGACCCGCCTCCCCAACGACCGGCGGACCCCCGCGGCGGCCCGCGCCCTGGTCCGCTCGGTGCTCGAGGAGACCGGGCTGGTCGGCCTGCTCAACGAAGCTCTGCTGCTCACCACCGAGCTGTCCACCAACGCCGTGGTGCACGCCAACACCGAGCTCGAGATAGAGGTCTCCGCCGATCCGGGCGGCCTCACCGTCACCGTCACCGACTTCGCGGCCGGCCCCGTCGAGCAGCTCACCATCGGCCCCAAGAACGAGAGCGCCGAGATCGGCGAGGTCGCCGAACGTGGCCGCGGCCTGCTCCTCGTCGACCATTTCGCCAGCCGGTGGGGCACCGTTCACGAGGGCGACGGCAAGGGCGTCTGGTTCCGTCTCGACCAGCGCGAGGGCGCCGGCGTCCCGGTCCGCCTGCCGAGCGCCGCCGAGACACCGAGCCTCGGCGCGCTCACCGGCCTGCTGCGCAGCGGCACCGACCGGCACTCCGACGAGGGCCTGGCCGACCTGGCCGCCGACCTCCTCTCCCGGCTGGCCCGGCTCACCGGCGCGGCCGGCGGTGTGGTCCGGCTCGACCGCGGCGACGGCATCGGAAGACAACTTCTGGCGCGGTACGGCCGGGCGCCCCGCGACAACGCCGACACCATCCGGGTGGCCCTGGCGGTGCAGCGGCCGTACGCGGGCGAACTGGAACTCGACGCCGCCCCCGAGGGGTACGCCCTGGCCCTGGCCACCATGGTCGCCGAGCGGTTCGCCCTGCACCTGGAGAACGATCGGTTGCGCCGCGCCGACATCCGCCGGCAGACCTGGATAACCTTCCTCGCCGAAGCCAGCGAGCTGCTGGCCCAGTCGCTCGACGTAAACCTGACCATGGCCCTCATCCCGCAGCTGGTCGTACCCCGGCTCGGCCAGTGGTGCGCGGTGCACACCACCGACGCATGGGGCCGCCTGCAACTGGCCGCCGCCACCCACGCCGACGAGTCCGCGCTGGCCCAGCTGCACGTCACCCTCGCCGAACCCGGCCCCGAGTCGCTGCTGGCCCGCCTCGAGGAGGCGTCCCGGCTCGGCACCCAGGTGATGTTCAACTCACCGCTCGAGGGCTACGCGGTGCCACTGGTCGCCCGCGGCGCCCGGCTCGGCACCCTGGCCGTCGGCCGGCACCCGAAACACCGGCACGACGGTGACGAGGTGGCGGTCCTGGAGGACGTGGCCCGCCGGGCCGCGCTCGCCATCGACAACGCCCGCATCCACGACGAGCGGCGCACCGTCGCCCGGACCCTGCAGGCGTCGCTGCTGCCGCCGGCCCTGCCCCGGGTCGAAGGCATCGGCTTCGCCGCCGAGTACGTCCCGACCGGCTCCGAGGTCGGCGGCGACTTCTACGACGTCGTCCCGTCCGGCAAGGACCAGTGGCTCGTCGTGGTCGGTGACGTCTCGGGCAAGGGCGTCCAGGCGGCCACCGTGACCGGCCTGGTCCGCGACGTGATCCGGATCCTGGTCGACGACGGCAAGGCGCTCAGCGAGATCCTCTGGCGGGTCAACCGGACCCTCGTGCAGCGCGGCGGCGGGCGGTACTGCACGCTCGCCATGGCGTCGGTCACCCGCCAGCCGACCGGTGCGCTGACCGTGTGCCTGCACCTGGCCGGCCACGACCGGGCCGTGCTGGTGCGGGCCGACGGCAAGACGAGTTTCGTCGGTGACGGCGGGACCGCCCTCGGCCTGCTCGAGACGATCACCTCACCGGACGTGACGATCACCCTCAACTCCGGCGATTCCCTGATCTTCTACACCGACGGGGTCACCGAACGGCGCCGCGGCCGCGAGCTCTTCGGCTCCGCCCGGCTGCGCGAGGCCTCCGCGCCGCTGGCCGGTTACCCGGCGGACGTGATGGCGGCCCGCCTCCGCTCCACCACGATCAACTTCTCGGTCGAGGAGCCACGCGACGACATCGCGATCCTCGTCCTGCGCAACGACGCCTGATTTCTGCCTAGTTTGTCGTCATGAAGACGCAGTACTACACCGCGACCACCTTCGACGGCTACATCGCCGATGAGAACAACTCGCTGGACTGGCTCTTCGAGGTCGACGAGGGCGGCCAGAACCCGTTCGCCGACTTCTTCACCGGCGTCGGGGCCCTGGCGATGGGCGCCACCACCTACGAGTGGATCCTCGCGCACGAGAACTCGCTCGAGAACCCGTCCTCCTGGACGGACCCCTACGGCGACACACCGGCATGGATCTTCACTCACCGCGAGCTGCCGGTCATCCCAGGAGCAAACCTCCATTTCGTACGGGGTGACGTGCGCCCGGTCCACGCCGAGATGGTCACGGCAGCGGCCGGGAAGAACATCTGGCTCGTCGGCGGCGGCGAGCTGGCCGGACAGTTCGCCGACCACGGCCTCCTCGACGAGGTGATCCTCGGGGTCGCCCCCGTCACTCTCGGCGCCGGCGCCCCCGTCCTGCCCCGCCGGATCACCTCGTCCCGTTACCGCCTCACCGGCGCCCGCCCGATCGGCCAGTTCGCCTACCTGACCTACGAGGTCCGGCCACCGGCGTCCTGACCAGTGTGGATGCGACACGGCACGCCGGATATCCGAGATGTGAGAGTCGGTCCCGTGCCCCCGTCCGTTGGAGTACGGTGTGGGACCCCGCAGCCGGTTTTCCCAGGCCGCGGTCGCCGAGCCGGTGACGGTGGCGGGCTGGGTGCGGCAACACCCCACCCGCCACCGGCACCCCGCGCCCGCTGCGTCCGGTTCGCCAGGTCCATGCGGTCCTCAAGTCGCATCCCCAGCCTCACGCCGAACGCGCAACTTCCACCACATCAAGACGCCTCCGCCCACCGCCCACCGCGACCGGCACCGGCATGCCTTGCCGCAGCATGTCCGGCCGCGGCCTGGAGCGGTTGAGCCGTTAGCGCGACCACGCGAAGTCGCCGTTCCGACCGCCCGCAGCGGCTTTCCGTAGGCGTGCCGCCCGATGCGGGCAGCACGTCGCGTGGTGATGTGTGGTGTGGATCGGACCGCGAATCACCACGCGGGTTGAGCGGGAGTGACCTGCGGTTGGAGGGAGAAGGTCGAGAGGGCAGATGGCCGCGCTCGAGAGGGCGACGCGGCCGGAAACGCACAGGAAAGGGAGAGCTGACGGGAGGGTGCGGGCGGTCTGATCGATCTGCCCTTTTTGCCGGGCGGCTCGTGGCATGGTGTTTCTCATGGCGAAGACGCAGTACTACACCGCCACCAGCATCGACGGCTTCATCGCCGACGAGAACAACTCGCTGGACTGGCTTTTCGAGGTCGATGAGGGCACCGAGAACCCGTTCGGTGAGTTCTTCGAGGGTGTCGGCGCGTTCGCCATGGGCGCGACCACCTACGAATGGGTGCTCGAGCATGACAACCTGCTCGAGGAGCCGGAGAACTGGCATGACATGTACGGCGACGTGCCGTGCTGGGTCTTCACCCACCGTGATCTGCCGCCCGTGCCGGACGCCAACGTGTTCATGATCAGTGGCGATGTCCGCCGGGTGCATGAGGCCATGGTCGTCGCTGCTCAGGGCAAGAACGTCTGGCTGGCCGGCGGCGGCAACCTGGTGAGTCAATTCGTCGCCGAGGGCCTGCTCGACGAGATCATCATGGGCATCGCCCCGACGATCCTCGGTGAAGGCGTCCCCATGCTGCGCCGCCGGGTGTTCGTCGACGACCTGATTCTGACCGGCGTCCGCGAGGTCGGGCAGTTCGCCTACCTCACGTACGCGGTCGGCGACGTCGCCCGGCTGGGCCGTCACCTGGCAGCCGAGACCGTCGCCCGGATTCCTTCACTCAGCTGATCGCCGCCCGGCCCGCTGCCACCCGGCCGGCCGTCGCGGACGCACCGACCGGCAGCCGCGGACCGATGAACGCCGGCGCGTGGCGGGCGGAGTCAGAACAGGTCTTCCGGCCGGGCCATCTCGATCTGTGCGGCAAGCTGCGGCGGAGCTGTCAGGACCGCGACCTGACCGCGCCGGGCGAGCAGAACCTGTTTCAGGCCGACCACGATGTCGCCGATCCGGGTGGCGGACAAACCACGCGGCAGTACGGCGTGCACGACTCCGGCCCCGACCGAACCGCGCACCGACACCGCCGACCCGACCGCGTCGCGCAGCACGAAACCGACCGTGTGCAGGTCGCGGGAGCGGACGCGGAGCCGTAGCGCCACATCGGAACCGTCGAACGGGTAGCGCCCCCACCAGCCGGGCGGTTCGGTGCGGATGGCCGCGAGCGGACCGAGTTCACGGGCCATCCGTCCGGCGCGGACGGTGACGAAGGGTTCGGTGCCTTCCAGGAGTAGCGCGAACGAGCCCTCTCCGGCGGCCGGCAGGTCGACCTCGACCCCACTGAGCGCGATCTCCTGCGCCACGAGCCGGGCCGCCAGGTCGCTGGCCTCGGTCGGGGTCGACACCGGACGCACGACCCAGCGCCGGGCCTGCGGGAGTTCCTCGACGGGCAGCACCGCTGAGGTGATCACGCCGCCGGCTGGCCTCTCCCACTCGGCGAGGTCGACGGGGTGCCCGGCGGGGTCGATCAGGCTGACGCTCACGGCTTGGCCGGCCGGTGAGCCGAACCGGTGCCGCAACGGACCGGACTCGTTGACCGCGAGCACACCGCCGATCGTGGCGCCGGGGGACGGTGGGTCGAGCGTCAGGCGTTTGCCGTGCCGGGCGAGGGTCTCCTGGACGGCGGTGACGGGGGTGCCGGCGGCGATGACCGCGGACGTGCCGTCGTGATCCCACACCCCGTGGAGGCGCGCTGTGTCGAGGAGGATGTCCAGGTTCCGCGGAGGCGTACCCCAACCGATTTTGCTTCCGGATCCTCGCGTCCGGATGCCGAGGCCGCGTTCCCCGGCGAGCCTGAGCAGGCGGCCGACGGAATGTGCGGTGGGTGGCGAGGCGACGAAGCCGGCGCGGTGCCCGGCGACCTGATCTTCCGGGCCGGCGACGCGTGCGGCATCCGGGCCACAGATGTCCGCCAGTTCGGCGAGAAGGGAACCGCTCACGCCCGAAGCCTCCCCACAACGAAGATCGTTCACTTCGGCACATCGTACACATGTTCGAATGACTGAGGTTCGTGTGTCGGGGAAATCCGGACGGTAACGTGTTTCCGGTGACGATTGAAGGTCCACCCATCGCCCGCCAGGCGCCGACCGAGCGCACCTTCCACGGCGACACAGTCGTCGACGAGTTCGCGTGGCTCATGGCCAAGGACGACCCGGCGACCCTCGCCCACCTGGAGTCGGAGAACACCTGGACCGAGCAGGCAACCGCACACCTGGCGAATCTCCGGGAGACCGTCTTCCAGGAGATCAAGGGTCGTACCCAGGAGACCGACCTGTCGGTCCCGAGCCGCAAGGGCGGGTTCTGGTATTACACCCGCACCGAGGAGGGCAAGCAGTACGGCATCCATTGCCGCGTCCCGGTGCGCCCCGGCGAAACCAGTCCGCCGATGGAGTCGGAGAAGCCCGGTGAGCAGATCCTTCTCGACGGCAACGAGCTGGCCGCGGGTAAGGAGTTCTTCGCTCTCGGCACCTTCGACGTGAGCCCGGACGGCAACTGGCTGGCCTTCTCGACCGACTTCGACGGCGACGAGCGGTTCACCCTGCGGGTGAAGAATCTGGTCACCGGCGAGGTGCTCGCCGACGAGGTGACCGACGTCTTCTACGGCAGCGCCTGGTCCGCCGACGGCAGCACGCTGTTCTACATCACCGTCGACGAGGCCTGGCGACCCAACCGGGTGTGGCGCCACACGGTCGGCACCACGGAGAACACGCTGATCTTCGAGGAGCCCGACGAGCGCTTCTGGGTGGGCGTCGACCTCACCCGTAGTGAGAAGTTCATCGTCATCGACACCCAGAGCAAGGTCACTTCTGAGGTACGGGTGCTCCCGTCCGACGATCCGACGGCCGAACCCACCCTGATCACGGAGCGTGTGCAGGGCGTCGAGTATTCGATCGAGCACCACGGCCACCGCTTCCTGATCCTGCACAACCGCGGTGCCGAGGACTTCGCGCTCGCGTGGACGTCGGTGGACAACCCGGGCGAGTGGGTCGAGATGATCCCGCACCAGCCGGGCACCCGCCTGGAGTCGGTGGACGCGTTCTCCCGCCACCTGGTGATCTCGCAGCGCCGCGACGGCCTGACCGGGCTGCGGGTGATCACCGACGGCAGCACCGCCTCGTACGACATGGACTTCCCGGAGCCGCTGTACGCGGTCGGGCTGGCCGGCAACCCGGAGTACGAGACCTCCACCGTGCGGATCGCGTACACCTCGCTGGTCACGCCGGATTCGGTCTACGACGTGGATCTGAACACCCGGACGATGACGCTGCGCAAGCAGAAGCCGGTCCTCGGTGGGTACGACCCCGCCGACTACGAGCAGTTCCGCGAGTGGGCCACGGCCGCCGACGGGACCCGCGTGCCGATCTCGATCGTGGCGCGCAAGGGTGTCCAGCGTGACGGCACCGCCCCGGCGCTGATCTACGGCTACGGGTCGTACGAACACTCGATCGACCCGTACTTCTCGATCCCCCGCCTGTCCCTGCTCGACCGCGGTGTCGTCTTCGCGATCGCCCACGTCCGTGGCGGCGGCGAGATGGGCCGGCAGTGGTATGAGCAGGGCAAGATGCTCGCCAAGCGGAACACCTTCACCGACTTCGTGGCAGCCGCCGAGGCTCTGGTGCGCAGCCGCTGGACGTCGGCGGAGCGCCTCGTCGCCCGCGGTGGCTCGGCCGGTGGCCTGCTGATGGGTGCGATCGCCAACATCGCCCCGGAGTCGTTCGCCGGCATTCTGGCCGAGGTTCCGTTCGTGGACCCGCTGACCTCGATCCTCGACCCGTCGCTGCCGCTGACGGTCACCGAATGGGAGGAGTGGGGCAACCCGCTCGACTCGGCCGAGGTGTACGCCTACATGAAGTCGTACAGCCCGTACGAGAACGTCACCAAGCAGGCCTACCCCAAGATCCTCGCGGTGACCAGCCTGAACGACACCCGCGTGCTCTACCACGAGCCGGCCAAGTGGATCGCCCGGCTGCGCTCGGTGGCGCCGGACGGCAACTACCTGCTGAAGACCGAGATGGGCGCGGGGCACGCCGGTCCGAGTGGCCGCTACGACGCGTGGAAGGAAGAGGCCTTCAACCTCGCCTGGGTCCTGGACGTCCTCGGCGCTGCTTAGGCGTTGCGGCGGACCGCGACGACGGCGATGTCGTCCGCCTGCTCCCCGGCTCCGGTGAGCTGGGTGAGCAGGCGATGGCAGAACGCGTCGAGGTCGGGTTCCACCTGGCTGGCCGCGGTCGCCAGGGCGTTCAGCCCTTCGTCGAGGTCGGCGTCGCGCCGCTCGATCAGGCCGTCGGTGCAGAGAACCAGGGTGCCGCCGGGCGGGAGGGTGAATTCGAGTTCGGCCCGCGGCGGCGCCGCGATGCCGAGCAGTGCCCCGCGCGGTTCCAGGTACCGGACCTCGCCGTCGACGTGCACGAGCGGCGGCAGATGCCCGGCGCTGGCCATCCGGATCAGGCCGGTGGCCGGTTCCAGGGTGAGCAGGCAGAGTGTCGCCGACTCGGCCGGCAGGACGGTACGCATGAAACGGTTGACCAGCTCCAGCACGGCGCCGGGAGTGTGCCCCTCGACGGCGTAGGCGCGGACGGCATGCCGGATCTCGGCCATCACGGTGGCGGCGTGCAACGAGTGGCCGGCCACGTCGCCGATCGCCACCAGGAGGCGGTCGTCGAGCACGGTGAGCTCGTAGAAGTCTCCGCCGATCTCGGTCTGCGCGCCGGCCGGTTCGTAGAGGACCGCCAGGTCCAGGCCGGGAACATCGGGCAGGCGTGACTGCAACAGACTGCGCTGCAGGGTGACCGCGATCCGGTGTTCCTCGTCGAAGGAGCGCTGCGCCTCGACGGCCGCGGCGACGGCCTGGGAGAGCTGCCGCAGCACCGGGAAACCGGGGGTCTGTGAACTGCCGGGGACGGCGACGTAGACCGGCGGCCGGTCGATGCGCAGCCGGGCGGCGGCGACCGCGACGTTGTCGCCGTCCGGCCAGTCGACGAGGTTCCAGTCTGCGGACTCGTCACTGCGGACCAGCGATCCGACGGCGACGCGGTGTCCGGGGACCGCCCATCGGCGTACCGTCGCGGGTTTGCCGGTCGCCGCGAGGCTTTCCCCCTCGGACGTCTCGGCCACCACCACGACGGGCCCGCCGAAGATGTCCCTGGCGCCTTCGGCGGCGGCCGCCAGCAGAGTGGGGAGGGTGGGTGCCGAGTTGATCGCCAGAGTGGTCTCGGCGAGCCGGACCATCCGCTCGGCGAGCAGTTCGGCACGCTGCCGGGCCCGGTAGTAGCGGAGGACGGCGTGGACGGTGGCGATCAGCTCGTCCGGTTCGATCGGCTCGACAAGGTAGGCGTCGGCGCCCCGGTTCAGCCCCTGGGTACGGTCACCGACGTCGACGGCGTGCGCCGACACATGGACCACGGGGAGTGCGCCGTACCGCCGATCGGTCTTGATCGTCTCGCAGACGTCGAAGCCACTCATGTCGGGCAGTTTCACGTCCAGGACGACCAGATCGACCTGAGTTTCCAGGAGGCTGGCCAGGGCCGCGCCGCCGGTCTCGGCCTCGAACACCGTGAAACCGGCCCGGGTGAGCCAGCTGACCAGCACGTATCGCTTGCTGGCGCTGTCGTCCACGACCAGCAGGTTGATCGGGCTCATGACGTGGCCGGGAGCCTGAGGGTGAAGGTGCTGCCCTCGCCCGGTGTGGAGTCGACCCGCAGTGCACCGCCGAGGATCCCCGCCAGCCGCCGGGCGTAGGGCAGGCCGAGGCCCGTGCCCTTGCCGCTCACCGGCTTGCTGCCGGGCACCTGGTAGAACTCCTCGAAGACGCGTTCCTGCAGCTCCGCGGGGATTCCGGTGCCGGTGTCGGCGACCACGAACTCGGCGTCGTCACCGACGCGACGGACACTGAGCCGCACCGAGCCGGCCCCGGTGAACTTGATCGCGTTGGTGAGCAGGTTGCGCAGCACCTGGGCGAGCAACACCTCGTCGGATCGCAGGGTGGGCACGACCGGCTCATCGACGGCGAACTCCACCCCGGGACGGGTGACGAGCGGACGCAAGGTGCCCCGCAGCTGGCCGAACACCGCCCGCAGATCGACCTCTGACCAGTTCGGCTCGATCCGCCCGGCTTCCGCCTTGGCCAGGTCGAGCAGGTCGTTGACCAGGGTGAGCAGGTCGGTGGCCGAACCACGGATCAGATCCACCTGGCGTCGCTGCTCGACGGTCAGGTCGTCGGAGCCGGAGTCGGTCAGCAGCCGGCCGAGGCCGATGATCGCGGTCACCGGGGCGCGTAGTTCGTGACTGACGTTGGCCAGGAAGCGGCTCTTCGCCTCGCTCGCCGCCCCCAGCTGCGCCGACTTCTCGTCCAGTTCGGCGTACAGGGCGACCACGCCGCGGTTGGTCTCCTCCAGCTCCTGGGACAGCTGGTTGTAGAGAGCCATCACCCCGCGGTTGGTCTCCTCCAGTTCGGCGTTGAGCCGGGCCAGGTCGTCGCGCTGCGCCCGCACCTCGTCGAGAGCGGCGATGAGCTGCTGGTTCTGCACCGCGAGCTCGTCCAGCGGGGTTCCGGGGACGTGCCGGGACAGCCCTTCACGGATCTCTTCCATCCGATCGGCGGTCAGCCGAGGAGCGCCAAGGGGCAGCCGCCTCGACATGCGGACAACTGTGCCGGGCTCAACATCGTCGACCTCCATCGTGTCGACCAGACGGCCGACATGCTGCAACTTCTCGGCTAGCCGGGCTGCCTCCCCCGTCATCGGCTGTGCCATGGCTACGTGGAGAGTAGGTACCCCGTTCGGTTCAGCGGTGAACGTGACGTCGGTGTGCCGCCCCGCGGCGAGCAGCACCCGGCCGACCTCGCTGAGCGCGGTCGCCAGCCGGGTCTGGTCCTGCGATTCGAGGCCGACCGCCCGGGCGACCTCACGGGCGATCTGCCTGACCACGAACACGTCCTGCTCGACCCGCAGACGTATGCCCATCAGCGGCTCCGCGGTCATGTGGAAGCCTGGGCCACCAGCACGCCGGCGTCGTCCCGGCGGGTACCCGCGTCCCGCAGCACGGTGGCCGCGATCACCTCGGGCGAGTGGGAGAGCAGGCCCGGGTAGTCGGTCGCGTTCCATCGGTCGACCACGCCGTCGGTGTGCATCAGCACGAGCGCACCTGGGGCCAGCGGGTAGTCGTACTCCCGGATCTGCCGCCGCTGATGTCCGGCGATCCCCGGCATGGAGACCATGCCGCGGCGGCTGCCGTCCGGCGCCAGCACGATGCCGGAGATGTTGCCCAGACCCGCGTAGCGGACCACTCCGCCTTTCGGATCCAGTTCCGCGACGGCCAGCGCGGCGCCCCGGGTGTGCCCGAGGGCGCGGTGCAGGGTCTCCACCACCTGGGCGGGCGGGCCGGCCGGTGCCCGGTGGAATCCCCGGACCGCCTCGTGCGACGCGGCCGCCGCGAGACCACCGTGCCCGAGACCGTCGCAGACCAGGACCTGCCGGCGGCCGTCGGCCTCGCGGACCGCCAGCGCGTCCCCGCTCACCGGTTCACCGGCCAGTGGCCGGGTCAGTCCGGCCGCCCAGCCGCGTTCCGGCACGTCACCGGCCCACACCTGCACGCTCATCACGGTCCCTCGGCCGGGCACCGAGTGCAGGTCCGACCAGCCGGCCTGACGGAGGATCGCGCCGAAGCCGATGCCGAGCGTCCCGGCGGTGGAGTGACCGTCGCCGATGGAGCGCTGCACGTCGGTCATACCGGGCCCGCTGTCGACCGCGATCAGCTCGACGCCGGCCTGATCGCTGACCCGCACGGTACGGACCAGGATGGTGCCCTGGGAGGCGTGCTTGGTGAGGTTGCCGGCCGTCTCGGCCGCGACGATGGAGAGGTCGGCGATCCGCTGCTCCGGCATGGCCAGTTCAGCGGCCAGGCGTTCGGCGGCCCGGCGGACAGCAGAGGCCGTCCCCGGCTCCTCCACCCGGAACCAGACCCCTCCGTCCAGGAGTCCTTCGGGTAGGGACGCCACCGCGCCTCCGCTCATCGGCACCACTTGACGATCGTAATTGTCGTGCCTTTACCCGGCCCGGTGTCGATGTCGAACTCGTCCACGAGGCGACGTGCACCACTGAGACCCAGCCCCAGCCCGCCACCTGTGGTGTAACCGTCGGTGAGGGCCAGGTCCAGGTCGACGATGCCGGGGCCCTGGTCGGCGAAGACGATCCGGATGCCGGCCCGCCGGTCGTTGTGCACGCGGACCACCTCGACCTCGCCACCACCACCGTAGACCAGTGTGTTGCGTGCCAGCTCGCTCGCCGCGGTGACGATTTTGGTCTGATCCACCAGCGACAGCTTCACCGCGACCGCGACGGTACGCACGAGCTGCCGCACCCGGACCACGTCCTGATCGGTCGTGACCGGAATGCGCTGGCTCTCGTCGTTCACGACGTGGTTACCGCATGGTCGATCTCGTCCTCGCCCTCGTCCAGCACGTCGGTGGACTCGCGGGTGCCGATCATCGCGATGCCCATCTCGACATTGAGCGCCGTCCGGATGCCGGGCAGCGACAGGCCCAGCTCGACCAGGGTGATCGCCACAGCCGGGCGCATGCCGACGACCACGGTCTCGGCATCGAGCACCCGGGAGACCGAGGCGATGGTGGCCAGGGTCCGCCCGACGAACGAGTCGACGATGTCGAGCGCGCTGATGTCGATGATCACGCCGTGCACACCGGTCGCGACGATCCGCTCGGCCAGATCCTCCTGCAGTTGCAGGGCGACCTGGTCCTCCATGTCGATCTGGATGGAGACCAGCAGGATGTCGCCGATCTTCAGGACCGGCACACGTTCCACGTCAGCGTCCCGACTGCTTGGTCCGGCCGATCACGTGGCGCAGGGCGTCGGCGAGCGAGGCCTTGGTGGCGATGTCGCCGAACTCGATGCCGAGGGCGACGATGGTCTGCGCGATCTGCGGGCGGATGCCGGAGATGATGCAGTCGGCGCCCATCAGCCGGGCCGCCACCACGGTCTTGAGGATGTGCTGGGCGACCTGGGTGTCGACCGCGGGAACACCGGTGATGTCGATGATCGCGTACGGCGAGCTGGTGTCCACCAGAGTCTGCAGGAGGCGTTCCATCACCACCTGGGCACGAGCGGAGTCCAGCGTGCCGACCAGCGGCACGGCGACCACGCCCTCCCAGAGCTTCACCACCGGGGTGGACAGCTCGAGCAACTGCTCGGTCTGCTCGGCGATGAGCGACTCGCGGACCCGCACGTAGGTGTCGAAGGTGAACAGCGCGGCCTGGTCGACGAAGCCGGAGATGGCCACGTAGTCGCGGAGGGTGCCGGCTTCGTGCTGGTCGCCGAGGAACTCGAGCAGCGCGTCCTTGAACGCGTAGACGCTGACCGCGGTCTCGGTGGCGCTGAATCCCTGCCGGGCCCGATTGTTGGAGAGTTCGCTGAGCTGGGCCCGCAGTTCGGCGGCCGGCTCGCCACTCAGATCGGTGGCACCGCCGGCGAACGCCTGCTGGAACCCACGCTGCAGGTCGAAGGTCTGCCGTTTCAGCTCAGCGCTGCTCAGGCGGCCACGCAGACCTGCCGAGACCAGTTCGGCCCAGCGTGCCGTCAGCTGCTCCGCCTGGCTTTCCAGCAGTACGGCGAAGCGTCTCGCCTCGTCCGGACTGAGCGGCATCGGTGCCCTCCCACTGAGTGATCCTGCGTAACGGCCGGACTTTACCATCAGGATGTCCAATAGTTGCTCTAAGCCAAGTAACGGACCGAGGGCAAAGGTGCGTCCCGTTCTGCGCACCGAGGGGTACGTGGAGTACCGTTCAGCAATAACTGGAGGTCGGCGAATGTCCCTGACGGTACAAACGGAACAGCGTGACGACATGGTGGTCGTGTCGGTCGCTGGTGAGCTTGACATGGCAACCGCCCCCCAGCTGCAGGATCAGATCAGTGACCTGCTGGAGAAGGGCCGGACCCGCCTCATCTTCGACCTCGCCGAGGTGTCCTTCTGCGACTCGACCGGGCTCTCGGTCTTCGTCCGCGCGAAGAACAGCACCGACGACGCCGGCGGCACGGTCCGTCTGGCCGCCCCGCAGCGGGGGGTGCTGCGCATCCTCGAGGTGAGTGGCCTGGTTGAGGTGCTGCACACCTATCCCACCGTCGACGAGGCGGTCGCCGCCGAGGAGCCTGCCCTCGACTGATTCCCGGTCGGCGTAGTTTGTCGTCGACCGGCGGCGGGCACCCCGTCCCGGACTGAATCCGGCTCGGGAGTGTGTTCATGGGCAAGATGTTCCAAGGCTTCAAAGACTTCATCATGCGCGGCAACGTCGTCGATCTGGCGGTCGGTGTCGTCATCGGTGCTGCCTTCACCACCGTGGTAACCAGCTTCACCAACGCGTTCCTGAAGCCGCTGATCCAGCTTCTGGGCGGCGGCGAAGGCCTCAAAGCTGGCAAGTTCTACGTCAACAAGGTCGAGTTCGACTACGCGTCGTTCATCAACGCGATCATCACCTTCGTGCTGACCGCCGCGGTCCTCTACTTCCTCGTGGTCATGCCGCTCAATGTGCTGGCCGAGCGCCGCCGTCGCGGCGAGGAGCCGCCGCCGAAGGCACCCAGCGAGGAGGTCAAGCTGCTCACCGAGATCCGTGACGCGATGCTGCGCGGCCAGGGCCACCAGGTTTCCAACAGCGCCCTGGACGAGGTACTGGGCCGCCAGCCCGAGCCGCCGCAGAAGTACTGAAAAAGATCCGCCCTCCCGGCACCGTTCGAACACATGTTCGATACAGTGCCGGGATGGAGCAGCGTAAGCACTGGTGGAACGGCAAGTGGGGCAGCCTCGCCCGCAAGGACGTCTACTTACGGGCCAGTGGTGATCAGTGGTATGTCGAACAGCGCGCCGGCGGCTCGGAGGGTGTCTCGCACTTCTTCGAGTACGACAGCGAGGACGCGGCCCTCGACATGATCCGCGGCCTGCTCAACGGTCCCGACGAGTGGCGTGAACTCTCCGTCCGCCCGTCCGCCCGCTGAGTTCTAGGCCGCCCGATGGCCCTCGTGATGCCGCGCGGTCAGCGGGCCGCGCGGCGGTGGCAGCAGCCGCAGCCCGGGCAGCGGCGCCTCCGGACCTGTCGTGCCGGTATCGGTGTCGGTGTCGAAACGTGCCCGCCAGCCGGTGCCCATCCGTGCGCCGGGCGGCCGCATCTCCCCGCCGATGCCCCGGGCCAGTGCTACCACCAGCAGATATCCGGCGATCACGAAGCCGTGGCCGATCAGCCGGTCGACATCGACCCGGCCGCCGGTCAGGTCCGTGACCGAGATCAGCAGCAGCATTCCGACAAAGGCGGTCAGCATCGGCACCAGGCCGGTCGGCCGGGTGCGGCGCAGCGCGATGAAGAGATAACCGGCTCCGACGGCGACGTTCCACGCCGCCGACTCGTGCCAGAGATGTCCCTGGGTGGCGCCCAGCCCGTTGTGCGCGTGCCCGGCGCTCACCCCGCCGCCGACCTGGGTCAGCCCGAGGATCAGCTGCACGGCGCCGACCACGGCCAGGGCCACGTACAGCAGGGCGGCCACCGGCAGACGCCGCCGGCGCGGAATCGCCGATTGCTCCGGCAGAGCGGCCAGGATCGCCGCCGTCAGGTCCGGAACGTCGGGCACCGCGGCGGTCCGGGTCATCCGGTTCACCGCCGCCGCCCGGTCCAGCCAGTCCCGGCAGCCGGCGCACCCGCCCAGGTGCTCGTCGACCAACGGGCGCATCACCGGGTCGTCCTCGCCGTCCAGCTGCGCGGACAGCATTTCGCGCCACCGCTCACATGCCATGACTTGATAGTCGCCCAGAAACCTCGCCGAGTTCCCGCCGGGGTTCAGTGATGTTCGTGGCCGAGCAGCCGCCGCCGCTCCCGGAAAGCACGCAGGTTCGCCGTGTTTCCGCAGGTGCTGACGTCGTGCCAGACTCCGCTGTTGTTCCGCGAGGTGTCGAAGAAAGCGGCCCGGCAGGCCTGGTTGTTGCAGAGTTTGAGCCGGGGCCAGAGCCCCGCCTGCTGAGCGAGCAGCGCTTCGGCCCACAGTGCCGACGCCAGCCAGCGGACCCCGCGGCCGGTCGGCACCACACGCACCCATCCGGCCGCGTCCGGCACCAGGCTCACCTGCACGTCGGCGGGCGGCAGCAGGGCGTCGTCGGGTGACGGACTCGCGCCGGCCGTCAGCACGTGCTCGAACGCCGTCCGCAGGCGGCGCATGGAGCGCAGATCGGCGGCGGAGAGCAGCAGGGTCGGTCCCGGAAGGCCGGAGACGTGTGACCACAGACCGAGCGCGTCGGTCACCCACCACTGGGCCTCATCGACGCCGGCCAGCAGATCAGACGCATAGGACATCGCCGGACGAGTGTTCAACAACTCCTGAACGAGGGCGAATCCACCGGGCGCCTCCCGTACGCCGTGCCGCGCGCTCGCCTTCCATGACATAGCCAAAGCCTACTCGGCTCTTTTTCCGCCGTACCCGGAACGCCACCCGGCCGAGTGGACGGCCGCTGTTCATCGGTGGACGGTCGTGAATGAGTCTCTAGACTTCACCTGTGCGTAGAGCTCTGGCGACCACGATCGCCGCCGTGGTGGCGCTGACCCTCGTCGTCGGCTGTGAGACGAACACGCCGACGGCGCAGGAGCCTGTGCCCACCGCTTCGGCCCCGGTCTCGCAGCCTGCTCCCGCGCCCACCGTCTCCGCGGCGCCGACCACACCGGCGCCGCCCCCGTCCGAGCCCCGGAGGAAGCTGAAAGCCGGTGCCAAGGGCGCCGATGTGCTGGCGCTGCAGCAGCGCCTCACCGAGCTGGGGTATTGGAACGGCAAGGCGGACGGCAAGTTCGGTGACACCACCCGGCAGGCGGTCTACGCACTGCAGAAGGCGGCCGGTCTCGGCCGCGACGGATCCGTCGGACCGAAAACCCGAAAAGCCTTGGACCAGGGCGTACGCCCGAAGGCGCGCTCCACGAGCGGCACTCTGATCGAGATCGACCTGAAACGGCAGCTGCTGCTCCTGGTCACCGACGGGCAGGTCACGCGGACCTTCAACACGTCGACCGGCTCGAACGAGTATTACCAGCAGGAAGGCGAGACGTTCCTGGCCGACACCCCGCGCGGGAAGTTCAAGGTTGGTCGCCAGATCGACGGCTGGCGCAACGCCCCTCTCGGGCTGCTGTGGCGCCCGAAGTACTTCAACGGCGGCATCGCCGTGCACGGCGCCCCGAGCGTCCCGCCGTACCCGGCGTCACACGGCTGCGCCCGCGTCTCAATCGCCGCGATGAACTGGCTCTGGAACAACGAGGCGATCCCGCTGAAAACCCGTGTCTGGGTCTACTGAACCGTCACGAGGCGCCTCGCCCGCCGCGGTGCGGGGATGACGACCGCGTATCCGGGTGGCCACGCCGCGCCGTGAATCTCGGCGCAGAGCACCACGCTCAGCCACGGCACCCACGGCCCGATGATCTCCACCGTCCCGTGGCCCCGGATGTCGAGGGTGAGCGCCCAGTCGTCCGGCTGCGGACGCAACCCCGTCACCGACCGCAACGCGAAGGACTCGTCGCCCAGCACCAACCGCTGGTTGGTGATCACCGCGAGCCGCCGGCCGCCCCCGATGACGTCGACCGGGAACCAACCGAACTGCTTCTCGCCGGCCCGGAGCGGGATCGTGGGACTCACCGCCGCCGGACGGCCGCCCCGCTGGACGAGGGCCGTCAGCATGCTCGCGGACCGATGACCGGCCAGCAGCTGCCCTGGGTCGTACACCGACAAATCAATCTCCGATCTCAACGACCGCGCCCAACGCGGCCCGACTCCGACCCTGGCACGCCGGGGCCGTGACCCCAAGCGAATACACCCCAACGGTGAGACCGAAATTTCCGACGTTCCGGTTTAGCCCGATTGAGTCAGGTTGCGACCCCCTCGGCCGCCGTGCCCGCTCACCCTACCGACAGGGTCTGACAATCTCAGGCCCTTATTGCCCCCTGAGCTGCGCATCCATTCTCCGGATTCGCCGGCGGACGATCCAGGGACGGCGATCTGCCGCCTCCCTGCAGCCGGAGCATGCCAGCGTCCGGGCCGAAGCATCCGGCACCAGAAAGGGGGATTCGTTCGTGCGAGTCTCACGCGCAAGATCGCCGCACTCGGACTGACCGCGGCCGGGGTGACGGAGTCGGTGGCACCGCAGAGGCTGCGCTCTACGGCGGTCAGTGCGGCTCCGGCTCAGCGGCACCGAGGGCGGCAAGCGCGGCATGGCGAGCGACGTCTTCGGCGGAACAACCGTTCCGTCCGGTAGGCGATGTCGCCTCCGGGCGCCCCCGCCCCGAGCCGGGGTTGCCACCCATCAACCGCCCGCAATGTCCTAGGTATGACCGGACACTCCATCGGTCAGCGTCACTGGGGAATCCGGACATCGTCATCCGGCGGGACATGGTCGTCGGCGGCCTCAGTCGGGAACCTGACCGACCACGTCGAGCATCATCATGATGAAGAACTGCGCACCCGTGCCGAACGCGGCGGCCAGGGCGTATCCCACGGCGGCGTCGGTGGCGGTCGGTTCCGCGCCCTCGTGCCAGGTGACGTCGATGGTGCCGTCCTTGCGGACTTCGAAGTCACCCAGCCGTACGCCGTCGCGCAGGAGCCGGTGGGTGTCCGGGCTCTTCGGCCGGTATATGTAGGACACCGAGCCGTGCCGCACCCGCACCTTGTACGACCCCCGCGTGTACCGGCCCGGCCCGGGACGCAGAACGGCCTCGTCCCCGTCCACGAGCATGGTCAGCGACTTGGCATCGCGGGTGCCGATCGGGACGTGCCCGGCCTTCGCCGGGCTGCCGTGCCGCTCGATCACTGCGGTGCCGACGTGGCCGTCGTGGGTTGCGGTGGCGGCCACGCGACCTTCGCCGGCCTCGAGTTCGACCGGCAGGTCCTGGAGTTCGGTCACGATACGAGGCTCCCTGTCGTCAGTTGGTCGCCGGCGGCCGGTTCATATTTGATTTCTCGGAACGGAACGGCGATGCGGCCCGGTCATGAGGACCGGGCCGCATCGTTGTCCTGCCCCTTGAGCGGAGTCAGGTCGCAAGTGAAGTAGGCGCGACCGGTCGAACCCTCGCTGGTGCCGATGAGAAAGTCACCGGACGGATTCGGGTTCGGCGTGGCCGGTCGCGCCTTGTCGGTGTAGGACCAGAAAGTCAGTGGGACATCGCCGTAGTTCGCGGCCTGCGCGGGCGCGGCCGGAACTCCGACGAGGAAGGTGCTGGTGCTCACCGCGGCAACGTCCGCGGACAGCAACGCCCGGACGGTGCGATGCATTATCTCTCCCCGATGCCCCCGACTCTCGGCGTCCTGTGGAGTGATCGGGGGCGTCGGATCGTAACATCGATGACCTTGGTGAAGACGCCCGTTCACGGAACCACGGCAACGGCGTTCTCAGTCGTCGAAAGCCGAGGTCCAGAACGGGTTGAGGCTCTTGGTGTGGCCTCCGGGGCACCGTCCCAGGCCGGACACCGTGGGGTTCCAGTGGACCTCACAGTAGAACTGTCCACACGGGCCACACATCCCGGCATCGTCGTAGAAGTCGGCGGTTCGCACCCGGGCATGCTGGTACGGCTCGGCGAACGCGGCTCGGATCCGCTCGGCCCGCTCCGTGGTGAGGGGGTCGCCGTGGCCGTTGCCACCCTCGATCCCGGAGAAGACCATCCACCAGCCGTCGCCGCGGCGCTGTTGGACGAGGGCGCGGGAGGAATCCGGCCAGGTGTCCCAGTCGAGCGGCAGCCCGCCGGGCGGGACCAGCTCGATGCGTCGCTCCCGCTTACCGCACGTCCCACACGGCGGCGCCACCACGAAGTTCTCCGTCATCGTTCCTTGCTACGTGCGCCGGGCCGCCGGCCGCAACCCCGCCGCCATGATCGAAGTGCCCGCACGACGATCGGCAACGAGTGAGGCGGCCAGTGGGACCGCGATGAGGAATCCGGTACGCCGGAGTACGACAGGCAAGACATTCTCCATGATCACTTCGACCGCGCTCTGTAACGGCCTGGATGACTGAGTCCTGAGTTCGGCCATCGCGCCGGCGAGGGCAACCGGCCACACCCTCCAAGGCCGGACCGATGGCTGACGCGGTGCGATGCCTGGAATCGACGAGGTGCGGCTGGTCAGCCGGCGGCGTCGATCCGCCGACACCTGGGAGCAGGCGCACGCCCTGACCTCATCCTGCGGACCGCGAGCGACGATTCGGTTCTCGGCCTCGGCCTGACTCAGTCACCGGAGTATCCCCAGAAGTAGATCTCGGACGGCTGGCCCGCGTCGTCGTGCAACACCGCACATCGACCCAACCATCGTTCGAGCATCAGCTCCTGCAACTGGGCCACGTGTGCGCGGGTCAACCTCGTCACGCCGGCACACTGCAGCGCCTCCGCCTCACTGACCGGTTCCACCGTGCCGAAGGTCGGCTGCTCACCCGGTCGAACCATCTCACGCATGTCGAGAATCGAGTGGGTCCCGGACTCCTGGACCGACTCCGAGCTCCACAACTCGTCCTCGGTCCGCGGCCGGTTCGGGAAGCTCTTCGCGGACTCGCCGAACTCGTACGGCTCGGCCCACCAATAGTCGCCATCCTCGAAAACCCTCGTACGTAACTCGGCGAGGGCCTTACTCAGATTGGGCTGATACTCGACGTAGTAACTCCAACCAGACGCGCCCACAACACTCTCCCCACCCCGCGAATTTCAACGACGGCATCGAAGCACGGGGGTACGACAAAGCGGAGGCGGCAGGTTGACCGAGCACACTGGGGCGGCCTCCCCGTGACAATCGAGCCCGTCGGCCAGCATCGCTCATCCGAGTCACCTCGGCTCGTGCACGGCACCGGTGTTGATCGCGGCGGTGTCTCCCCCGAGCCCCGGTCACCACCGCGGGCGGGACGCCGAGCCCCGGTCACCACTGCGGGCGGGACGCCGTCGGCGGATCAGCGTGTTCCCTCATCAGCGGCGGTAGGTGCGCTTGGGGCTGTATCTGACGTTGCCGGCCTTGTCGTAGGCGCGGATCTGCACGGTGAACTTCTTGCCGTACTTCTTAGGGTTGAGCGTGAAGCTGTAGGCCACGGTGGTGTCGGTCACGACGACTTTGCCGTTGACCAGCAGCTGCACGCGGGCGACGCCGTTGCGGTCGCCGACCGTGGCGGTCAGCGTGGTGCTCTTCTTCAGCTTCGTCAGGTTCTTCGGCGCCTTCTTGTAGGCCACCGACGGCGCCGTGTTGTCGACGATCACCATGCGCTGGGCGAGTCTGCTGTTGCCGTGGTTGTCGACGCCGAGCCAGGTGATCGTGCGTGCCCCGTCGCGGCCGGCGGGCACCGTCAATGCTGCGGCCCGCGATCCGGTCGGGTTGTCGGGTGCTTGCAGGGCGACATAGGCGACGCCGCGCGCGTCGGTGGCTTTAACCCAGGTCCGGAATGAGGTGCCGCGGATCAGTGCCCTCTCGGCGGGGTAGACGGTCATGGCCGGGGCGTCCTTGTCCAGGTTGACCGTGAACGACGTCGACGAAGTGAACCCGAACGTGTCCCAGACCTGTAGGGATACCTCAGCCGTGGGACCGGGGAGACGGGCGGGGTGCCAGACGAGAAGGGGATCACTCGATGCGGCTTGGCCGTTCACCCGCCATGCGAAGCGGGCGATCTTCGACTTGTCGCGGATCGTGGCCCGCAGCTGACTGGACTGCCCGACCCAGCCGCCGCCCAGATCCAGCCGGGCCGGCGAGAAGCTCGTGACCGAGTCGACGCGTTCGATGATCGGTGCCTGGTCGTCGACGACGTAGTAGCTGTCCTGGGTGCCGGTGTTGCCCGCGCGGTCGGTGAGCCGGAAGTGCAGCCTTTCCTTGCCGGCGACGGCGTTCCAGGTGAACTCCCACGGCCCTTCGGTGCGGGTGGCCAGCACCTCACCACCGGTGAATGCCGTGGTCATCTCGACCTTCACGATGTCGTCGGCCATCCCCGACAGCCGCACGGTCACCGGCCCGGCCGGCATGACGGTTCCCGCCCGCGGTGACAGCGTCACCGACCCGATCACCTTGTCGATACGCACCGTGGTCGTCACGACCTCGCTCTTGTTCCCGGCCGCGTCGAGCGCCCACACACTGAGCGCAACCTCCGCGTCATGCGGCACCCCGTTGGTGTCCACCGTGCAGGACACGGCCCCGCAGGACACCTGATGGGGCAGGCCTGCGAGTAGGCCCTCGATCTTGGCGACACCGACGTCATCGGTCACGACCGGCGTGAACCGGAACAACCGCGGGATCAGCTGCCCCGGCTCGACCCCGAGGTCGACGATCACCGGCGCCGTGACATCCGGCAGCGGATCCGCCAGAGCCGGACTTGCCGCAGCCGCCACCATGCCGGACACGACTGCGGCGACCAGCACGCCGCCACGGCCGCGACGAAGACCCGCACTGAAGACCATCCCAGACCCCCATGATCGAAACCGATCGCAGCGTAACCGATCGATGGATCGGCTGGCCGCCCCGCCAGACTCAGCCCTACGGCACCGTTTCCCACCTCGTGTCGGACACAGGGCTCGACAGGCGTCTGGTCAGGTGACCAGTTTCTTGTAGGTGGTCCAGAACCTGTCCGGCTCGATGCCGACGCCGCGGATGTTGCCGTCGAGGAACATCCGGTCCAGGCTGGTCAGCTCCGGGATGCCGCTCAACGCGATATACAGGTCGGTGGCCTTCTGCCGGTTGCTGGTCTTCTCCGCGGCGTAGAAGAACGCCGCACCGATCTCGTAGTTGAAGCTGGTACGGGCCGGGTCGTCGGAGTAGAAGCCGGTGTTCTTCGGCACGATGCCGTCAGTGGGCCGGTACCTGGCCCTGTTGCGGCGCACGTAGGCCGCGCCCTGGTCGGCCGAGCCGGGCCGGGTCATGTGGTCGATCCAGCGGGCGAAGCCCTCGACGACCCACGACGGCTGATCCATACCGACCGTCTCCGGCGTCGGATCGGTCTGCAGGCTGCCGACGATGTGCGGACCGATCGCGTGGGCCATCTCGTGCGCGATCACGGTCTCGGCCCGCTGCATGGTCGCGATGGTGGACATCCGCAACCCAGCAATGTCCTCATCCGGCACCTTGCCGAGGTCACGTCGGATTCGGCGCCATGGCGTCTCGACCGGTGAGCGGCCATGGGCGGGATCGGGCCCGCAATGGCGAACACCCCGAGTGATGGAGCACGCGGATCCGGGTCGGCCTGTATGACCGCAACGACTCCGTCGTCAACAACAGCGATCTGAGGATGGAAGCCGACGGCGGGCACGGCAGCGACACCCTCGTCGGCGGTTCCCGGGCAGACGATCTGCGTGCCGATGCGATCTGCGCCCAGACACGCGCCGGCAACGACAAGATCTACGGCCGAGGCGGCGACGACCACATCTACGGCGACGACGGCTCCGACTACATCTCCGCCGGTGACGGCAACGACCTGGTGTTCGGTGACAGCGACTGCATCAACGGACCGAACCGCTCGGGCAACGACGTCATCCGCGGCGGTAACGGCAACGACGTACTCCAAGGCGACGGCGGCGCCGACCGGCTGTACGGCGACGGCGGCGCCGACCGGCTGTACGGCGACAGCGGCAACGACAGCCTCCTCGGATCGGCCGGCCGCGACCGCCTCGAGGGCGGGGCGGGCGATGACTGGCTCACCGGTGACGTGGACAGCCGGGCGGCCGCCGCGGACGTCCTGCTCGGCGGGCCCGGCCGCGACTCCGTCAACTACTCGATCTACCGCAGCGCGGTGACCGTCGACCTGGACGGCGCCGCAGGCGACGACGGACTGCCTCGCGAACACGACACCGTCGGTGCGGACGTCAAGAACCTCAACGGCACCGACTTCAACGACCGGCTGACAGGTAACGCAGCCGCCAACGAGATCGACGGTCACGGCGGCGACGACGTCATCCACGGAGGGGGCGGCGACGACCGCTTGTACGGATGGGCGGGACGCAATCAGCTGTACGGCGAAGCCGGCGCCGACATCCTGATGGTCACGACGGGCATGAGCCGCCTCGACGGCGGCACCGAGCACGACACCTGCTGGCCGGGCCAACCCGAAGACGTCCTGATCTCCTGCGAGGAACGGCATCCCCGGTGACCAGCCGCTGATGGTAGATCGGCAGCCTGGTAACCCGGAGCGCGCTATTGCGTTGAGCGATCGGTGTTGCGGTTCCGGTTAGGTCCTTCGGACGGTCAGGCATGGTTGACCGGTGAGATCTGCAGTCCCGTGCACGTCAGTGGTCTCCTCCTTGTCAGCGTTCGCGGGCTTCCGCTTCCCGCTGGAGGTGATCGTGGTGGCGGTGCGCTGGTACCTGCGCTACAACCGGTCCTACCGCGACGTCGAGGAACTACTCGCCGAGCGCGGCGTGGAGGCGATCACGTAACCGTATACCGGTGAGCGCAACGGTTCGCTCCGCTGCTGGGCGACGCCGCCCGGCTCGCCCGGCACTGCGCAAGTGACCGCTGGTTCGTCGACGAAACCTACGTCAAGGTCAACGGCGTCTGGCGGTACGTGTACCGGGCCATCGACCAGCAGGGCCAGGTCATCGACGTGCTGCTGACCACCCGTGGGGACGCGGTGGCGACCCGAAGGTTCTTCGCCGGGCTTTCACTACCCTCAAGACGGTGCCGGTCGAGGTGGTGACCGATGCCGCACCGGTCTACCCTGCCGTGCTCACCGACCTGATCCCGGCCGCCTGGCATCACGTCGAACGGTATGCGAACAATCCTGTCGAGGCCGATCACGGCCGGCTCAACCAACGGCTCAAACCGATGCGCCGATTACGCACCGACCGCACTGCCCAAACGGTCATCACCGGCCACGCCCTCGTCCAGAACCTACGCCGTGGACACTACGAACTCGCCGTCGACGAACACCCTCGCCTGCGAGTCGCCGCCGCGTTCGCTGACCTCGCCACGGCGATCTGACCACGCCACCTGACCGGGCTGAACGCGTCTGCCGATCGAACAACGCAACGGAGCCCGTCGGCCTGCTCGCCGCGGAGTACGACCCGGCGCCCGGCCGCCACATGGGCAACACCCCCGCGGGCCTTCAGTCCTGTCGGGCTGGTCCACTCCGTCCGCCTGCTCAACGGCACGACCATCCGGACGAGCGCCGACCCTGCTGTCGCGTAGTCCGGGTCCCTCACCCTGCGGCGCACGTGACGCCGTTCGAGGTGAACGCAGCGGGCCGTGGATTGACCCCCGGATGGGAGGCGTTGAAGCCGAAGGTGACCGTCGCCCCCGGGGCCAGGACGGAACTCCAGGCCTCACCGCTCGCGGTGACCGTGGAACCGGTCTGCACCAGCCGTGCGGACCACGACTGAGTGACTATCTGGCCGCCGCTGAAGGTCCAGGTCAGCGTCCACGGGTTGAGGGCCGTCGACCCGGTGTTGGTGAGCGTGACAGAGCCGGTGAATCCGGAGTTCCAATCGTTGGTGGTGTACCTGATCCGGCACGACGCGGCGGGTGTGCCGCCGGGCGCGGTGGTCACCACCAGGGCCGACGACCGGGCCGAGCGGTTGCCGGCCGCGTCTCGCGCCGCCACGCTGAACTCGTAGGACGTCGCGGGGCTGAGGCCGGTGACGGCGTACGAGGTGGTGTTCGTCGAGCCGGCCAAGGCGCCGTCCCGGTAGATGTCGTATCCGGCGATCCCGCTGCCACCGGTGTCGGTCGCCACGGGCCACGTCAGCGTCAGGCTGGTGGCGCCCACCGCGGTCGCGGCCGGCTGGGCGGGCACGCTGGGCGCGGTGGTGTCTGCGGGTGTGGTGTCCGAGTAGGTCAGCCCGTAGCCGTACGGGAACAGGGGTGTCTTGCCGTCCCCGTCGTTGATCGGCTGCTGGGCGGCCGACTGCATCCAGGTCACCGGCAACTTGCCGGTCGGCGCGTAGTCACCGAACAGCACGTCCGCGATGCCGGCGCCCTCGCTGCCGGGTAGCCATGCGGCGAGCAGCGCGTCCCATTCCCCGATCTCCGAGGCGACGTCCAGCGGGCGGCCCGACACCAGGACCACGATGACCGGTACGCCGGTGGCGCGCAGCCGGGACAGGGTGGCGAGGTCGTCGGCGTCCAAACTCATCGTCCCGGGCCGGTCGCCCTGGCCCTCGGCATACGGTGTCTCCCCGATCACGGCGATTGCCGCGCGGTAGGTGCTGTCCACGCCGATGCCGTCGCGCTGATGGGTAACGGTGGTCGCGCTGCCCACGGCGGCGCGGATGCCGGCGAGCACGGAGGTGCCGGGCACGGTGTTGCCACTGGCGCCCTGCCAGCTCAGCGTCCACCCGCCGCTCTGGTTGCCGATGTCGTCGGCGCTCTTGCCGGCCACGAAGATCTTGCCGCCGCTCTTGCCCAGCGGCAGGATCCCACCGGCGTTCTTCAGCAGGACCTGAGACTGGCGTACGGCCTGGCGGGCCAGTGTCCGGTGCGCCGCGCTGCCGATCGTCGTGGCGTAACTGCGGTCGGCGTACGGCTTCTCGAAGAGCCCCATCTCGAACTTCTTGGTGAGGATCCGCCGGTTGGCGTCGTCGATGCGTGCCATCGGGATCTCTCCGGCCTGCACGGCCGCGCGCAGGTGGCCGACGAAGATCTTCCAGTCGGTCGGCACCATGATCATGTCGAGCCCGGCGTTGACCGCGGTGACCACCTCGGCCCGGGTGAAGTCGCGCTGGCCGTCAAGCTGGTCGATGGCGGCCCAGTCGGAGACGACGAAGCCGGTGAACCCCAGCTCTCCCTTGAGCAGGTCGGTTATGAGGTATCGGTGGCCGTGCAGCTTCGTGCCGTTGAAGCTGCTGTAGGAGATCATGACGGATCCCACCCCGCGTTCGATCGCGGCGGCGAACGGCGGCAGGTGGACGGCGCGCAACTCGGCCTCGCTGATCCGGGTGTCGCCCTGATCGGTGCCGCCGGTGGTACCGCCGTCGCCGATGTAGTGCTTGGCGGTGGCCAGCACCGAGGCGGGCCCGTCCAGGCGGACTCCCTGCAGGCCGCCGACGATCGTCGTCATCGCCGTGGCTATCTCCGGCTTCTCGCCGAACGATTCGTAGGTGCGGCCCCAGCGGTCGTTGCGGGCCACGCACAGGCACGGCGCGAACGTCCAGTCCTGACCCGCGCCGGTGACCTCCTCGGCGGTGGCCCGGCCGATCCGTTCCACCAAGGCGGGGTCACGGGTCGCCCCGAGGCCGATGTTGTGCGGGAAGATGGTGGAACCGGGCACGTTGTTGTTGCCGTGCACGGCGTCGATGCCGTACAGGATCGGAATCTGCAGCGGCGTGGCGAGGGCGCCGCGCTGGTAATTGTCGTACATGTCGGCCCAGCCGGCCGGAGTGTTCGGCGACGGCACCGACCCGCCGCCGGAGAGCACCGAACCGAGCCGATAGGACGTGATATCCGCGGGAGTCGTCGTGCCCCGCTCCGACTGCGTCATCTGCCCGACCTTGTCGTCCAGGCTCATCCGGCCGAGCAGGTCGGTGACTCGGGTGGCTACCGGCAGCGCGGGGTCTTGGTACGGGAGCGCCGCGACCGCGGCGGACGCGGCCGGTTGCGCCATGACGCCGGCGAGCAGTCCGGCCATTGCGGTCATCGCGACCGCTGCGCGGCCTGGTGCTCCACTGAAGCGCATGGTTCGTCCTCACGCCGAAAGATATCGATCAGCATCGTCGCATGGGAGCGCTCCCAGGATCAATGCCCAGGCTCGAGGTAGCGGCGCCGGGGCGCCGCACATCGCACCCCGCCCCCAGTCAATGGGTTAGCACGGCCCGCCTCCCTAGAGTCAGGCACACAGAGCCAACGCGAACGGCGTAAGAACCCAACCGGGGCCAGCTCTCCGCGGAGGTGAGCCGGGAACTCGCCGAGAACCGGGTGCGGTACCGGTCATCGATCGCGCCGAGCCGTGCCGCACATGCCCCCGACCCCGACAACCTCCGAACCGAGTGCCGGCAACGGTCGGAGGCGTTCACCACCCCGAACGGCTGGCTCGCCGATCGATTCCGCCAATGCATCCGCGGTACGACGTCGGGCCTCGTTATCAACACCGGCAACAACACGGTGGCCGGCGAGATCACCTTCGATTACTCGATTCTCGTCTGGGCCGACCGCGCCAACCGGCAGACCCAGGTCCGGCTGACCATCCCGGGGAATGACGCCATCGTCTCGACCGTCCCGGGCAATGTCATCGACTGGCCCAACCAGCACATCGACCTCATTCCAACCGGATGCTTCCCGTCGGCGATGATGATCTGCCCGACCGAGCCGGCCCGGACGCTGGACGAGTGGGCCAACAGCCCCGACTACGACATGTTCTTCTCCAGCCCGGCCGGAACCGGGGCCGCGCCGGACAACGTCGTGCAGAATCTCGCGACATACACCTTCGAGGTGGGCACGCTTCCCGTGCGTTCCGGTCTGCTCCCGACCAACTTCAAGACCAACACACGCTTCGACAGCGGCCGAACGATGTCACCCGCCCACGGGGCCGCGCTGATCGACTTCACGCCGACGCTGTCGTTCTCCCTCAGCGATCCGGCCGTCAACCAGAGCGCCCTGCACATCCGCGACGCGCAACTCAACCCGCAACGGACGTTCCCCAGCTGGCCGAACAAGTCCATCCCCGGCCGAGCCGGCGGATCCGAACCCCTGCACCGGCTGGTCGACAAACCCCTGCAGGACGCCAACCGCAGCGCCTCGATCGCCTTCTGCAAAGAGACCTGGGGACCCAACTACGCCACGGGCGGCCGACAGTGTGACGAGTACCCCTTCTGCACCACCTACGAGGGCGCGGCTACGGGCAGCGCCGACAACCCCGGGCTTCCGCCGAGGGTGTCGGTTCGCCCCATCAAGGGCCTCGACAACTGCACCTCCGGCTCACGGCTCGGCGCGTTCTACAACGCGCAACGCCTCATCGACCGCGACGCCTTCTTCGTCAACATCACACCGTAAATCGTAAAGTTGGGGCGGGCCGCGAGCACGGCCCGCCCCAACGCGGACAGTGGAGGCTGAACATGCCGCTGCTAGGCACGTACCGTGGCCAGGCTCTCCCGTACTACGGGCGGCTGATCATCGCTGACCCGTCGCTGTCGGGGGCCCAAGAAGTAGACTTCCAGCAGTGCGTGACTGACTCCGAGGACGCCATCATCGGCGCCAGCCGCTGGCGGGTGGCGCTCAAGGCGGCTCAGGATTCCCTGCAGATCGTGGTCAACCTCGAGCTGTGGAACAGCACGCCGAACACCGAGGCCGGTGAAGACTGGGAAGGACGCCGGGAACTGACCCTGGAGTTTCCAGGCGGACGACTCTGCGTGGAGAACATCTCCGACGGTCCCATCCCGCTTTCCCCCGGGGACATTGAAGCGATCGACCTGCCGCAAGGCCCGGGCATGTACCGGATCACAGCGTCGCATCGCGGGCGTGACCAAGCCGCCGCAGCCGCCCAGGAACTCTGGGACGCCGACGAATTGGAGGAAGGCTCCGAAGCCGAGTACGCCAAGCTAGCCGGCCCGGAGCAATACCTACTACGGATCTGGCCCGCCTGATCCTCGTGTCACGATCACATCGTGTACACCGGTGCGGAAGGCGCCCGGCCAACGCTTGACTGCCCGGGTGCCGCCCACCGAGCAGGCTGACGGCGCACCTGCCGACCGCATCCACGAGGCGAGCATCCGGGCCGCCAGTTCGGACGCCCACGATGTTGACCGCACCCGCGGCACCGGCAGTCCCGGATGCACACCGACTCCGACCTCAAAGTCTTCCTGCGTTGGTCAGCTACGCAATCGCTGGACCCGCTGCACGCGGCACGAACCGACATCGAACGCTACGTGCGCAGGCTCCGGACGTCCGGCTGTACCAGCCGTCGACGGTGTACCGGCGGCTGTCCGTGGTGATCGGCTTCTACCGCGTCTGCGTCATCGACCAGATCCTGCCGCACTCACCCGCCGACTACGTCCGCCGGCCACTGGTCCCACCCGAGTCACCCACCCTCGGCCTCAGCCATCTCCAGTTCGAGGCGATCATCACCACCGCCCGAGTGTCAGCCAACATCAACGACTTCGCTCTGGTCGCGATGCTGGGCTTACTCGGGCTGCGGATCTTCGAGGCCTGCGGCGCCAACATCGCCGACCTCGGCGAGGAACACGGCCATCGCGTGTTCGAAGTCCGCGGCAAAGGAGGCAAGGTCGTTCTCGTACCGCTACTGCCGGCGGTGGCCCGGGCTATCGACCGCGCCGTCGACGAGCGTGACGACGGTCCGGTCCTGCGCATCGCCCGCACCCGAATGGACCGGCACGCAGCGACCCGCCGTCTCAAGCACCTGGCCGAGACCGCCGACCTGCGGATCCCGAAGATGCACCCGCACATGCTGCACCACACCTTCGTCACCACCATGCTCGACGCCGACGAAATCCGGCCCCCTCCGGGTACGTCCGGTCAGGGTGCGGAACATATGAGCGACTGTGGAGCGACCGGCGGAGCGGCCATTCGTACAGTCCCGCTATCGGTTGGTCACCGGCGCCCTGTCGCGCGGTTGGTGATCTGCTCACGGCTCGTAAGGTGCCTGCCGTCCGAGTCCGACCGTGCGTCGAGGCCGGCGGGCGGGTGCAGGTTCAGGGTGTGGTCGAGACCTCGTCGGCCTCAGCTGGTGATCGTCGTCGGGGATTAGCAGGCCGGGTACGAGGCCGCGCCGCGGTAGGTGTGTCGCTTGGTGACGTAAGGCCTGGAACGCGTCCGGGTCGGTCGTGGGTACGTCGGCCGCGTTCGGTCCTGGCGTGTTCACGGGCGCGTCGTATTCGATGAGGGGGATCCCAAGGATCTCGGCACCGCCGTGGACCGCGCCGAACGCGGCACGGCACCGGTCGAACGCGACCGGTGCCGATGCTGTCGTCAGTTCTCGCAGCCGACCAGCGTGTCCTTCTTCGCCTTCTCGCAGTGGTCGCCACTGGCAGTGTTGCTGCCCCCGTTGAGCAGGTCAGCGAACGGCAGCTCCGTATTGTCGGCGTCGCCGCCGTCCATGGAGTCGTCGCCGGCGTCGCCGTAGAGTTTGTCTTGGCCGTCGCCGCCCACGACCCAGTCGTTACCGGCACCGCCGTGGATCGTGTCGTTGCCGTCGCCGCCCATGAACGAGCCGTCCCCGGCGTTTCCGGTGATCCGGTCTTTGCCCGAGCCGCCGAAGAGGGACTCCACGTCACCGCCGATGGTGTCGCGCTCACCGGTCTGCCCGTCGTCACCGGTGACACCATCGGCGTCGATGACGACGGCTTTCGTGTGGCCGGTGTAGCTGGCCACGTCGGTGCCAGAACCACCCAGCAGAACATCCGCTGCGACGGCCCCCAGGTAGGGGTCGTCACCATAGAGCCAGTCGTGGTTCGCACCGCCGTCGAGGTAGTCTCGGCCCAGTCCACCATGGAGGTCGTCCCCGCCGACGTCGCCGTAGAGCCTGTCGTTACCCGCGCGCCATGCTCCCGTGCGCGACCTGCTCGACATCCGAGCGCGGGGCACCGTGCAGTACGAGGCCAAGCACGACGGTTATTCAGAGACTCGGATGTGTTTCAGGTGAGCTTGGCACCCGCACGATGTGCGCTGGGCAGGCGGCCGCGAGCATGTTGCTGTCAATAGCCGACGGAAAAGTGCCGTTCTTCCGCCGGTTGTTCCAGTTCGTCGAGCACGGCGACGGCGAGGTCCTCCGCCGAGATGCGCGAGGTACCGTCCGGAGCCACGACTAGAGACGTGCCGCCGCGCCGGTATTGTCCGGTCCGAACGCCGGGTTCGAACAGTGCTGCCGGGCTGACGTAGGTCCAGTCGGCGGTATGCGGGCGGCAGGCGGCCAGTTGCGCGATGCTGGCGGCGGCGATGGTGCGCCAGGCAGGCGGTACGTATTCGGGAGCGTCGAACACCAGCCCGCCGCCGGGTGCCAGCAGCGGCGCGGACCCGCCGATGAACAAAATCCGTGTCTTCGCCGCGGCGGAGGCGTCGAGCAGGGCCGCGGTGACTGCGGTGACGGTGTGTTCCGCGCCAGGCGCCGGCCGGGTGGCGCCTACGACCGCGTCGGCGTCGTCGAACAGCTTGGTCATGAGTTCGACGTCGGTGGCGTCCCCTCGTACGTCGGTGACCTCGGGAGGCAGGGTGTCCGGCCGGGGGCCGGGCAGGACGGCGGTGACGTGGTGTCCTCGACGGCGGGCCTCGGCGACGATGCGTGATCCGGCCATCCCGGCGGCACCGACAACAGTGATCTTCAACGGTTGATCCTTTCCAGAGTGGGTTGGGGGCTCAGGTTGTGTGGCGTGAGCTGGGCGGCGACGATCGCTGCCAGGGCGAGGACGAAGCCGAGCAGTTGGACCGGACGCAGCACCTGGTCGAGCAGGACCATGCCCAGCAATGCGGCCACCATCGGCGACAGCAGGCCCAGCACGGCGACGGAGGTGACCGGCAGCGTGGTGATGCCGCGGAACCACAGGATGTAGGCGATCAGGCCGCCGGGCAGTCCGAGCCAGAGATAGCCGAGCGTGGCGGGTCCGTCGACGACGGGCGGGGCGCCCTCGAATATCCAGGTCAGCGGCAGCAGGAACAGCCCGCCCGCGGTGAGTTGCCAGCCCGCGTACGCCGTCGGGCCGACCCCGTCCGGGCGGCCCCAGCGCTTGGTGAGGATCACGCCGAGCGCCATCACGCTCGTCCCGGCGAGACCGGCCGCGATGCCGACAGGATCGAAGCCCGCGGCCGGTCCGATCACGACCAGGCCCACACCGGCTATCCCCACCATCCCCCAGGCGAAGTGCCACGCCGACGGGCTCTGGCGCAGTACCGCCACCGCGAGGACCGCCACTAGCAGCGGCTGCGCGGCGCCCAGGGTGGCGGCCACACCACCGGGAAGCCGTTCGGCGCTGACGAACAGCAGGGGAAGGAACAATCCGATGTTCAGGAGCCCCAGCGTCGCGGCCTTCAGCCACCAGGTTCCCCGCGGCGGCGTACGGGTGAGTGCGATCGCGATCAGCCCGGCCGGCAGCGCCCGCACGAGCGCGGCGAACAGTGGATGGCCCGGCGGCAGTAGTTCGGTGGTGACGACGTACGTCGTTCCCCACACCAGGGGGGCGAGGGCGGTCACCGAGGTAACCAAGATCTTCATGTGTTCAGCCTCAACGCACGGCAGCGATGAGTCCAACACATCGTTGTCACACCAGCGATCGCGAATCACGATGGATCAATGGAACTTCAGCAGATGCGGTACGTGGTCGCCGTTGCGGAGACGAACAGCTTCACGCGGGCCGCCGAACGGTGCCTCGTCGTGCAGTCCGCCCTCAGCCACCAGATCGCCCGCCTGGAACGCGAACTCGGCACCCGGCTCTTCGAACGCACCAGCCGACGGGTCCGGCTCACCCTCGCGGGACAGGCGTTTCTACCGGTGGCGCAGCAATGCCTCGACGCTGCGGAGCGCGCCGTCGCCGAGGTCGCCGCCGCCATCGGCGAAGTCCGCGGGCGGCTCACCGTCGGCCTGATCCCCACTGTCGCGGCGGTCGACATCCCCTCGGCGCTGCACGCCTTCCACAACAAGTACCCGCAGGTCCGAATCGGCCTACGCGTCGGCAGTAGCGAGCAGCTCATCGAACAGGTCAAGGCCGGCGCGATCGACCTCGCCTTTCTCGGCCTGCCCGTGACCACCCGACCCGAAGGAGTCGCCAGTAAACAGCTGGCCCACGATCGGCTGGTCGCCGTGGTAGCCCCTGACCACCCGCTCGCCGCCGAAACCGAGATCGACTTGGCCCGGCTGGCTACGGAAGCATTCGTGGACCTCCCAGCGGGAACGGCCGGACGCGCCCAATCCGATCTCGCTTTCGCCTCCGCGGGAGTGCACCGGCAGGTCGCGTTCGAAGTCACCACCGTCGACATCCTGATGCTCCGACTCATCCGGGAGAACCTCGCCGTCGCCCTGCTCGCGTCGATGTACACCCCGCACCTGACCGGAATAGCCACCGTCCCTGTCCGCGACGCACCCACCCGCATCGAGCACCTGATCTGGAACCGCTCCTCCCTCACCCCGGCAGCGAGAGCATTTCTCGCCGAACTGACTCTCTCCGTCGACGACGCGCGGCCTTAACCGCTGTTCAGGCCAGGCACGTGATGCCGACCAGGGCCGCCAACGCCCTCATCGACACCATTCGAGGACGCCTGCCGCCAGACTGCCGGTGTCTCACGAGACACCGGGAGTCTGGAGAACGACGGCTGGAGATGCCTCGCATTCGCCGAAGCAGCCGGATCTACTTGCTATCGAGGCAGCTCAAAGACCTGACGCACCCCGCCTCGTACATTGTCTACGACTTGCTCGAATTCGACGGCCACGAACTTCTCGACCGGCCCTTGCTCGAGCGCCGGCTACTGCGGGAAGAACTCCTCGCCGGTAACCCGCCCGGCCTGACACTGTGCCCGGCTACCCGCGACCCCGACGAAGCCCGCGACTGGTTCGACACCTACCACGCCGCCGGCTGCGAAGGCCTGGCCATCAAGGACCTGACCAGCAAGTACGGCGCCACGCTGGCGGGCTGGTGGAAATGGAAACGAAGGACGGTCACGAAGATAGGTGGATCGGGCTGTTGCGTCCCGCCGTCCGGTTTCATCGAGCCGGGGCCGGCGACGTGGTCGTCGGGCAACTGGGTGGATCGCCGGCTTTGCCGCAGGATCTGGAATGGCCACGGTCGGCCGCGGGGCGGCCATCCCAGCGTTCACCTACGTGTACAACGAGCCGGGCGGCCCGTCAGGCAAGGGTCTTGCAAAGGTTCTCCATCTTGCCGAGCCGGACCGGGACCTCCCGGACGCCGCCCGGCCGGTCGATCACGACGAAGTCGCCGCTGGTGATGTAGTCACCGCCGGGGAACCCTGTGTTGGCCGCCCGCACCGGCAGCGCGTTGTGGCCGTGTAGCTGCTGGATCCTCGTGCCGTCCGGCAGGTGGTAGACCCGGATCGTGCCGGTCGCGTCCCGGACTACCGAGCGCTTGTTGCTGGTGTTGGTGAACCGGATGACCAGCACACCGGCGAAGTCTTGCACCTGCGGCTTGCCGTCCGGGAAGGTGGCTACCGTACGCATCCACTCGCGGTCGGCGACGATGTCGCCCTTCAGCTCGAAGGGGCAGATCTGTCCGGCCGGGAGGACGAACGGCGGCGTGCTGGTCGGCTCCCAGCCGCCACCGCTCAATGCCCGCTCGGGCGCCGGTGCTGGCGCCGGTGCCGCTGACGCCGGTGCTGCCGCCGCTGACGTCGCCGTCACCAGCGTCAGAGCTGCCGCCAAGGACAATGCCTTTTTCGTACGCATGTCGACCTCCGTGATTCGAGACTCTGTCCCGACGATCGTCGGTCAACCGATGCGGCGGCTCCACGATTCGCTCCTCGCCGAATGATCGCCGGGTGCGGCGGCACCCAGCAGTTCGGTGCCGAGGGTGGTGCGCTGGTACAGCACGGAGCGTCCCGATCGCCGGGAGGTGACCAGGCCGGAGCGGCGCAGCACGGACAGGTGCTCACTGATCGACGAAGGGCTCTGCCCGAGCTCGCGGGCGACCTGCGTCGTGGACAGCGGCAGATCGAGCTTCGCCAGCAGTGTCGCCCGGCTGCGTCCGAGCAGGTCTGCGATGGGCAGTGCCGGGCGCCGGGCCGAGCCGTCCCAGACCTGCCCCACGCCGCGCGGGCTGTAGATCAGCTTCGGCGCCAGCGGATCGATGTCGACCAGTAGCGCGGGCCACACGAACACGCACGGCACCAGAGTCAGCCCGGTTCCGTCGAGCCGGCCCTGCGTCTGCCAGGTGGGCCATCGGATCCGCAACGCATCCGGCGCGTACTCCAGCTCGGGGTGCAGGTTGCCGAGCAGGCGCACGATGCCGCCGGAGGTCAGCTGGTCGGCCCGATAGTCCATCTCGGCGTCGAGCAGCGCGGCCAGGCGCGGCCAGATCGGCTCGATCGCCGCCGCCCAGTAGGACTGGATCTCGGCGGCGAGCCGGCCGAGCTGGCGATCGGGATCGTCATAGAAGGACCGGAGCGCGTCCGGCGGCGGCGCGGCGCCGCCGAGCAGCTCCAGCTGAGACCGTACGACCGCGGCGGGGGTGGCACGCAGCCGGTCCAGCTCGTCGGTGAACCGGGTGTCCATCCGCCCGGGCGTGGGTGTCAGGAAATCCGGGAAGTACCGCGGGTCGTCGAGCAGCGGCCGCAGCAGATCGAGCCGCAGAGCAGCGACGGAGCCCCGGACCGAGCGCGCCCACGGCTGGTGCATCCGCGCTCGATCGGTACGGCGCCCGACGAGCATGCTGGTCATGAGCTCCTGCATGGGAGACCGGGCGAACCGGAGCCGCGCCAGGTCACCGGACTGATACCACAGCTCAATCACGCATCGACGGTAACGCATGAGCGGCCGCCCGGATCCCGGATGAGCGGGTGCCTGACGAACTGCCGGCGTGAGGTGATGCCGTGTCGATACTCCGCGGCCGCCGCTATCGGTACCGGTGCATCCGGTACGCGACCGCGGCCGCACCGAGCACCGCCGTCACCGCCGCCATCCCGGCGAGGCTGCGCGCATACATGGCCAGGGTCCGGCGCTGCAGATCCCGCTCGAATCCGTCCGCCGCATTGTCGTGCGGGAACGGCCCTCCCGGGACAGGCACCCTCAGGAACTCGCACAGCGGTCCAATGCCCGAGCCCGCGGAGATAGTCAGACTCGCGTTCGCATCCGCATCACGGTGACGCCAAAACGAACGCCTTTGAGTACCACATCAACTGATCAGTGCTCTGATCTGCGGAAATACTGACGGCATCGCGTATTGAGGTGTTGCGAGTTCGGGACGCGTGACGGCGTACCGGTTTCAGCCCAGCCAGCATCCGGACCTGCCTGCAGGCGGGTGGGCGGGCTCTTCCGTCAAGCAGCCTCGATGTCCAGTAGCTCCGGCGATGGGAGCTCGTCCGGGTCCGTCTCCTCGACGCCGACCCACTCGATGCCGCCGAGGACTTCACCGCGCTGCGGATCCTCAATCGTGTAGAGGAACAGACCGTTGTGGGAGCCTCGAACGCCCGCATTGGCTCGTACCGTCATCCCGAGCCCGCGGCCATGCTGGAAGTCGATGGACGGGCACCCGCAGCCGCAGGCGTCGACGACGACTACTTCCATCGCCTGGCGCCGCAGGGTCGCAACGTCAGGGAAGTCAACCGCCAGAAGGGCGTCAAGCACAGCTCGCTCTCGCTGTGTCAGCGGCCTCGCGTCCATGCCGTGATCATCCCACCAGTGTCAGACTGTCAGCATCCGCAATTGCCGTCGTCGCTTGCTGTAGCTAGAACGCTTCATGCCTCGGAGGCGCTGCGTTGCCTTCGGTGGGAGGGGGCCAAAAAAGGTGCCTCGTCACTACCGAACGGGCAACGCCGGGATCTCGGCGGCCCTCGTCGAGGTCGGCATCAAAGCGGAAGGGTCGTCGTCCGGGCCGAACGGTGCCAAAATGGGCTGAAGCGCCCAGCCTATCCACCAAAGAATCCTGGACGCAGTCGGTGTGCCCGGCGCCGCGTTGCTCGGCGCGGAGGGCGTCGGCTTCGCGATCGCTATGGCGCCCTCGACGGCGGCCGCCTCAACATCGGCGCATGCTCGCTCGGCGGCGCCCGGCACGCCCTCAACCACGCCACCTCCTACCCGCGTAACCGCAGCGCTTCCGTTGGGCCGCTGGCCTAGGTCGCCGACGCGCACACCAGCTCGCTGCTCAAGTCAGCTTCGCGCACTGTTGACGGACACGAGATAGTCCAGATCCGCGGACACGTGCACGAAAGATCTTTCAGCGCTTGCCGTTACACCGAGTGTTGGAGGATGGGTTCCAGAGGAGCGATCATCATTAATGGCTCGAGGTGCCGGCTCTTCCGACTCTGGGGCAGTGGCCGAAGGAATTCAGTGGCAAGCCGACCCGCACCACAGGCGCGTCTATCGCGCCGAGAAGCGGAAGCGGTGCGGCAGCATCCGATCGCAATCCTCCAGGACCGCCGCGTAATCTCGCTCCTGCTGTTCATCGGCCCGAGGGGCCAGTTACAGACCGTCAGCGCCGTTGTCCGCCCGCACGGATTCGTCGTGTCCGTCAGCAGGGACCGCGGTGTCCATGGACGCGGAATCTTCCATGTCCGCTACAGAGGTTGAAAGGCTGAGGTTCGCGTCGTCACGGTAGTTCCGGGTCGAGGGTCATGCCGGTGTTGGCGAAGAAGCCGGCGAGGAGATCGGTTTGTCGC